>NZ_JAUSQM010000001.1:951016-1268021 GCF_030811215.1 Nocardioides massiliensis
CGGCCGGTGGTCGGACACCGGCATCGGGCCGTGCTGCCGGCGGCCGCGCTGGCCGGTGGCGTACTCCTGCTCTGGGCCGACACGGCGGCCCGGTCCATCGTCCCTCGCCAAGAAGTGCCGATCGGTGCCCTGACGGCGCTGATCGGTGTACCTGCGCTCGTCTGGCTGCTCGCCAGGAGGTCCCGCGCATGACCCATCGCAAGCTGTGCGCCCACGGCGAGACCCCCGACGTGCTCGCCACCGGCCTCACCGTCCGCCTCTCCGACCGCACCATCTTGGACCGGGTCGACCTCCTCGCTCACGGTGGTCGGGTCACCGGTCTGCTGGGTCCGAACGGATCGGGCAAGACCACACTGCTGCACGTCCTGGCGGGGCTGCGGACCCCCGACGAGGGGATCGTGCGCGTCGGCGGCCGTGTGCTCACCGATCTCGGTCACCGCGCCCGAGCACGGACCGTGGCCCTGGTCGAGCAGCACGCGACCACCACCTCCGATCTCTCCGTGCGGCACGTCGTCGGCCTCGGCCGACTCCCCCACTGCGGGCGATTCGGCGGCAGCGGGAACGATCCCGACGGCGAGGCCGTCGTGGCGCGCGCGTTGGAGCTCGTCGGGCTCGCCGATCTGGCCGACCGGGGTTGGGGCAGCCTGTCCGGGGGCGAACGACAGCGCGCCCACCTCGCCCGCACCCTCGCCCAAGAGCCCCAGGTGCTCCTCCTCGACGAGCCGACCAACCACCTCGACCTCGGCCAGCAGCTGCGCTTCCTCTGCCTGGCCCGCGAGCTCGGGCTCACCGTCGTCGCAGCCTTGCACGACCTGGAGCTCGCCGCGGCGTACTGCGACGACGTCGTCGTGCTGCGCCATGGACGCGTGCACGCCGACGGCCCGGTGATCACGACCCTGGACGCCACGCTCCTCCAGGAGGTGTACGGCGTCGTCGGAACCGTCAGCTCCCATCCCCGACTCCTCCGCCCCCATGTCGTGTGGGACGGTCCCTCCCAGGAGGTCTGATGACCGCCACCGCCACGTCCACCGTCCACGTGCTGGTCGGGACCTCCCCCACCGATGCCGCCCGGTTGCCCGCGCTGCGCTCATTGGCGGCAGACCTCGGTGCCGACCTCGCCTTCCTCCAGCTCGCAGCCCCGTCCCTCGGGGCGGTCCTGGACCGATACGCCGCCGCCGGGACCCACCGCGTCATCCTCGTGGGGGTCTCGGGCGGGTCGGGCGGGCCCGGTGTGTCGTGGCTGCGACGGATCGCGGCGGACTGGTGGCGCACCCATGGCGACCCGGCACCGCGAGTGGCGACGGCGACGTCGTACCTCGACGACCCTGCACAGTGGCACCAGCTCGTCCGCACCGCGCGCGACGTCACCGACGGGGGTCCTGGGCTGACCTCACCCGCATGGCAGGACGTTCCCGGCCACACGCGTCAGGTGTTCGTCTGTCGAGGCCCCCGCTGCACGGCGGCTGGGGCCGAGGGATCGGCACGCGCCCTCGTGGTGGCGATGATGGACGCAGGACTCGATGATGACGACGTGCTGCTCACCCAGACCGGCTGCCAGTTCCCGTGCAATCAAGCGCCGGTGGTCTCCGTGCAACCCGATGACGTCTGGTACGGCAAGGTCGATGAGGACGGCGCCGCGGAGATCGTGTCCGAGCACCTCGTCGCGGGCCGGCCGGTGCCCCGGCTACGACTCCCCCGTCGGCGCGGCTGAGAACCCCGGTCCGGCCTGGCGGCGGCGCCCACGCAGTTCCAGCACGACGACCGCTCCGACGAGCGCCATCACCCCGACTCGACGAGCCAGGTCCGTGGCCGCAGGGATGTGCGCCGGCCCGACCCACGCCCCATCGCCCATGGCCGCGCGCGCCTCGACCCGCTCGCCGTACGTGTTGGCTCCTCCGAGCCGTACGCCGAGGGCGCCGGCGAAGGCAGCCTCGACGACACCGGCGTTGGGGCTCGGGTGTTGGCGGGCGTCTCGCCGCCAGGCGCGCCACGCGCCGGAGGCACGCGTCGGGGCGGCGACCAGCACCCCCAGCCCGCCGTAGCGCGCCCCCGGCAGGCCGAGCAGGTCGTCCAGCCGGGCCGAGGCCCACCCGAACCGCTGGTAGCGCCGGTTGCGGTGCCCGACCATCGAGTCGAGGGTGTTGGCGGCCCGGTGGCCGAGGAGGCCGGGGACCCCGGCGACCGCGCCCCACCACAGCGGCGTCGTGACGGCATCGGAGGTGTTCTCGGCGACGGACTCGACCACAGCTCGAGCGACCTCATCGGCTGACAGCCGGGACGTGTCGCGGCCGACGAGGTGGGTCAGTCGCTGCCGCGCACCGGGCAGGTCGCCGCGGGCGAGCAACGCGTGCACGGCCAGCGCCTCGCGCTCCAGGCTGCGCCCTCCGAGTACCGTCCAGGTCGCGAGCGCCGTGGCGGCGGCCTGCAGCGCGGGGCGTTCGCGCACCAACCGCTCGACCGCGATGCCGAGTGCGGCACACGCGCCGGTGAGGACGAGGGCGTGCGTGACACCAGCTCCTCGACAGTCGGCATACGTGCGCTCCTCGAGTCGCGTGGCGAGGCGTCCGAACAGGGCGACCGGATGCCCGCGGCGCGGATCGCCGAAGCGCCGGTCGGCGACGAACCCGGCGAGCAGTCCCAGGGCGCGAGCGCGGCCACTGCTCACGCGGGTGCGAGGGCGCGCACCGCGTCGAGCGCGTCATAGAGCTCCGCGCACGTCCCAGGTGGCCGCACCGCGATGCGGGCCCACGAGGGATCCAGTCCGGGGAACGTGTCCGCCCGGCGCACCGCCACGCCCCGGCGACGGAGGGCCTCGCGGGTGCCCGGTCCCAGCCGTGCCAGGACGAAGGACGACTCGGAGTCGAGCACCTCCACACCGCGCTCGCGAAGACGGGTCACCAGGACCGCACGCCACTCCGCGATCCGGAGCGCCCGCTCCCCCGCCTCGGCGACCGCCCTCGGCGTGAGGCATGCGACGGTCGCGTGGATCGCCGGTGTGGAGACCGACCACGGCACCTGCCGCGCGGCGAGCCCCGCGATCGTGCGTCCGTTGCCGAGCACGTAGCCCGCTCGGATGCCTGGGATCGACCAGTGCTTGGTCAGGCTTCGCACCACGAGCAGGCCGCGTCGTCGGTCGTGCGCCAGTGACTCGCGCTCGCCAGCCACCGTGTCCATGAACGCCTCGTCCACGACGACCAGGCGTTTGGGGCGGCGCAGACGCTCGATGGCGTCCGACCGGTGGAGGACGCCCGTGGGGTTGGTCGGGTTGCCGATGAAGACCAGGTCGGCGTCCTCGGGGACCTGCTCCGGGTCCAGGCGGAAACCCTCCTCCGCGCGCAGGAGGACAGAGGTGACCTGGTGACCGGCGCGCTCGAGGGCGGCGTGGGGCTCGGTGAACTGCGGATGGATGACGACGGGACGGCGCCACGCCTTGAGCCGGACCACCAGCTCGAACGCCTCGGACGCACCGGCGGTCAGCAGTACCTCGTCGGCGCGACGCGCGTAGCGGCGGGCGACCGCCGCACGCGCGGAGGTGGGATCCGGGTAGGCCGTCGACGCCCGGACCCCGGCGGCGAGCGCCTCCTCCAGCCACGGTGGCCGGGACTCGGAATGGACGTTGACCGCGAAGTCGACCAGGCCGGCACCCACCTCTCGGTCGCCGTGGTGCAGCAGGGGCAGCTCGGGCAACGCTTCGACGCCGTCGGCGGGCACGACCGCGCCAGGCTGGTGACATGACGCCACCGGGGAGGCAGCGGCGACGGCCTGCGCGAACCGGTCCGCGAGGTGCGGGTGACCGGCCCAGTGGACGTGGAGGTACGACGCGTGCAGGGTCGGCGAAGCGACGCCGACCAACTCACCGTCGACCTCCCACGCCGAGGCGTGGCCGCGCACGGGACCCGTCAGCGCCGTGCGATGGAACTCATGGGCAGTGACCTCCTCACCCGCGCGGGTGAGGAGATTGTCTCCTGCGGCGCGGGCGAGCGGGTAGCGCAACGTCAGCCGCTCGCTCATGACCGCGCTGGCCGACAGCACGCCCGTCATCGCGGCGCCATCGACGGCATCGAGCAGATAGAGGAGCCCGGCACACTCGGCGACCGTCGGCAGGCCCGCCGTGACGGCCTCGCGGATCTCCCGGACCAGGGAGCGATTGCCGGCCAGCTGTCGCAGATAGAGCTCGGGGAACCCGCCCCCGAGGTAGAGAGCGCGCGTGCCGCCCGGGAGCGACCGGTCGCGCAGCGGATCGAAACGGACCACCCGGCACCCGGCAGCCTGGAGCAGCTCGGTGGTCTCGGCGTACTCGAAGGTGAAAGCGCGACCGCCTGCGACTGCGACGACCGGCTCGCCGCCGACGACGCGCACCTGGGCGGCGGGATCCCAGGGGTCGACGTCCAGATCCGGAGCCGCGCGCGCCACCTGGAGGATCGCCTCGAGATCGACGTGGGCGGCGACGTGGTCACTCAGCCGCTCGACGAGGCGCTCGATCCCGTCGCGCTCCGCCGCCGGGACGAGTCCAAGGTGGCGTGAGGGCGAGGACAGGGAATCATCGGGGGGCACGACTCCCAGCACCGGCAACCGGACGGACCGCTCGACCTCGGCGACGTTCCGGGCCGAACCGGCGCGGTTGAGGATCACGCCGACCACGTCGATCGAGGGGTCGTACGCCGCCATCCCTGCGACCACGGCGCCGATCGACCTGGACATCCGGGCGATGTCGACGACGAGTACCACCGGGCTCCTCGTGAGCCGGGCGACGTGGGCGGTGGAGGCGAAGCCGTCGGTGCCCAGGCGCCCGTCATGCAGGCCCATGACGCCCTCGATGACCGCGATGTCCGCGCCGTGGGCACCGTGCCGCAGCAACGGCGCCACCAGGTCCTCGCCCACCAGGTGCGGGTCGAGGTTGCGGCCGGGCCGGCCGGTGGCGATGGAGTGGTACCCGGGGTCGATGTAGTCAGGGCCGACCTTGTGCCCGGACACCGTGAGGCCCCGCGCGCGCAGGGCACCCATCAGGCCGGTCGCGATCGTGGTCTTGCCCTGTCCCGTGGACGGGGCTGCGACAACCAACCGGGGCAGCGTCACCACTCGATCCCCCGTTGGCCCTTCTGTCCGGTGTCCATCGGGTGCTTGACCTTGGTCATGTCGGTGACGAGGTCGGCGACGTCGAGCAGCGCGGGCGCGGCGCGGCGCCCGGTGACCACCACGTGCTGACGTCCGGGCCGGTCCCGCAACGTCTGCGCGACATCGTCGGCGTCGACCCATCCCCAGGCGATGGGATAGGTGAACTCGTCCAGCACGTACAAGTCGTGAGCCTCGGCCGCCAGCCGACGCTTGATCTCCTGCCAGCCCTCCGCTGCGGCGCGCGCGTGGTCCTCCTCGTCACCCTGCTTCTTCGACCACGACCAGCCGGCGCCCATCTTGTGCCACTCGACGGGGCCGCCCTCGCCGGTCTCGGCGTGCAGCTCACCGAGACGCTCCAGGACGGTCTGCTCCCCGATGCGCCACTTGGCCGACTTCACGAACTGGAAGACCCCGGTGTTCCAGCCCTGGTTCCACCCGCGCAGCGCCAGCCCGAAGGCGGCGGTGGACTTCCCCTTGCCCTCACCGGTGTGGACCATCAGCAGCGGCCGGTTGCGACGCTGGCGGGTGGTGAGTCCGTCGTCGGGGATGGTGAGCGGCTGTCCCTTGGGCATCAGCGGGTCTCCTCGAGCAGAGCGGGGTGGAAGGGGGCAAGGGTGGGTACGGCGAACCGTGCGACCTCGCCGATCACGGTCACCGCGGGCGGCTCGATCCCGGTTGCAGCAGCGGCGATCCGGTCCAGGGACGCAGCGCGGACCTCCTGATCCGGGTGGCCACCGCGCGCCACCACCGCAGCCGGCGTGTCCGCGGGCAGACCGTGGACGAGAAGCTCATCAGCGATCGCCGACAGGTTGGCCACACCCATCAGCACCACCAGACTGGTCCCGGAGCCGACGAGCGCGCCATAGTCGAGACCGCAGGTGGGATCGTCGGGCGGCACGTGGCCGGAGATGACGCTGAAGCCGTGTACGACACCGCGGTGCGTGACCGGGATGCCGGCGAGGGCCGGGACCGCGACCGCGGAGGTGACGCCCGGGATGACGCGGGTGGGGACGCCCGCCTCAGCGCAGGCGAGCACCTCCTCCATGCCACGGCCGAACACGAAGCTGTCGCCGCCCTTGAGCCGAACAACCCGCCGCCCGCCCCGGGCATGCTCGACGAGGAGCTCGTTGATCCGCTCCTGGGAGGTGAAGGCGCCGCGCGGCAGCTTGCTGACGTCGATCACTTCGGCCGCGGAGCCGGCCCACGCGAGCGCACCGGAGGGCGCCAGGTGGTCGACCAGCAGGACGTCGGCCTGCTCGATCGCCGCGCGGCCGGCCACCGTCATGAGCCCGGCGTCTCCGGGACCGCCTCCGACGAGGGCCACGCAGCCGGGCGCGAGCGGCGCCAGGCTGTTCACGCCACCCGGCCCGTCACGACGTCGACGAGCCCGTCGGCACTGACCTGGGCCATGGGCACGTGCTCCGCACGCAGGTGCGCGGCGAGGGACGTCGCGAGCCCGAGCCGCAGCGGTCCCTGTTCGCAGTCGACGACGACGGACGGGACCGCGAGGCGTGCGAGGTGATCGGCCACCGCACGAGAGCGGGCAACGGCGTCGGCACCTGCGGTCGCCCGGCCGTCGGTGACCACGACGAGGAGGGGCCGGACTCGGGGGTCGCGCAACCGCTCACGGCGCAGCACCTCGCTGGCGGCCAACAGACCTTCAGCGAGAGGGGTGCGACCGCCGGTGGCCAGCTCCGCCAACCGCGCGGCTGCGACCTCGACCGAGCCGGTCGGAGGCAGCACCACATCGGCACTGGTTCCGCGGAATGCCACCATCGCCACGCGATCCCGCCGCCGGTAGGCGTCGGTGAGCAGGGAGAGGACAGCAGCCTTGACCTGCTCCATCCGCCTGCGAGCAGCCATCGACCCCGAGGCGTCGACACAGAACATCAACAGGTTGGCTTCGCGACCCTCGCGGACTGCGGTGCGCAGGTCGGAGGGATCCAGACGGAGACGCCCGTCGAGGAGACCCGTGCCCCGCACGGCCTGCCGCTCCGCTGCCGCGCGCAGCGTCTCAACCAGGTGCAGCGAGCCACGGCCGCGGCTGCTGCCGATGCGCCGACCACTGGCTCCCAGAGCGCGGCTGCGGCGACCCGGCGCGCCTTCGCCGGTGCCGTCGACGGTGAACAGCCGAGGTCGGTACGGCGTGCCGGCCGGGGCCGGCGCCGACAGGGATGTCCCTGGTCCGGTACGCGGAGCCTGGGGGGTCGTGTCGCTGGGCGACTCCTCGGCGGGCGCGTCGTCGGTGGCCTCCGTCCCGGGCCCCGGGGCGTCGGACCCGGCGTCGCGGGAGTCCGGTCCCCCGTCCGGCGAGGGCGCCGGCGCCTCGACGTCCGGATCGGCCGGGTCTGCCGGGTCGGCCGGGTCGACGGGTGGGCCCGCATCCGGCTCGGGTGGCGGGTCGGGTAGCTCGTCGTCACCGAGGATCCGGTCGAGTAGGTCCTCGTCGAGGCCGGGGGCGTCGAAGGGGTTGCGGCGGCGACGGTGCGGAAGCGCGAGCAGCGCGGCGACCCGGATGTCGGCCCGGGTGACGCGGTCGCGACCGGCCCAGGCGGCGTGGGCGATCGCTGCGCGGGTGGTGACGATGTCGGCACGGAGGCCGTCGACCTCGAAAGCGGCACAGACTTCGGCGATCTTCAGCATCGCCGCCTCGCTCACCCGCACGCTGCCGACGAGGTCTCGGGCCGTGGCGATTCGGCGGGTGAGGTCCTGCTGCTCGTCGGCGTACCGCTCCACGAAACCCGTCGGATCCTCATCGAAGGCCAGCCGCCTCCGCACGACCTCGACACGCAGGGCCGGATCACGGGGTGCAGAGACCTGGACGGTGAGACCGAACCGGTCGAGCAGCTGCGGGCGCAGCTCGCCCTCCTCCGGATTCATGGTGCCGATCAAGGCGAACCGGGCCGCGTGACTCAATGAGACGCCGTCACGCTCGATGGTGACGGTTCCGGTCGCCGCCGCGTCGAGCAGCAGGTCGACCAGGTGGTCGTGCAGCAGATTGACCTCATCGACATAGAGCACGCCGCGATGCGCACGGGCGAGCAAACCGGGCTCGAACTCCACAGCCCCTGCCGTGAGTGCCTTCTCCAGGTGCAGCGAGCCCAGCAACCGGTCCTCGGTGGCGCCGACGGGCAGCTCGACCAGACGCACCGGGCGGGTCACCTGCCCGGAGGTGAAGGGCCCGTCCGGCGAGGTGGTCCCCAGGTCCCGCGGGTCGATCGAGTAGCGGTCCCCGTCGTACACCTCGATCCACGGCAAGATCTCCGCGAGGCCGCGCACCGCCGTCGACTTCGCCGTGCCCTTGTCACCGCGGACGAGAACTCCGCCGATCGACGGGCTGATCGCCGTCAACAGCAGCGCCAGCCCGAGGTGGTCCTCACCGGACGAGACGACGGCAGAAAAGGGGTAGATCGTTGGCACGTGAGGCTCCCGCTCGCAAGGCCGTTGGATGTGGCAACGCGAGGCCGGTCTTCGGACTTGCCGAGTCACTCCTGTAGGGAGTGCTTGGTTCACCGCAGCGGGCCTGTGCCGGAATCTCACCGGCTTCCCAGATTCTCCCCGTAGTCCGTCCCCACCGCTGGGCGATGGTTGGGCCGCAGGGGCACCTCACGCAGAACAGGACGATAGCGTCCCGTCCGTGCCCGACATCGCAGACCCCCCGTCCGATGCCGCACTGACCGTGATCGGGATCGGCGCCGACGGCAGCCTCGACGGCGCGGCCGAGGCTCTCGTGCGGGACGCCGAGGTGGTGCTCGGGGGGCGCCGCCACCTGGCCGCGGTCCCCGTCATGCCGGGACAAGAGCGCCTCGCGTGGCCCACACCGTTGGCCGAGCACCTTCCGTCGCTGCTCGAACGCGTGCGTGGTCGCCGGACCGTCGCGTTAGCCTCCGGCGACCCGATGGTCTCCGGGATCGGCACCACCCTGGTTCGGGCGCTCGGGGCCGCTGCGGTCCGCATCATCCCGAGCATCTCCTCCGCAGCGCTGGCGCGGGCCCGGATGGGGTGGTCGGCCGAGGAGTCCGTCGTTGTCGGTCTCGTCGGTCGGCACGAGTCGCGCTTGGTGCGCGAGATCGCTCCCGGGCGTCGGATCCTGTTGCTCACCTCCGGCGCCGAGACCCCCGCGATCGTCGGGGCGCTCCTGGTCGGGGCCGGTTGCGGAGATGTGGCGGTCACCCTGCTGGGCGATCTCGGCTCGGCACACGAGACGCGAGCACGTCGTACGGCACGGGAGTGGGTTGCCGTCCCCGCCGCGGACGTGCCACCCCTGCACGTCCTCGCCGTCGAGATCCCGGCGTCGATCAGCGACTGGCACTCGACGTGGGTCGCCGGACTCCCGGACGACGCCTTCGACCACGACGGACAGCTGACCAAGCGTGACCTTCGCGCCTCCGCACTGGCGCGGCTCCGGCCGGCACCGGGGCAACACCTGTGGGACGTCGGCGCCGGCGCCGGCTCGGTCGGCATCGAGTGGATGCGCGCTCACCCCACCTGCCACACCACGGCCGTCGAGTCCGATCCCGACCGGGCAGCGCGGATCGCCCACAACGCCGCTCGGCTAGGCGTGCCCGACCTCGTCGTCGTCGAGGGGCACGCGCCCGACGCGCTGGCCCACCTGCCGCGCCCGGATGCGGTCTTCATCGGCGGTGGCGCCACCCGGCCCGGAGTCCTCGACACCTGCCTCGCGGCCTTGGCACTTGGAGGCCGGCTCGTCGTGCACGGCGTGACCCTGGAGACCGAAGCCCTCCTGGCCGAGTCCTATCGCACACACGGCGGCGAGCTGACCCGGATCGCGGTCGAGTCCGTTGCCCCCGTGGGCAACTTCACCGGGTGGACGCCCGCGCGCACGGTGACGCAGTGGGCGCTGACCCGCTGACCCTCCCTCAGCTCTGGCCCCCGCTGCGGGGTCGATCAGCGCTGTAGAGGAACGACTCGCCCCCGTCCCGCGCGAGGGCTCGCCCGACGAGGATCACTGCAGCCTGCCGCAGACCTGCCTCCTCGACCTGGTCGGCGATGTCGGCGACGGTGCCGCGCAGCACCTGCTCCTGCGGTTGGCTCGCGCGGTGGACAACGATGACCGGGCAGTCGACACCGACGACGGGCGCCAGCTCCTCGATCAGTGACCGCGTTCGGATAATCGCCAGGTGGAGCACCAAGGTCGCGCCGGTGGCGGCGAAGTCAGTGAGCCGCTCCCCCTCGCCCATCGGTGTGGACCGTGCCTGCGTGCGGGTCAGCACGACTGACTGTGCGACGTGCGGGACCGTGAGCTCGCGCCCGACCAGCGCCGCCGCGGCGGCGTACGCCGGGACGCCCGGGCAGACCTGCCAGGAGACGCCGGCCTCGTCGAGTCGGCGGGTCTGCTCGTGCAGCGCGGAGTAGAGCGACGGGTCTCCCGACGTCAGCCGCACGACGCGGCGACCGTCGCGGTCGGCCTCGACGATCGTCCTCGTGATCGCCTCGAGGTCGAGGCTCTGGGTGTCGACCAGCCGGGCCCGTGCGCTGCAGTGCGCCAACACCTCGGAGTCGAGGTACGTGCCGGGGTAGAGCACCACCTCGGCCTCGGCCAGCAGACGCGTCGCCCGCACCGTGAGCAGGTCGGCGGCGCCGGGACCGGCGCCGACGAAGTGGACCGTCATCGCACGTACCTCGGGGTCCAGACGCCCGCGGGCGAGACGCGCGTGCTCGAAGAGCCCACGATCAGCAGGCACTTCATGTCGATGGAGGCGGGGTCGAGCTCGCCGAGGGTGGTGAGCGTCAACGACTCCTCGGCCCGTCCGACATCGCGCCCGACCACCACGACCGTCTCCGGCCGGCGGTGCTCGAGCAGCACACTGCGGGCGATGCCGACTTGCTCGGTGCGGCTGCGTGAGGCGGGGTTGTAGATCGCCAGCACCAGATCGGCCTCGGCGATGGCACGCAATCGACGCTCGACCACCGACCACGGCTTGAGCCGGTCGGAGAGGCTGAGCACCGCGAAGTCGGCGCCGATCGGCGCACCTGCTCGTGCGGCGACGGCCTGGACGGCGCTGACTCCCGGCAGCACCCGGATCGCGACCCCGTCATACACCGCGTCCTCGGCGGCCTCGAAGACGGCGGCGGCCATTCCAAACACGCCGGCATCTCCCCCGGAGACGACCGCGACCCGATCACCCCGACGGGCCAGGTCCAGTGCGTGCCGAGCCCGGTCGACCTCCACGGTGTTGCCCGAGGCATGTCGCGTGAGGCCGGCCCGCTGGGGCACGCGCGCCACGTACGGCGCGTAGCCGACGACGTGGTCGACCTCTGCCAGCGCAGATGTCGCCTCGGGCGTCAGCCATTCCTCGGGGCCCGGCCCCAGGCCGACGACGAGGAGCTCGGCTCCGCGCGTCGTCTCGTCCGCGCGTCCCGGACGGGCGGGCGCGGCGGATCCGTCGCGGGAGCGAGGACCGTGGAGGGTGTCGCCGGGCACCACGACGAGCGAGAAGTACGGCACTCGGCCTTCGTCGACCTCGGCCACGGGACGCCAGTGCTCCTCCGGCATGGAGGCACGCTCGACGTACAGCGCGTGCTCGAGCCGCCCCGCAGCGACGAGTGCGCGGCGTACGGCGGGAAAGGTCCGGCCGAGCTTCATGATGACGGCGCCATCGGTGTCGGCGAGCCGGCGAGCGAGTTCGGGCTCGGGAAGTGTGCCGGGCAGCACCGTCAGGACGTCGGTCTGCCGCACGAGCGGGGAGGCCGTCGTGGCGGTTGCGGCGAGGAACGCCGGGACACCGGCGACGATCTCGGTCGGGTAGGTCGCCGAGAGCCGGTCGTGCATATACATGTAGGAGCCGTAGAACAACGGGTCGCCCTCGGCCAGCAGCACCACGTCGCGGCCCGCGTCAAGATGTGCGGCCAGGCGGGCTGCTGCCTGCTGGTAGAAGTCGGCCAGCGCCCCCTCGTACCCACCGGGGTGGTCGGTCGTCCCTGTGGTGACCGGATAGGTCAGCTCTTCCTCGATCACGCCGGTCGGCACCAGATCAGCGGCGATGCGACGGGCGTTGGAGGATTTACCGGCGGCTGCGTGGTAAGCCACCACGTCGGCGGCTGCAATCAGGCGTGCCGCCTTCAGGGTGATCAACTCCGGGTCGCCCGGACCGACTCCGACGCCGTAGAACCGGCCGGTGCTCATTCCTCCTCCTGGGCGATGGCGTTGAGCGCGGAGGAGGTCATCGCTGACCCGCCGCGTCGACCGCGCACGGTGACGAACGGGATGTCGATGCCGTGGTCGGTGGCCAGGTCGGCCAGTGCCTGCTTGGACTCAGCGGCTCCGATGAAGCCGACGGGGCAGCCGACGATCGCGGCCGGGCGCGGGGCGCCGTCGACCAGCATCTCCAACAGGTGGAAGAGGGCTGTCGGAGCGTTCCCGATCGCGACGACCGCACCCTCGAGGCGGGGCTCCCACAACGACACCGCGGCAGCGGACCTCGTCGTACCCCACCGGTCGGCCAGATCTGGCACACGCGGGTCCTCCAGCAGGCAGAGCACGTCGTTGTCCACCGGCAGACGGCTGCGCGTCACACCGCGCACGACCATCGTGGCGTCGCACAGGATCGGTGCCCCAGCCTCCAGAGCCGCCCGGGCACGGGGGACGAGACGTGGATCGATGAGGAGGTCGTCGGTCAGGTCGACCTGGCCGCTTCCGTGGATCATGCGTACCGCCAGCCGCTCGGCCTCCGCAGGCACCGAGGATAGGTCGGCCTCACGACGGATCGTGGCGAAGGAGTCTCGGTAGATCGCTGCGCCGCGGCCGACGTACTCGTAGTGCCGTCGGGGTGGACGGAGGTCGGTCTCGAAGGTCATCAGGTCTCCTCGGGGATCAGGACGCCGCGCCACGGCGTGACGATGAGGACGGGTGCGTCGGTGAGCCGGCTCACGGCGGCCCGGTCGAGGCCCCCATCGGGGACGCGTTGGTGGAACCCACCGGGAACTTCGCCGTACGGCAGTGGGGGTGCCGGCGACGGAAGTCGCTGGTCAGGTGGATGGGCATCGGTGAGCGGGTGATCGAGCTCGGTGACGTGCCAGGCCGCCGCGGGGCCGCTGCCGCGCCGTGAGAGGAACTCGCGGGCGAGCGTGACCAGCGCGGCGGGCGCCGCCGCGAGTGGCACGACCGGCCCCCATCCCGCACCGACCCGCACCTGTGCGCGATGCGCGTCGAGGGCTACCAAGCCGAGGTCACAGCTGCGCTCGAGCAGGTCGCCTCGGCCGTCGTCGAGAACGAACAGGAAGCGACCCGGCAGGCCTGCGAGGGCCGGGTCCGCGCAGATCGCAGCGTCGAGAGCCGCCACCACGGGTCGCACGTCCGCACGGCCGCCCGCCAGGCCCGTTTGCGGCGAGGCCATCACGTTCCGCGCGAGGTCGTGGGCGCGGCTGGGCAGGAGCCCCGTCCGTTCCAGGTCCGCGAGGACGTCGTCGGCCAGGCGCTCCGTGCCCGGCGCTGCGGGCAATCCGCGCACCTGAAGATTGCTGCGGGTGGTCACCCGCACCCGGCCGTCGCCGTACCGTTCGGCGAATCGGATGACCGCCGTCAGGGAGTCCGCCTGCAGACGGCCGCCCGGCAGACGCAGGCGCGCCAACAATCCGTCTGAAGCGGGCCAGGGGCGCAGCGCGCCAGGACAACGGTCTGGTCGGACCCGGTTCACCGCGATGCTCACCTTGCTCGGAGTCAGGGTCCGTACGCGAGACCCACCTTGACCCGACGACGGGTGTCGTCAGGGCCAGCAGGTCTTCGGACTCGGATCATCCGGGTGTGGACGCCTTCCCAGGGCACGTGTGCCCCAGTGGCTGCCGTCGTCGGCTCGTCCCACCCGTCCCCTCACCGCTGCGCGTCAGTTCCGGATTCACACCGGATTCCCTGACTCCTGGCATCAGGAGCACGACTGGCTGGCTGGAACATACCGGTCTCTCGTCGGCGTCCTGCTGCCGCCCCACCGTCGATTCCTCGCGCACAACCTGTTCACAGGCTACGGATCACGCCGTGCCCACCGTGGGCCGTAAGGACGGGCCCGGGCGGAGCCCCCTGGCGTCACGAAATGACGAAGCCGCAGGTCAGCGGTGCTGACCTGCGGCTCCTCGTCCTGCGCGCCTGTAGGGATTCGAACCCCAAACCTTCTGATCCGTAGTCAGATGCTCTATCCGTTGAGCTACAGGCGCCCGTCCCGAACTCGGCTGTGCGTGCTGGGACCTGGAGGACTCTACCGTCTCCCCGGGTGCGGGGCGAAATCGCCCCGTCCGGGGAGACGGCCGAGCCTCGGCTCGGGTGGTTTACTGCGCGGCCTCGGCCTCCAGGGCGGCGGCCACGCGGCGGTGGGCCTCCCAGATCTCCTCCGGCAGCCCGTCGAACTGCTGGAGGTGCTCCTCGCGGAAGCCGATCTCCTGCTGCCAGCGCGGGACGTCGATGCTGAGGACGGTGTCGAGATCGTCGGGACGGATCTCGAGACCCTCGAGCAGCAGCTCGTCCTTCAGCGGCAGCACGCCGACCGGGGTACGCCGACCCTGGACCTCACCGGCGCGGTACTGCATGAGCCACACCAGCGGGCGGAGGTTCTCGCGGTAGCCCGGCCACAGGAAGCGGCCGTCGTCGCCCTTCTGGAACCAGTTGACGTGGGCGAAGACCGGCTTGTTCTTCGCGGCACCGATCACCTTGAGCCAGTGGGCGGCGTACGCACCCTCGGGGTAGGACATGAACGGCCGCATCGACATCGGGTCGTAGCGCAGCTGGCCGTCGAGGCCGTCGGCCGCGAACGTCGCCTCGGCGCCAAGCGTCAGGCCGTCGTACACACCCTCGGCGATGTCGTCGATCGCGCGGATCAGCGGCTCGCGGTCGCTCGTGCGGCCACCGAAGATCACGCCGTGGATCTCGACACCGGCCGGGTCCTCGAAGTCCTCGGCGACGTTGGGCACGTTGGCCAGCGTCGTGGTGAAGCGGCTGTTGGGGTGCGCCCAGGGAGCGTCGGCGTCCTCGGCCGACCGCTCGGCGATGGGCTCGCCCTTCCAGTCCAGCCAGCCGTCGAGGTCGGTCGGCTTCTCGCCGCGACCCTCCCACCACACCTCGTGCGTCTTCTCGTTGTAGGCCACGTTGGTGAAGATGGCCCCGGTGCCGGGCACGATCGAGTCGAGCGCGGTGGGGTTGGTCTTCTCGTTGGTGTCCTTGGCGACGCCGAAGACGCCGTTCTCGGGGTTGAAGCCGCGCAGCGTGCCGCTGTCGTCGACCCAGATCCAGGCGATGTCGTCGCCGTAGAACTCCACGTGGTAGCGGTCGCCGAGCGCGTCGGGCGCGAGCGTCATCGCGAGGTTGGTCTTGCCCGAGGCCGAGGGGAAGCCGCCGCAGATGTTGTACTTCTTGCCGGTCTGCTTGTCGGTGATCCCGAGCAGCATGAACTGCTCGACCAGGAAGCCGTTCTTCCAGCCGTCGTACGCCCCCTGGCGCAGGCCGTGGGCGATCTTGCCGAGCAGCGCGTTGCCGCCGTACGACGAGCCGAAGTGCAGGATCGTGCGCTCGTCGGCGACGGTCACGAAGTAGCGCTTGTCGTCAGGGGTGCCCTGACCGAGGTTCTCCAGGTCGCCGGTGACGTGCACGGCCTTGACGAAGGAGTCACCCAGGTCGTTGATGTATTCGACCCCGACGCGCGACATCCGGATCATCTGGAGCACGACGTTGCGGTTGTCGGTGAGCTCGACACCGGCGGCGAACCGCTCGAGCGGCGCACCCTTGGGCGACATGAGGTAGGGGATGACATACATCGTCTTGCCCTCGGACGCGCCGGTCATCAGCTCGATGAGCTTCGGCTTCATCTCTTCAGCCGGCTTCCAGTTGTTGTAGACGCCCTTGTCCGAGGGGTCGTTGGTCGCCACGATCGTGCGCTCCTCGGAGCGCGCGGTGTCCTTGTGGTAGCTGCGGGAGTAGTAGAGCCCCTCCCCCGCCGGGAGCAGCTCGCCAGCCGCCAGGGCCTCCTCGACCAGCCGCGCGTCGTCGGCCGCGCCGACCACCTCGATGCGGTCCGGGCGGGTGACGCCGGCCCAGTGCACGACGTAGTCCCGCACGTACGAGTTGGTCAGTCCTGCTTCGTCGAGTGCCTTCTCGACATCCACCATGTCGCTCATGCCTTTCGGAGGTCCTGCCTGTGGGGTGCGTGCGGTCGGGTGCAGCTGCGGGTCATGCCTACCCTGCGGACCCGTGCCGTGCATCGAGCGTGCCCGGAATCCCGCATGATGGGCTACCGTACATGGCTTGAAGGATTGATGAACCTGTGACCCCACGAGTGAGACCCCGCCGCGCTCCCCGCCGACAAGGACCCTGATGCCCACCAGCGTGCCGCTCTATGAGGCCAAGGCTGAGCTGTTCCGCACCCTGGGTCACCCCACGCGGATCCGGGTGCTCGAGATCCTGCAGCGCGGCCCGACCACGGTGCGCGAGATGCTGGAGATCCTCGGCCTGGAGCCGTCCACGCTCTCGCAGCAGCTGGCGGTGCTCCGCCGCGCAGGCCTGGTCTCCTCGCACCGCGAGGCGTCCACGGTGCGCTATGCCCTCGCCACCCCGGACGTCGCCGACCTGCTCAGCACCGGCCGACGGATCCTGGGCAGCACGCTGGCCAACTCGCGCGACCTGCTCGACGAGCTCGGCGAGACGTCCTGAGACTGCGCCCTGCTGGGGTGGCATGAGACGCGGATCACCCCGCACCCGACCCTTGATCGATCCAATGGTCAGCGCCGAATCGGCGCAGTGATACTGGCGGTTCCCCGCACCGACGCCGGGACGCATCACCCAACGACCATTCCGCCGATACGCTCGGCGGCCGGCCGGCCCCTCTCGAGGGCGGCCGCGAAGCGCGAGAGGGACCTATCAGGCATGACTGCCGCAGCCGCTCAGCAGGGCACGACCCACCAGGGCATCCTCGACTGGGTCACCGAGGTCGCAGAGCTGACCCAGCCCGACGACATCCACTGGTGCACCGGAAGCGACGAGGAGTGGGTGCAGCTCACCGACTTCCTCGTCGGCACCGGCACCTTCATCCGGCTCGACGAGTCGAAGAAGCCCAACTCCTTCTACGCCGCGTCCGACCCGATCGACGTCGCCCGCGTGGAGGACCGCACCTACATCTGCTCGCGCGACGAGCGCGACGCGGGTCCGACCAACAACTGGATGGACCCCGACGCGATGAAGGAGCTCATGCGGGGGCTGTACGCCGGCTGCATGAAGGGCCGCACGATGTATGTCGTGCCGTTCGTGATGGGTCACCTCGAGGCCGAGCACCCGATGTTCGGCGTGGAGATCACCGACTCCGCCTACGTCGTCGCCTCGATGCGCGTCATGGCCCGCATGGGCTCGCACGTGCTGCGCAAGATGGAGGAGCTCGAGGCCGCCGGCACCGAGTTCTCCTGGGTCCCCGCCCTGCACTCCGTCGGCCACCCGCTCGCCGAGGGTGAGGACGACGTCGCCTGGCCGTGCAACGAGACGAAGTACATCGTCCAGTTCCCCGAGGAGCGGATGATCTGGTCCTTCGGTTCCGGCTACGGCGGCAACGCCCTGCTCGGCAAGAAGTGCTACGCGCTGCGCATCGCCTCGGTGATGGCCCGCGACGAGGGCTGGCTCGCCGAGCACATGCTGATCCTCAAGCTCACCAGCCCCGAGGGCGTCGTGAAGTACGTCGCCGCGGCGTTCCCCAGCGCGTGTGGCAAGACCAACCTCGCGATGCTCCAGCCCACGATCCCGGGTTGGAAGGTCGAGACCCTCGGCGACGACATCGCCTGGATGCGGGTCGGCGAGGACGGCCGGCTGTGGGCGGTCAACCCGGAGTACGGGTTCTTCGGCGTCGCCCCCGGCACCAACGAGCACACCAACCCGAACGCGATGCGCACCATCGCCAAGGGCAACTCGGTCTTCACCAACGTCGCGCTCACCGAGGACGGCGACGTGTGGTGGGAGGGCCTGGAGAACCCGCCGGCCCGGGCCACGTCCTGGAAGGGCGAGCCCTGGACGCCCGACTCCACCGAGCTCTCCAGCCACCCGAACTCGCGCTACTGCACCCCCATCAAGCAGTGCGACATCCTCGCTGCGGAGTACGACGACCCGCGCGGCGTACCCATCGACGCGATCCTCTTCGGCGGCCGGCGCCGCGACACCATCCCCCTGGTCTTCGAGGCGCGCGACTGGACCCACGGCACGTTCCTCGGCGCGACGCTGTCGTCGGAGACCACCGCCGCCGCGGTCGGCCAGGTCGGCGTCGTGCGCCGCGACCCGATGGCGATGCTGCCGTTCATCGGCTACAACGCCGGTGACTACTTCAACCACTGGATCACGGTCGGCAAGGAGAACGACGCGGCCAAGCTGCCGAAGATCTTCTACGTCAACTGGTTCCGCCGCGACGACGACGGCAACTTCGTCTGGCCCGGCTTCGGTGAGAACAGCCGCGTGCTGAAGTGGGTCGTCGAGCGGATCGACGGCCAGGCGGCCGCGGTCGAGACCCCGATCGGCCACGTGCCGACGCCGGAGTCGCTCGACACCGACGGGCTCGACATGTCCGCGGCCGACCTGGCGAAGTGCCTCGAGGTCGACGCGGAGGAGTGGAAGGCCGAGCTGCCGCAGATCCAGGAGTGGTTCGACAAGTTCGGCGACGACCTGCCCGGCGTGCTCTGGACCGAGCTCGACGGGTTGCGCGCCCGCCTCGAGGGCTGAGGCCCGCGTCTCCTCCCGATACGCTGACCGGCGTGCGGGAGGAGGCGCGGTGAACCCGAGTCAGGGCAGCTACGGTCCGGAGCAACGCCAGCTCCTCGAGACGGCTGCGGCCGAGCTCTACACCCGCGCCGTCGAGGTCGGCTCGCTGACCGTCGACTCCTCGACCTTCCCCGCCGACACCACCGAGCGGGCTGCGGTCGACCTGCTCATCGACCTGGGTCTGCTGACCCAGCGCGACGACCCCAAGCTGTTCCACCCCGTCGACCCCAGCAGCATCCAGTCCCGGGTGGTCGTCCCGCTCGGGCAGCAGGGCGCCGAGCTGCTGGCCGAGTCGGCGCGGTGGGCCGAGGTCTTCGGCGAGCTCGGCCAGACCTACCGCCGAGCGCCGCAGGTCGGCGACCAGGCGGTCACCGAGATCCGCGGCTACGCCAACATCAACCGCTATCTCCAAGCGATCGTGGCCGACGCCCGCAAGGAGCTGCTCACCGCCCAGCCCTCGGGCGGACGGTCGGCGGCCACCCTGGCCGTCGCCGCGGCGCGGGACATCAAGGCTCTCGAGCGCGGCGTGCAGATGCGCACGCTCTACCAGCACTCGGCGCGCCGGAGCACCGCCACCCGCGACTACGTGCAGGCCGTCTCCGCCCACGGGGGTGAGGTGCGCACCCTCGACGAGTTCTTCAACCGGCTCATCGTCGTCGACCGCGAGCTGGCGATCATCCCGGGCGCGGAGGGCAACCACGTCGCCGTCGCGACGCACCAGCCCGCCCTCGTCGCCTACCTGACCGACGTCTTCGAGCGGGCCTGGGAGCGGGCGCGGCCCTACACAACCCGCGACGCCGCGATGGCGCGCGACATCGCCGAGGACGTCCGCGCCATCACGATCCGGATGCTGGTCGAGGGCCACTCCGACCCGGCCAGCGCCAAGCGCATCGGCGTCAGCACCCGGACCTACGCGGGCTACATCGCCGCGCTCAAGGAGGAGTACGGCGTGCAGACGCGGTTCCAGCTGGGCTACGCCATGCGGAACGAGGGACGCAACGACGGGCCCGACGAGGTCAGTTGAAGTCCCAGCCGGTGTCGGTCGGGCGGAACCCGGGGGCGGTGAAGTCCCACCCGGTGTCGCGCAACGGCTGCACGGTGCCGGGCTTGGTCGGCTTCGCCGGCTTGGTGACCGGTGCGGTGGGAGTCGAGGCCTGGACGGCGGCACCCGCTCCGGCACCGAGACCGAGGACCAGGACGGCTGCGGCGGCACCGGCGGCTGCGACGCGGGCGCGGCGGGCGAGCCGAGCGGTGGTGCTGGTGAAAGTGGACATCGTTCCCTCGTCAGGTGGTGTGCGAGCCCCGAGCGTGGGGCAGGTTGGGCGACGACAGGTGGAGCCCCGGCTCACTTGTAGTGTCGGCGACTCCGGCTCAGAAGACCAGCGACGGCGCTGGTCAGGACTGTGCAGTGCAGGTTCGTGCAGGGATGGGGTGGGCTGGTGCCCGCGCCGACTCCTGCACAAACCTGCACCCCGCAGGACCAGGACCGTGCCCCGCGTCGAAGGAGACCAGTGACCGCCGAGCCCGTTCGTCTGCTCGCCCGGACCGCGCGGCGCAGTGTTGTGCACGTGGTCGGGTGGCTGGTCGTCAGCATCGCCGCCGCGCTGCTCGTGTTCCTCAACTCGAGCACGACGACGGTGTTGTTCGGCCACGAGACGACCGTTCGCCCGACGCTCGACGGGTACGCCTCGATCGAGCTCGGGCCCTACCTGCCCGGGCTGCGCTACCCGCTCGAGGGCACGGTGGGTGCCCAGCTCGCACTCGGACGGACGACGGCGGAGAGCTACGACGAACTGATCGAGCGGTACGCCGTGATCGCCAGCCAGCCGGAGGGACAGATCGAGCGCGTGCGCACCGCGATCACGGAGCTGGCGGGTGAGGCGGCGCTCAACGGCGCCCTCATCGGCCTGGCGTTCCCCGCGCTGTGGATGCTGGTCGGCCGCCGGCGCCGTCGCGAGCTGCTGCGCGTCGGCTGGCGGCGTACGGCGCTCGTGGTGGTCCTGGTCGCAGGGCTCGTGGTCGTCGGCCTGCGTCCGTGGCAGGGCGGACCCCCCGCCGTCGGGGTGTCGCGGTGGGTGCCGGTCGCCGAGGTCGTCCCCGCCGGCGTGCCGGTCCCCGAGGAGGTCGCTCCGTTGCAGCTCGACGCCGACCTGCTGACCGCGGGGACCCGGTCGTTGATCACCAGCGCGCTGGACACCTACCGCAACAGCCTCGACTTCTACGGGCGCATCGTCGACGCCGTGCCCGACATCGCCGACCAGCTGCGGGAGCCGGCCGAGGACGAGACCGTCGCGCTCATCGTGAGCGACCGCCACGACAACGTCGGCATGGACCCGGTGGCCCGGGCGGTGGGCGACGCCGCCGGCGCGACGATCCTCTTCGACCTCGGGGACGACACCTCGGTCGGCGGATCGTGGGAGGCGTTCAGCCTGGAGTCCCTCGCCACGGCGTTCGACGACTGGGAGCACCGGTACGTGGCGCTCGGCAACCACGACAACGGCGACTTCGTGCCCGAGCACTTCGAGTCCCTCGGCTTCCACGTCCTGCGTGGCGACGTCGTGGAGGTCGAGGACGACCTGCGCATCCTCGGAGTGCCCGACCCCCGCAGCAGCGGGCTGGGCAACTGGCGCGCCGAGCCCGGCATCAGCTTCGACGAACAGCGCGAACAGCTCACCGAGGACGTCTGCGCCGCTGATGAGAGCTCCGACCGCATCAGCACTCTCGTCGTCCACGACGCCAACCTCGGCAACGGCGCCCTCGAGGCCGGTTGCGTCGACCTGGTGATCGGCGGGCACGTGCACGTGCAGGAGGGCCCGGACCTGGTCGAGTCCGAGGACGGTCGCCGCGGCTACTCCTACACCAACGGCACGACCGGCGGGGCGGCGTACGCCCTGGCACTCGGCAGCAAGCTGCGCCGCGAGGCGCAGCTCACCCTGCTCACCTACCGCGACGGTCGTCCGGTGGGCCTGCAGCCGGTCAACTTCCGCACCACCGGCCAAATCGTCGTCCAGGACTGGGTGCCGCTCGACCTCCAGGTGCCCACCGTCGCGCTCGGCTGGTTCCAGGGTGCAGGGTGAGGGTAGTGACCCCCCGACCCGTCCCGACCTGAGGAGCCGTCGATGACCACCGCCACCCACCTGCCCACCCTCGTCTCCGAGCACCTCGAGAAGGCCCGGTCCTCGTCGGCAGGTCGGAGCGCGGTGACGGTGTACGGCGGGCGCGAGCACTCGTTGCGCCAGACCCTCATCGCGCTCGCCGCCGGCAAGCGGCTCGGCGAGCACGAGAGCCCGGGTGAGGCGACGCTGCAGGTGCTGCAGGGCACCGTGGTCCTCCACGCCGGCGACGCCGGCACGTGGACCGGCAGCGCCGGCGACCACGCGATCATCCCGCCGCAGCGCCACGACCTCGAGGCCACCGAGGACGCCGTCGTGCTGCTGACCGTGGCGCTCGCAGCCGAACACACGGACTGAGCCGGACCCCGCTCAGCAGAGCTGGTTCAGCCGGGCAGCCCGAGCTCGCGCGCGATCAGCATGAGCTGCACTTCGGTGGTGCCCTCGCCGATCTCGAGGATCTTCGAGTCGCGGTAGTGGCGGGCGACGGTGAACTCGTTCATGAAGCCGTAGCCACCGAACACCTGCGTCGCGTCGCGGGCGTTGTCCATCGCGGCCTCGCTCGCGACCATCTTCGCGATGGCGGCCTGCTTCTTGAACGGCTTGCCGGCCAGCAGCAGCCGCGCGGCGTCGAGGTAGGCGAGCCGCGCGGTGTGCGCGCGTGCCTCCATGCGGGCGATGCGGAACGCGACGGCCTGGTTGGCACCGATCGGCCGCCCGAAGGCCTCGCGCTCCCCGGCGTACCGGATGCTCTCGTCGACGCATCCCTGCGCAGCACCAACCGCCAACGCGGCGATCGCGATCCGGCCCTCGTCCAGGATGCGCAGGAAGTTGGCGTAGCCGCGGCCCTCCTCGCCGAGGAGGTTCTCGACCGGCACCCGCACGTCGGTGAACGTCAACGGGTGCGTGTCGGAGGCGTTCCAACCGACCTTGTCGTACGCCGGCTCGACCAGCACCCCGGGGGTGTCGGCCGGGACGAGGATCGAGGAGATCCGGCGCTTGCCGTCGAGCTCGCTCGTGACCGCGGTGACGGTGATGAGGGTGGTGATGTCGGTGCCGGAGTTGGTGATGAACTGCTTGGAGCCGTTGATGACCCACTCGTCGCCGTCGCGGACCGCGGTCGTGCGCGTGCCGCCGGCGTCGGTGCCGGCGCCGGGCTCGGTGAGCCCGAACGCGCCGAGGGCGCGGCCTGCGGTCAGGTCGGGAAGCCAGCGCTGCTTCTGCTCGTCAGTGCCGAACCGGAAGACCGGCATCGCGCCCAGCGACACCCCCGCCTCGAGGGTGATCGCGACGCTCTGGTCGACGCGGCCCAGCTCCTCGAGCGCGACGCACAACGCGAGGTAGTCGCCGCCCATCCCGCCGTGCTCCTCGGGGAACGGCAGTCCGAACAGCCCCATCTCCCCCATCTGCGCGACCACCTCGTAGGGGAACGTGTGGGTCTGGTCGTGGTGGTGGGCCACGGGCGCCACGACCTCGGTGGCGAAGGCGCGCACCGTGCGGGCGAGCTCGAGGTACTCCTCGGGCAGGTCGGCGCTGAGCAGGCCGGACATGGCGGACCTCCGGGACGCGGCGGGGCGGGTTAACGAACGTTAACATCGCCGCGCGGGCGGGGGAATGCGCGAACCCCCGCCGGCGGACCGGCGGGGGTTCGGATGCTGCGGAGGTGGAGGGATTTGAACCCTCGATGGGGTTGTAGCCCCAAACCCGCTTAGCAGGCGGGCGCCATAGACCGGACTAGGCGACACCTCCCGAGCGAGGACAGGCTACCGGGGCGGCCGGGGACGGGGCGAATCGGGCTAGAAGTGGGTGCCGCCGTCGATGCGGATCTCGGTGCCGGTGATGAACGACCCGTCGGCGCTGGCCAGCATCGCGACCACCCCCGCGACCTTCTCCGGTCCGACGAAACCGCCGGGCAGCTTGGGCAGCAGCCCGCTGAAGAGGTCGAAGTCGGCATCGTCGGGGAGACCAGGGCCGGCGTTCTGCCCGCTCTCGCCGAGGCCCTCGGTCATGCCGGAGGAGATCGAGCCCGGCTGGACGGACGTGAACCGCACCCCGCGCTTGGCGTACTCCGACGCCAGCGCGTGCGTCATCGCCTGGATCCCGCCCTTGCTGGCGGAGTACGCCGCCATGTAGGGGTGGGCGAACGCCGCCGAGGTCGAGCTGAAGTTGACGACCGCGGGCTCGGTCCCGTCGAGCAGGGCGGGGATCGCCTCGCGGATGACCAGGAAGGTGCCGACCAGGTTGACCCGCAGCACCCGCTCGAAGTCGGCAAGCGAGGTCTCGTGCGTGTGGGAGGAGCGCAGGATGCCGGCGGCGTTGACGACGGCGTCGAGGCCACCGAGCGTGGCGACCGCCGACCGCACACCGGCCACGACCGAGCCCTCGTCGGCGACGTCGACCTCGAGCGTCGTCAGTCGGCCCGGCCCGGACGCGTCCTGCTCGGCCGCGCGCTTCTCGGTGTGGGCGAGCCCCTCCGGACTGACGTCGGCACCGACGACCTGCCCGCCCTCGGCGAGCATCCGCAGCACGCAGGCCTGCCCGATCCCCGAGCCCGCACCGGTCACCAGCACACGACGTCCCTCGAAGCGCATCACGCGCCCATCCTGGCGCGTCAGCGTTGCGGGCGCAGGCGAATCAGCGCAGGAGAGTCAGCGCAGGCGCTTGTAGCCGCGCCCGTGGTCGAGGCGCTGACGCAGCTCGCGGACGAACTCCTCCGGGTCCCCGCCGAGCACCCGCACCGGGATCGTGGTCGTGCCGCCGGCACGCAGCCGCAGCACCACACACGGTTCGCCGGCGACCTTCGTGACGACGGCGTCCTCGACGTCGGCCCAGCGGGCCTGGGCGCGGCCGACGCCGCGGACGTAGCGAACGCGGTAGCCGGCGGCGTCGAGCCGGACCATCCAGGTGCGCCGGGTCAGCAGCGCGCCGACCACGAAGACCAGCACGACCGCGAGCACCACGCTGACGCCGAGCACCACGATCGGGAGGCTCAGCACACCCACCAGCAGGGTCACCACGAAGACCGCGCCCCCGATCACTGCCAGGAAGCCGCCCATCAACCGCAGCGCGAGCGGCTGGGAGAGGCGGTAGTCGATCCGCCCGGGCGGGCGGTCCGCGGCGGTGGTGGTGTCGTCGGCGTCGGTCACGCCTCCATTGTCCCCCGCGCCCTCACCGGCCCGTGCGGGGCCACCGGCGCAGCTGCAGTCAGCGCCCGCGGAAGATCGGCGGGCGCTTCTCGGCGCGGGCGGCCGCGGCCTCCTGCACGTCCTCGCTCTCCCAGCACGCGGCGAAGGTCCGGGCGACCTCCTCCTCGCCGCCGCCGTTGAGCACGAGCTTGTTGTGCGCCAGCGTGAGCGGCGCCAGCGTCGCGATCTCCTGCGCCCAGGCCAGCGCGGCGTCCAGGTCGCCGGTCCGGTCGACCAGCCCGTAGCGCACGGCCTCGTCGCGGTCGACGGTCTCGGCGGCGAGCATCAGCCGGCGCGCGAGGCCACCGCCGGCGACGGTCTGCAGCGTGCGCATCGTCCAGGCATCGACGGCCATGCCGTTGCGAGCGGTCGGTACGCCGAACAACGCCTTCTCGTCGGCCACGCGCAGGTCGCAGGCGAGCGCCAGCTGGGTGCCGGCACCGATCGCGGGTCCGTTGACGGCCGCGACCACCGGGACGGGAAGCCGGGTCAGCCCGTGCAGCATCCCGTAGAGCGCGTCGAGGAACGCGTCGCCGTACACCCCGGTCAGGTCGGCACCGGAGCAGAAGGACGTGCCCTCGCCGGTGACGACGAGGACCCGGGCGCCGGCGTCGACCTCGCTCTGCGCCGCGGCGAGCAGCGCCTGGGCGAGCTCGAGGTTGATCGCGTTGCGGCGCTCGGGGCGCTGCAGTGTCAGCAGGGAGACGGCATCGTGGCGGGTGGTGGCGAGCATGATGGGAGCCTAGAACCCTGCTCGGTCGCCAAGCTCCATGGGCAGAGGGGGCGGTGTGTTGGTCCAGGACATCCCGGACTGATGTCTCAAGACATGCCGGACTGATGTCTCACGACATGCCGGACTGAGTGCTGAGCCGGCTCAACGCTCCGGCCATGTCGAAAACCAGACTGGTGATCACCGCTGTGGTGATCCAGAACCGTCCTGTCCACGAGGTCGCCGCCGAGTACGGCATCTCACGGTCCTGGCTCTACGAGCTGCTGGCCCGCTATCGCACCGAGGGCGAGGCGGTCTTCGAACCGCGCTCGCGCCGACCCAAGAACATCGCGAACGCCACTGCGGAAGAGGTGGTGGAGCTCATCGTCGAGCTCCGCGAGAAACTCGCTACCACCGGGCTCGACTGCGGCCCAGACACCATCAAGTGGCACCTGGAACACCACCACGGCGTCGAGATCGCTCGCACGACGATCTCCCGACACCTGACCGCTCGCGGCCTGGTGGTCCCGGAGCCGAAGAAACGCCCGAAGTCCTCCTACATCCGGTTCGAAGCTGCTATGCCCAACGAGCGTTGGCAGTCCGACTTCACCCACTACCGCCTCACCCGCCCCGACGGTCACCCCGGTGCGGACACCGAGATCTTGAGCTGGCTCGATGACTGCTCCCGCTTCGCGCTCTCGGTCACCGCACACGTCCGGGTCACCGGCACCATCGTGCTCACCACCTTCCGCGCGAGCGTGACCATCTACGGGATCCCGGCCTCCACCCTCACCGATAACGGCATGGTGTTCACCACCCGCCTGTCCGGCGGCAAGGGCGGACGCAACGGCTTCGAGCACGAGCTGCGGCGTCTGGGCGTGCGGCAGATCAACTCCACCCCGAACCACCCGACTACCTGCGGCAAGGTCGAACGGTTCCAGCAGACGCTGAAGAAGTGGCTACGCGCCCAACCGGTCCAACCGAGCACCGTCGAAGAGCTCCAGGCACTGCTGGACCGCTTCGTCGAGACCTACAACCACCACCGACCGCACCGGTCGCTACCGCACCGCGCCACCCCCGCGACCATCTACACCAGCCGCCCCAAAGCAACCCCTGAGCAACACGCTCGCGCCGATGACACCCACGACCGGGTCCGCCGCGACCGCATCGACAAGACCGGCAAGATCACCCTGCGCCACAGCGGACGGCTCTACTCCATCGGCATCGGGCGAACCCACGCCCGAACCCGCGTGATCGTCCTCGTCCAGGACCTCAACATCCGCATCATCGACGCCGCCACCGGCGAACTACTCCGCCAACTGGTCCTCGACACCACCAAGCGCTACCAACCGATCCCACGCCCGAACACATCGAGCTGAAAATGAAGGACGGCCGAACCCAAATGGCGTGGGTTCGGCCGTCCGCGATGTCCTGAGACATCACAATGGGCAGAGGGGGCGGGATTCGAACCCGCGGTGGGTCTCCCCACGACCGCTTTCAAGGCGGTTCCGATCGGCCGCTCCGGCACCCCTCCTCGCCGTCGGCACCAGCCGACGACGGCGTGCAGTCTACGCGGCGGGAGCGTCAGTCGACGTCGAGCACCACGAGCGCGTCACCCTCCTGGACGACGTCGCCGGCCTCGACCTTGACGGCGCTGACCCGGCCGGCGCGCTCGGCGAGCACGGGGATCTCCATCTTCATGGACTCCAGCAGCACCACGATGTCGCCCGCCTCGACCTGCGCTCCGGCGGCCACGCTCACCGACATCACGTTGGCCACCATCTCGGCGGCGATCTCCACCTGCTGCTCGCGTCCCATGCGCGTGACGCTAGACCGCCGGGCCGGTTACTCGCGCGTTCGTGCTCGACTCACAGCACCGGGGCCGTACGGCGGGGCTCGGGGCGGTGGGCGGAGGCGGCCTCGAGCTGGCGGGCACGCCGGCCCCGGGGGCCAGTGAGGAACTGGTCGAGCCGGATGACGCCGTACCCGACCACGAGCCCGGCGAGCAGGCTGTAGAGCAGGCTGAAGCCGGCGGTGACGAGGCCGACCGAGGCGAGGGCGACCGCCAGCGGTCCGGTGGCCGCGACCCCGAAAGCGCACACCCACCAGCCTTGGCGACGACGCGCGCGCATGGAGACTCCCCACGCCAGGGCGGGGAAGCCGAGCAGGATCGCGAGCGGCTGCGGGACCCCGCCGAGCGTCGCGTCGACCTGCGCCACGAACGACTCGAAGGCCCCGAGCAGCCCCGGCGAGGCCCACCGCCGCAACGCCTCGGTGTAGGCGAGGGTCACCGTCACCGCTCCGAGCCCGGCAGCGAGGATCACCGACCCACGCCGGCCCAGGCCGTGCAGACCCGCGCCCAGCCGGAACACCAGCAGCAGCGCCCCCGCCAGCGACAGCGCGAGGACGACGTAGGCGAGCCGCTCGCGCGAGACCTCCGCGGCGTACCCCTCGATGGCGAGCGCTCCGGCCGCCGCCACGACCACGGCGACGAGGACCTCCCGCACGACCCCGGGGAAGGTCGCCGCCGGCAAGGTCAGCATGACGCCGAGCACGGCGGAGACCACTCCGGTGAGCACCACCAGCCCGGACAACAGGATCGGCTCGGCCAGGGCGACCCCGGCCACGCCGAGCACCAGGCACAGTGCCCCGCTGATCACCGGGCGACCACCCGTGCGGACCGCCAGCGCCACGCCGTACAGCGTCGTCAGGACGACCGCGGCACCGCGCTGGGCGACCAGGGGGAGCACGTCGGTACGACCCAGCAGCAGCACGGCCAGCGCGGCGACCACGAGCAGCGTGCCCCACGTCCACGTCCACGTGCGCGCGCTGCGAGGCGGGGGCGGCGGCGACTCCGGGAGTCGGCGGCGGCGCGGCGGCGGGTCGGCCCGCCGACGACCTTGCCTCCGGTCCGCCGTCACCACGCGGCGAGGATAGCGAGCGCGGCCCGCCTCACATGCGCCGGTTGGCCAGCGACGGGTTCTGGGCCCTGGCCTCCTCGAGCACGTCGCGGCGCAGGTCGACGGTGACCGTGAGGCCGTCGGCGTCCCCCACCTCGCCCAGCACGTCACCGAGCGGCGAGACGACCAGCGAGTGCCCGGTGTAGCGCGGCGCGGGCTGGCCGACCGCCGCGACGAAGACCGTGTTCTCGATCGCCCGGGCCACGGCGAGGGTGCGCCAGTGGTGGACCTTCCGGTCACCGGCGACCCAGGCGGCCGGGACGACGAGCACCTCGGCCCCGGCGTCGACGAGGGCCCGCGCGAGCTCGGGGAACCGCAGGTCGTAGCAGGTCATCAGTCCGACCTTGAAGGTCGTGCCGTCGGAGCCCGGGACGTCCACGACGACCGGGGCGATCTCACCGGGGCTGAGCCGGTCGGACTCGCGGTAGCCGAAGGAGTCGTAGAGGTGGATCTTGCGGTAGTGGTCGACCCGGCCCGGCTGGGCGAGCACGAGCGTGTTCCACGGACGCTCGGGGTCGGCGGAGCGCTCGAACATGCCGCCGACCACCCCGAAGCCATGCTGGTCCGCCAGGGCCGCCAGGCGCTGGACGAACGGACCGTCGAGGTCCTGGGCGTGGGCGGAGACGTCCGAGCCGGGCGAGCCGAAGTCCCGGGCGAACGCCTCCGGGAGCACCACGAGGTGCGGCGCGGGCGAGCGCCGTGCCGCCCGGTCGACCGCGGCCAGGGCGGCGAGGTTCTCCTCCGGGTCCAACGACGAGGCGCACTGGAGCAAGGTGACGCGGAGCAGCGGGGCGGCGGCCATGTCGGCCAGCGTGCCACGGCACGCCCATGATCCAACCGGCGATGCAAGACTGGCGCGATGGATCCCGTCGAGCCACGCGGCGCCGGTCTGCCGCAGGTCGCCGGCGACCAGCCGGCGCGGGTCGCCGCGGTGGTGCTCGCCGGCGGCGGTGCGGTCCGGCTCGGCGGGGTCGACAAGCACGCGCTGGAGATCGGTGGCCGCACGCTGCTCGACCGGGTGCTCGACGTGCTGACGCCGCCGGTCGAGGACGTGGTCGTCGTCGGCCCGGAGGTCCGGACGCACCGGCCGGTGCTGTTCACCCGGGAGGACCCTCCGGGGGGAGGTCCGGCTGCCGGCCTGGTCGCCGGCATCGCGACCCTGGAGCGGCTGCGGGGCAGCCTGCCGGACCGGGTCGTCGCCCTCGCCGTCGACATGCCGATGGTGACGACCGCGACGATCGACCGGCTGCTGCAGGCACTCGACGCGGACCCCGGCGCCGACGGGGTGCTCCTCGTCGACGCGGGCGGGCGACGCCAGCCGCTGTGCGCCGCCTACCGCGCGGCGTCGCTGCTCTCCGCGGTGCCGGCGGGCCGGGAGTCGACGTACGGCTTGGCGATGCGCCGGCTGCTCTTCGGGCTGCGGCTGGTCGAGGTGCCGGCGCGGGCCCACGAGGCCGCCGACGTCGACACCTGGGAGGACCTACGCGAGCTGCGACAGCGGGTTGCGCCCGACGACCCGGACGTATGAGGCTGGCCGGGTGAACCTCCACGACTGGATCGACGAGGTCTGCGACGTGCTCGACCTCGACCACGAGATCGACGAGGGCCTCGTGCTCGACCTGGCGCGGGTCTGCGCCCACGGGGTCGAGCGTCCGGCGGCGCCGGTCACGTCGTACCTCCTCGGGTACGCCGCCGGGGCGCGCGGGTTGTCGTCGCGACAGATCGAGGAGCTGGCCGAGCGCGTCACCGCGTTGGCGGAGCGGTGGGACCGGCCGGCCGCTGACGACGCCGACGACCCGGCCGACCTCGGCCCCGACGACCCGCCCGACGCCGACCTGGCCACGGCCCTGGGTGAGGACCCCGAGCCGCCGTGAGCGCTGGCTAGGGTCGAGGCATGCGCGCTGTCGTCGTACCCGAGCCCGGAGGGCCCGAGGCCCTCACGCTGAGCGACCTGCCCGACCTCGAGCCCGGACCCGGCGAGGTCCTGCTTGACGTGGCAGCGACCGCGGTGAACCGCGCCGACCTGCTGCAGCGGCGCGGGTTCTATCCCCCGCCGCCCGGCGCGTCCGACGTCCTCGGGCTCGAGTGCTCGGGCACGGTCGCTGCGGTCGGCGACGGCGTCGAGGGATGGTCGGTGGGCGACCAGGCGTGCGCGCTGCTGGCCGGTGGCGGCTACGCCACCGGCGTCGTGGTGCCGGCCGAGCAGCTCATGCCGGTGCCTGCGGGCATCGACCTCGTCACCGCCGCGGCCCTGCCCGAGGTCGCGGCGACCGTGTGGTCCAACGTCTTCATGGTCGCCGGGCTGCAGCCCGGTGAGCTCTTCCTCGTCCACGGTGGCGCCGGTGGCATCGGCACGATGGCGATCCAGCTCGCGACGGCGTACGGCGCGCGCGTGGCGGCCACCGCTGGCTCTGCCGAGAAGCTCGCGGTCTGCACGGAGCTGGGCGCGGAGCTGGCGATCAACTACCGCGACGAGGACTTCGTGGAGGTCGTGCGCGAGCACGGGGGCGCCGACGTCATCCTCGACAACATGGGCGCGAAGTACCTCGGGCGCAACGTCGACGCACTCGCCACCGAGGGCCGCCTGGTCGTCATCGGCATGCAGGGCGGCACCAAGGGCGAGCTCGACCTGGGCAAGCTGCTCGGCAAGCGCGGCGCGGTGATCGCCACCTCCCTGCGGTCGCGGCCCGTCGCGGAGAAGGGCGCGATCTGCGCCGCGCTCGTCGAGCACGTGTGGCCCCTGGTCGCCGACGGGAAGGTCCGCCCGATCGTCCACGCGACGCTGCCGCTGGAGCAGGTGCGCGAGGCGCACACCATGCTGGAGGACTCGGTGCACGTCGGGAAGGTCGTCCTCACGACCTAGGCCCCCACACCTAGGCTGGAGTCATGAGCGAGAACTCCGACGAGCCCCGCGTGATGGTCATCGGCCCCGACGGGATGTCGATCGCGGGCGGGCAGAGCGCGGCTGACGGGGAGGGCGGCGACGAGGGCGAGACCCACGTGACCGACCTCGTCGAGCAGCCCGCCAAGGTCATGCGCATCGGCAGCATGATCCGCCAGCTCCTCGAGGAGGTGAAGGCCGCGCCCCTCGACGACGCCAGCCGGCAGCGCCTGAAGGAGATCCACCAGTCCTCCATCAAGGAACTCGAGGCCGGTCTCGCACCCGAGCTGGTCGAGGAGCTGCAGCGGCTCTCGCTGCCGTTCGCGGAGGAGACCCCGTCCGACGCGGAGCTGCGGATCGCGCAGGCGCAGCTGGTCGGATGGCTCGAGGGCCTGTTCCACGGCATCCAGACCGCGATCTATGCCCAGCAGATGGCCGCCCGTGCGCAGCTCGAGCAGATGCGGCGCGCGCTGCCCGGCGGGATGACACCCCAGGCTCCCGGGCAGCCCGGGGCCGAGCAGGCCGGCGGCGGCGAGCCCGACGGGCGCCGCGGCGGCGGGCTCTACCTCTAGCCGTTCCGCGTCCGGCGGCGCCGCAGCCACCACGCGAAGGCGCCGGCACCCAGGGTCGCGGCCGCGACCATCGCGGCGCCCTCGGCGAGACCGAGACGGTTGCCCGAGGCGGGCAGGCGCGGCCGCGCGCTGTCGGCGCTGAACTCCGCGAAGCTCTCGTAGGCCCGCTCGCCCGTCGCCGTCGGTGGCTTCGCGACCTCGGGGTCGACCGGGGTCGTCCCGATGCCCGTCGTGCCTCCGCACAGTCCGGCCTCGAGGATCCCCTCGGCGTTCTCGGTGGCGTAGAAGCGGTACCGCTCGCCGACCGTGACGAAGTCCAGTCCGCACGCAGCCCCGTCACCTGCCGTGAGCAGGCGCAGCACCCGGCCGGACTCGCCCTTCTCCACACCCTCCACCCCGACCTGCAACAGGGTCTGACGGTTGCCGTGCTCGACGTCGAGCAGCTCACCGACCACGACGACGTCGGCGCGCTCCCGATGCTCCTCCGGCGCGACCTGCGCGCACGAGCAGGCGTGCGCCGGTGCGGCCACCAGCAGCAGGGGTGCGAGGGCGAAGGACGCCACGAGGCAGAGGCGCGCGACCAGACGTACCAGGAGGCTCATGCTGGTGAGACGCCGCCCGCGTCCCGGCGGTTGCCACCGCATCGCACCCCTCCTCACAGGGCGAACAGCTCCTCGAGCGCCTGCGCCACCCCGTCCTGGTCGTGTGGCGGGGCGACGTGGTCGGCTGCGGCGCGCACCTGGGCGTGGGCGTTCGCCATCGCGTAGGACCGCCCCGCCCAGCTCAGCATGGCCAGGTCGTTGGGCATGTCGCCGAACGCGACGACCTCCTCCGGCGCGATCCCGCGATCGAGGCACACCTGGGCCAGCGTGGTCGCCTTCGTGACCTGCTCGGCGCTCATCTCCACCAGCGTCCCGACCGACGACCAGGTCGTGGTCACGAGGTCACCGACGAGCTCCTCGACCCGATGCCAGTAGGGCTCCGGGTCGTGCGCGTCGTGCTTGGCGAGCAGCTTCACCACCGCGTCATCCTCGAAGTAGTCCTCCAGCGGGCCGATTCGCAGGTCGGAGGGTCGGGGGAACCGCAGCCCGAACTGCTCCTCGACGGCGATCCCGTCCAGCCGCTCGAGTGCGTACGCCGTCCCCGGCAGCTCGCTGCGTAGTCGGTCCGCGACCTCGAGCCCCGTCGTGCGCGGGATGGTGCGCGAGCGCACGACGCGGTGGGTGCGGACGTCGTAGACGATGCCGCCGTTGGAGCACACCGCCAGACCGTGGTCGCCGACGTGCTCCCAGAGCGTCTCCATCCAGCGCAGCGGCCGGCCGGTCACGAAGACCACGACGATGCCGCGCTCCTCGAGGGCGGAGATCACCTCACGGGTGCGGGGGCTGACCTCGCCGCGGGAGTCGAGCAGCGTCCCGTCGAGGTCGGTGGCGACGAGCTTGTACACGTCCCCAGTCTCCCCCTCCAGCCCAGCCGCCCCCTACCGCACCAGGTAGATCGCGGCGGCGGCACGCAGGTTGGCCGCGATCGGGGAGCGCAGCGGCGCGGCGTCCTCGCCGAGCAGGATCCGCTTCTCGACCACCAGCCCGACCTCGTCGAGCAGCGCCTGCAGGTCGACGAGCGTGGACAGGTGGATGTTGGGGGTCTCGTACCACGCGTGCGGGATCGTCGCGGAGACCGGCATCCGGCCGCGCAGCAGCGCGAGCCGGTTGCGCCAGAGCCCGAAGTTCGGCACCGAGACGACGCCGCGGGCACCCACGCGCCGCAGCTCCAGCAGCACGTGGGCCGGGTTGACCATCGCCTGCAGCGTCTGCGAGAGCACCACGACGTCGTACGACTGGTCGGCGAACGTGCTCAGCTCGCCCTCGATGTCGGCCTCGATGACCGGGACCCCGCGGCGGACCGCCCGCAGGACGGCGTCACCGTCGATCTCGACGCCCTGGATGGTGCAGCCGCGGGTCTCGAGGTGGGCGAGCAGCTGGCCCTCACCGCACCCGAGGTCGAGCACGCGCGACCCGTCGGGGATGAGCCCGGCCAGGATCGTCAGGTCGGGGCGCATCACGAGCACACCTCGTGGGCGTGGTCGAGGAAGGCCGCGACGGTCTCGTGGTAGCCGGGCGGCTGCAGCAGGAAGGAGTCGTGTCCCCAGGCCGAGCGGATCTCACGGAAGGTCACGGGGACGCCGGCGCGCTCGAGGGTGCGCAGCACGCGCAGCGAGTGGCTGGTGTCGAAGCGCCAGTCGGTGTCGAACGAGATCACCAGCGCCCGACTACGGGCGGCGGCGATGCGCGCGGCCGCGTCGGGGTCGGCGAACGCGTCGAAGTAGTCCATGACACGCGTGAGGTAGAGGTAGCTCAGCGCGTCGAACCGGTCGAGGAACGTGTTGCCCTGGTGGTTGAGGTAGCTCTCGACCTCGAAGTCGACGCCGAAGCCCATGCGGTGGACGTCAGCGGTCTTGTCCTGCAGTCGGCGCCCGAACTTCTCGGTCATCGCCTCCTCGGACAGGTAGGTGATGTGCGCCATCATCCGCGCGATCGCCAGCCCGATCTTCGGGCCGCGCGCCGCGGGGCCCTCGAGCTCGAAGTAGCGGCCGTCGTGGAAGTTGGGGTCGCGCATGATCGCCTCGCGGCCCACGGCGGAGAAGGCGATGTTCTGGGCCGTGAGGCGCGAGGAGCTGGCCACCATCACGCCGTTGGCGACCTGCTCGGGGGCGTCGACCATCCACTGCAGCACCTGCATGCCACCCAGCGAGCCACCCACCGCCGCGAGCAGCCGCTCGATGCCGAGGTGCGCGAGGAGCCGCTGGTGCACCGCGACGAAGTCGCTCATCTGCAGCAGCGGGAAGTCCAGGCCGTACGGCGCCCCGGTCGCGGGGTCGATCGACAGTGGCCCGGTCGTGCCCTGGCACCCACCGAGGATGTTGGGCGAGATGACGAAGAACCGGTCGGTGTCGAGCGCCTTGCCGGGCCCGATGAGGTTGTCCCACCAACCGCGCCGCGCCGGGTCGCCGTGGTGGCCGGCCGCGTGCGCGTCACCCGTCAACGCGTGGCAGACGAAGATCGCGTTGTCGCGGTCGGGCGACAGCTCGCCGTACGTCTCGTAGGCGACCTCGACGTGGGTCAGCCGGCGCCCGCACGCGAGCGTCAGCGGGTCGTCCTCGGTCCCGAGGACGACCCGCTGCGTCTCGACGAAGCCCAGGTCGCTCACGGTCAACCACCCTAGGCCGGGCGGCGAGGGTGCCCTCGCCGCATCTCACCTGCGGCTGGTCAGCCGCGCGAGGCGGCCAGGGCCTGCTCGAGGTCGGCGATGATGTCGTCGACGTGCTCGATGCCGATCGAGAGGCGCACGAGGTCCTCGGGGACGCCGGCGTTCTCGAGCTCCTCCGGGGTGAGCTGGGAGTGCGTCGTCGTGGCGTTGTGGATCGCCAGCGACTTGGCGTCACCGATGTTGGCCAGGTGGCTGAACAGCTCCAGGCTCTCGACGAACTTCCGCCCGCCCTCGCGGCCGGCCTTCACGCCGAAGCTGACCAGCCCGCCGTACCCGTTGCCGGTGAAGATCCGGTCGGCGACGGCCTTGTAGGGGCTCGACTCCAGACCCGGGTAGCTCACCCAGGAGACGTCGTCGTGGGCCTCGAGGAACTGCGCGACCTTCAGCGCGTTCTCGCTGTGCCGCTCCATGCGCAGGTGCAGGGTCTCGAGGCCCTGGAGGAACAGCCACGAGTTGAGCGGGGCGATCGCGGCACCGGTGTTGCGCAGCAGCACCGTGCGGGCGCGGATGATGTAGGCCAGGTTGCCGACCGCCTCGGTCCAGACCGCGCCGTGGTAGGCGGCGTCGGGCTGGGTCAGGCCGGGGAAGCGCTCGGAGTGCGCGGCCCAGTCGAAGTTGCCGGAGTCGACGATGACGCCACCGATCGAGGTGCCGTGGCCGCCGATGTACTTCGTCGCGGCGTGCACGACGACGTCGGCGCCGTGGTCGAAGACCCGGGCGAGGTACGGCGTCGGCGCGGTGTTGTCGACGATCAGCGGCAGGCCCTGCGCGTGCGCGGAGTCGGCCCAGGCGCGGATGTCGACGACGTTGATCCGCGGGTTGCCGAGGGTCTCGGCGAAGACCAGCTTGGTCTTGTCGTCGACGTGCTTGGCCAGGTCCTCGGGCTTGTCGGGGTCGACGAAGCGGACCTCGATGCCGAACTGCGGCAGCGTGTGCGCGAACAGTGCGTAGGTGCCGCCGTACAGCGTCGACAGGGCGACGATGTTGTCGCCGGCGTAGGTCAGGTTGAGCACGGCGTACGTCGTCGCGGCCGAGCCGGAGGCGGTGGCGAGGGCACCCACGCCGCCCTCGAGCTGCGCGATGCGCTCCTCGAAGACCGACTGGGTCGGGTTCATGATCCGGGTGTAGATGTTGCCCGGCTCCGCGAGCGAGAACAGGTTGGCCGCGTGCTCGGTGTCGTTGAAGACGTAGGAGGTGGTCTGGTAGATCGGCACCGCGCGGGAGTTGGTGGCCGGGTCGGCCTCCTCCTGGCCGGCGTGCACCGCGAGGGTCTCGGGGCGTCGGGTCATCTGTGGTCCTCAGGATCGGCCCCTCGTCGCCGAGGGGGCAAAGTCAACTACTGCACTCGACGTTAGGCGGTGGGGCCTGAGGACACGAGAGCGTCCACACTGCGAAAGCACTTGCGCGCGACCGCGGCGTAGATCGGGCGGGATAGATCGGTCGGCGTCGGGGCAGGAGGGGCGACGTGGCTGCGAAGGGGGGACGTCGGCTCGTCGTGAGCGCCTGCGCGCTCGCCCTGCCCGTGCTCGCGGTCGTGGGCGGGACCCTCGACCGGGCGGAGCCGACGGGGAGCTATCGCCCCACGCTGCCGCCCGCCGCGCTGACCACCGGCTGCCGGCCGTTGCCCGGCGACGCCACGCTGCCCTTCGCCCACGTCGTCCGGACCGATGACGACGTCCCCGCCGACGGGTCCACACCGGCGCACCGGCTGCTGACGCTGCACTACCTCGAGGCCGACGCCGACGATGTCCGCGCGGCCCTCGCCGCGACGTTCCCGACCGGGCCCGTGGGCGCGGAGGTGACGCCGTACGACGTGGCGCCCGGCACCGTGGTGCGCGGCGAGGTCCGGCTGCGCCTCCCGCCGCTGTCCCCGGCCGAGGTCGGGACCGGTCCCGCGTGCGACCAGCCCTACGCGACCAAGCAGTTCCCGCCGGACTGGGAGGCGTGGCCACCGTGAACTGGGTCTCCCGTCTCGGCGGTGCCGTCGGCGTGCTCGTCGCCGCGCACCTGCTGATCAAGGTCGTCGTCTACGCGCAGGTCGCCCACGCACCCCTGATCGGGGACGAGGCGGCGTACGTCGATGGGGCCCGGGCGCTGTCGAACCTCCTGCGCGACCTGGGCTCCTTCACGACACCCGACGTCGTCGAGCTCGAGCGCAACGTCGTCGCCAGCGGCTGGTTCATGCCCGGGATGTCGCTGGTGCTGACGCCGCTGTTCGTCCTGGTGCCCGATGCGCCGGTCTGGGCGATCCGGGGCTTCCTCGGCGTCGTCGGCACCGTGCTGTTCCTCGCGGTGCTGCGCCGGGTCGACCGGGTCTGGGGACGCCGCGCCACGCTCGTCCTGATGGTCTTCCCGGGACTGGTGCCGACCTGGTCGGTCTTCACGTTCGGTGCCTGGGGTGACCAGACCGCCGGCGTGCTCCTGCTGCTCTTCCTCACGCTGGTCCATCCCGTGCTGCTCGGGGCGGTCGCCGGACGGGCCCCCAGCATCCGGCAGGGACTGGCGATCGGCGCGGTGGCGATCGCGTGCGTCTACGCCCGCTCGAGCGTCGCCGTGCTCGTCGGCCTGCTCGGGGTGCTGCTGGCCGTCGCGGTGGTCGTGCTGCTACGCGACGCGGCGCGGCGCCGAGCAGTCGTCGCAGCCGGCGTCGCCAGCGCGGTCTTCGGTGGCCTGCTGCTCCCGTGGTCGCTGAGTGCCAGCGCGGTCCTGGGCGACCGGGTGATCACGACCACGTCGGTGTCGACGGTCATGGCCAACACCTTCGGCGACCGCGACCGGGTGTGCTTCGGACCCTGCGACCCAGGCAGCACGCTGTGGTTCAGCCCGCTGCGCTACTCGCGGGAGGTCGCGCGGGCGACGGGGCTCAGCGAGGTGGAGGTCCAGCAGCAGATGTCGGCGTACGCCCGCGCGGAGGTCACCCCTCGCAGCTACGCGCGCGACGTGACCGAGAACGCCGGCCGTTACGCCCTCTCCCCCGCGCGCTTCGCGACGTACCTGCGCGCGCCCGGCACCTCCGACGTCGTGCACGCTGGGATCGTCGTGGGCACAGGCGTGCTGTTCTTCCCGTTCCTGCTGGCGGCACTGGTGTCGCTGCTGGTCCCCCGACGACGGACGACGTCGGCCCACCTGCTCGCCGTGTGCGCCAAGCTGTCCGCCCTCGCCCTGCTGAGCCAGCCGTTCGTGCACATCGCCGGCCCCCGCTACTGGACCACCGCCGCACCCGTCTTCGCGCTGCTGGCGCTCCTGCTGCTCCGGCCGTCCCCGATGTCGGATACTCCGGTCGGCGGCGGCCGGCTGCCCGGGGTCCTGCGAGGAGCCGAGATCGCCGTGGCCGTGTTCGGCACGCTCGTCGTGGGCACCCTGCTGGTGCTCGCCCGATGAAGGCAGCCGATGAAGGCAGTTGGTGAAGGGAACCCGCATGCACACTCCGTCCACGCCGAAGTCCGCCGGTGCCGAGCGGCACGTCGGCCGGCGCCGCCGCGTGAGCTACGTGCTGCCGGTCTACAACGAGGCCGCGGTGCTCGAGGAGTTCCACGCCGAGCTGCTGCGCACCACGGAGCACCGTCCCGACCTGGACTTCGAGTTCGTCTACGTCGACGACGGCAGCCGGGACACCTCCCTGGAGCAGCTGCTCGCGCTGCGCCGACGTGACCACCGGGTGACGGTGCTGTCGCTCGCCGCCAACCGCGGCCACCAGATCGCCGTCGTGGCCGGGCTCGAGCACGCCGTCCACGCCGACGCCGTCATCGTCCTCGACACCGACCTGCAGGACCCGCCGGTCGTCAGCCTGGAGATGATCGCGGCGTGGGAAGGCGGTGTCGACGTCGTCTACGCCCAGCGCCGCACCCGCGACGACACGCTGTTCAAGCGCGCCACGGCCGCCGGCTTCTACTGGCTGCTCGACCGGTTGTCCTCCACCCCGATCCCTCGTGACACCGGTGACTTCCGGTTGATGGACCGCCGCGTCGTGGCCGAGGTGGTGCGCTACCGGGAGAAGGACCCCTTCCTGCGCGGCATCGTCGCGCACGCCGGCTTCCGCCAGGAGGCGGTGCTCTTCGACCGCGACGCCCGCCGCGCAGGGGAGAGCAAGTACCCGCTGCGGGCCATGTTCGCGCTGGCCGCGAGCGGGATCGCGACCTTCTCCAGCACGCCACTGCGGCTGATCTCCCGTCTGGGCTACCTCATCTCGGCGCTCAGCCTGCTCGCCGGCGTCTACGTCCTCGCCGTGCGGTTGTTCGCCTCCGACCAGGCGGTCCCCGGGTGGGCGTTCCTCGGGGTCGGCATGTTCTTCCTGGGCGGTCTGCAGCTGGTGATGATGGGCGTCATCGGCAGTTACCTGGGCCGGGTGTACGGCGAGGTGCAGGACCGGCCGCGCTACGCACTCGCCCTCACCGCGACCAGTGCCGGCACGCCGCAGTCGACGCGGGACGCCTTCGCGCAACCCGACCGGCGGAGCGCGAGCGGGTGAGCCACCGGCGTACGGCGACCCGCTTCGCGATCGTCGGGGTCCTCAACACCGCGCTCGACGTCGGGCTCTTCCTGCTGCTGCACCCGCACCTGGGCCTCGTGCTCGCCAACCTGGTCTCGGTCAGCTGCGGGATGGCCTGCAGCTTCGTGCTCAACGGCCGCTACACGTTCGGCGCCGGCCGGCTCACCTGGGCGCAGGCGTGGCGCTTCGTCCTCGCGACGGGTACGGCGATGTGGGTCCTGCAGCCCTTGGTGATCGCGGCACTGGTCGATCCGCTGCCGCTGGCGGCGGCCAAGCTCGGCGGCGTCGCCGTCGGTATCGCCGCCAACTACCTGGCCTACCGCTACCTCGTCTGGCCGAGCGCCGAGCACGGCGCGGAGCGCGGCGTGCGGCACGGCCCGGTCAGAACCAGCGGTTGATCTCCTGAGCGGCGCCGTCCTCGTCGACGCTGCCGGTGGTGTGGTCGGCGGCGGCGTGCACGACGTCGACCGCCTGGCCCATCGCGACCCCGCGACCGGCCCACTCCAGCATCTCCAGGTCGTTGCGGCCGTCGCCGATCGCGAGGACGTCGCCGGCGTCCACCCCGAGCTCGCGGCAGACGTGGTCCAGCCCGAAGGCCTTGGAGACGCCGATGGGTGCGAGGTCGAGCCAGGCCGTCCAGCCCACGACGTAGTCGATGCCGTGCAGGCCGAGCTTGGAGCCGAGCTCCAGGAAGTCGTCGACCGTCGCCGTGGGGTCGCGGATGATCACGCGACTCACCGGCTCGGCCACGAGCTCCTCGATGGCGGTCTCGATCAGCTCACCGTTGAGCTCGCCGTACGGGAACTCCTTGTTGACCCGGTAGCCGACCCCGCGCTCCTCCACCGCGACCAGCGCGTTCGGGAACTCGGTGAGCACGGCGGCGACCGCGGCCCGGGCGTCGAAGGTCTCCTCATGCACGACCTCGACGGGCGGGTAGCGGGTGATCACCGCCCCGTTGGAGGCCACGATCCACACCCGCTCGCCGTGTCCGTGCAGCTCCAGCAGGTCGGCCACGGGGGTCATCGCGTCGACCGAGCGCCCGCTGGCGAGCACGATGTGGGCGCCCGCGTCCTCGGCGCGGCGTACGGCCTCGAAGACCGCGGGCGACAGCTCCTCGTGGACGATGCCGGTGCCGTCGACCCAGCGCAGCAGGGTGCCGTCGATGTCGAGCGCGACGAGCTTCGGCTGCCAGGTGTCGGGGACCGGCCGCTTGGCTGCGCTCACCCGGTCACCGGCTCCAGGACGGTCCGACCCTGCAGGTAGGGCTGGAGGGCGGCCGGGATGCGCACGGAGCCGTCGGCCTGCTGGTGGGTCTCGAGGATCGCGACGATGGCGCGCGGGATCGCCACGAGCGTGCCGTTGAGCGTGGCCACCGGCGTCGTGCCGTGCTCGCCGCGGGTGCGGATGTCGAGGCGGCGGGACTGGAAGTCGGTGCAGTTGGAGGTCGAGGTGAGCTCGCGGTACTTGCCCTGGCTGGGGATCCACGCCTCGCAGTCGAACTTGCGCTGTGCCGAGAGCCCGAGGTCGCCGGCGGCCACGTCGATCACGCGGTAGGCGAGCTCGAGCTTGTCGAGCCACTCCAGCTCCTGGGCGAGCAGCCGCTGGTGCTCGGCCTCGGACTCCTCGAGCGTCGTGTAGGAGAACATCTCCACCTTGTCGAACCAGTGGACCCGGAAGATCCCCCGGGTGTCCTTGCCGTGCGAGCCTGCCTCCTTGCGGTAGCAGGGGCTGAACGCGACGTAGCGGCGCGGCAACGACCCGGCGTCCAGGATCTCGTCGGAGTGGTACGCCGCCAGCGGCACCTCCGAGGTGCCGACGAGGTAGGTGTCCTGGCCCTCGATGCGGTAGACGTCGTCGGCAGCCTGGCCGAGGAAGCCCGTGCCCTCCATCGCGCGCGGCTTGACCAGGGTCGGGGGGATCATCGCGGTGAAACCGGCCGCCCGCGCCTGGTCCATCGCCATGTTGACCAGCGCCAGCTCGAGGTCGGCGCCGGGGCCGGTGAGGTAGTAGAACCGGCTGCCCGACACCTTCGCGCCGCGCTCGACGTCGATGGCGCCGAGCATCCGGCCGAGCTCGAGGTGGTCGCGCGGCTCGAACCCCTCGGCGGCGAAGTCGCGCTTGGTGCCGCGCTCCTCGAGGAGGACGAAGTCGTCCTCGCCGCCCGCTGGGGCGGCCTCGGCGGCCGGGTTGGGGATCGTGCTGAGGATGCGCCGGTAGGTCTCCTCGGCCTCGTGCTGGGCGGCCTCGGCGGCCTTCACCTCGGCCGACAGCGCCTTGGTGCGCTCCAGGAGCGCGGCCTTCTCCTCTCCCTGAGCCTGGGCGACCTGCTTGCCCAGCCCCTTCTGCTCGGCGCGCAGCTCTTCGAAGGCGCTGATCGAGCGGCGCCGCGCCTCGTCGGCCGCGAGCGCCTCGTCGACCACGGACGCGGACAGGCCGCGCTTGGTCTGGGCAGCGCGGAGCAGGTCGGGATCCTCACGGAGCAGGCGCGGGTCGATCATGGGCTCAGGCTATCCGCGCGGCGCAGGAGTCACGGACCCGGGAAGATCACGTCCAGCTCCGCCTCGTCGTCCTCGCTCGGTGTCCAGCACACGGCAGCGGCGTTGGTGCGCACCTGCTCGGGGGTGGTCGCCCCGGCGATCACGCTGCCGACGGTCGGGCGGGAGGCCAGCCACGAGAAGGCGACCTGCACCTCGGTCAGGTCGCGCTCCGCGGCGAACCGGGAGTACGCCGCCAGCTGGTCCCAGTCGGCGGCCTCCAGCAGGTGCGGGCGCGCCGCGAGCCGGCTGCCCTCCGGGGCCCTGCCGTCGGCGTACTTGCCGGTGAGCAGGCCACTGGCGAGCGGGAAGAACGGCAGCGTGCCCACGCCGAAGTGCTCGGCAGCAGGGATCTGCTCGCGCTCGGCTCCGCGCTTGAGCAGGCTGTACTCGATCTGGCTGGACACGAACCGCTGCGTGCCGAGCTCGCGGGCGAGCAGCTCGGCCTCGGCGAGCTGCCAGCCGGCGAAGTTGGAGTGACCGACGTAGCGCACCTTGCCGGCGGTGACGAGGTCGTCGAGCGCGGCGAGGGTCTCGTCGATCGGCGTACCGGGGTCGGGGACGTGGAGCTGGTAGAGGTCGATCCAGTCGGTGCCGAGGCGGCGCAGGGAGGCCTCGACCGCCCGGACGACGTAGCGCCGCGATCCCCGCGCGCCCCAGTCGGGACCGTTGGCACCCTCCATGTCCATCCCGAACTTCGTGGCGACGACCACATCGTCGCGGCGACCGGCGAGCGCCTTGCCGAGCAGCTCCTCGCTCAGGCCCCGCTGCGGGGCACCGTAGGTGTCGGCGACGTCGAAGAGGGTGATCCCGGCGTCGATCGCGGCGTGGACGACCGCGTCGGTGCCGGCCTGGGTGGCGGTGGCTGTGCCCTCGCGGCCGAGGTTGTTGCACCCCAGGCCGACGACCGAGACGCGCAGTCCGGAGTCGCCCAGGGGCCGGTGCCAGGGACGGTGGTCGGGGGAGGTGGAGGTCATGACCCGATCATGACGGGCGGCGAAAGCCCCCGGCATACTTCGACAGATGCTCGCGACCGACGAACGTGCCCGCCGACGCCGAACGCTCCTGCCGTGGACGCTCGGTCTGGCGACGATCGTCGCGGTCCTCACCGCGCTGGTCGCGGCGAGCTGGAGCCCGCTGCTGCGCCTCGACAGCACGGTCGCGACCGAGCCGTTCTCGTGGACCGCCGACAGCCGCGTGCTGACCGAGGTGTTCCGGGCGATCGACTTCGCGTTCGGGACCGTGCCGATGACCGTGGCGACCGTGGTGCTGGTCGTGGCCCTGGCCACGCGTGGTCATCCGCGCGCCGCGGCCTGGAGCGGCGCGGTGATGCTGGCGTCGTCGGTGGTCGTCTACGTCATGAAGAACCTCGTGCGCCGCGACCGGCCCGCCTGGGACGAGCCGATCCGCGTGCTCGACAGCTTCTCGTTCCCCTCCGGCCACGCGACCTCGATCGCGGCCGCCATGGGCGTGGCGACCGTGCTCACCCAGATGTTGGTGCGGCGCCGCTCCGCGCGGCGCACGCTCATCACGGCGTACGTCGTCCTGGCGGTGGTGGTCGGGATGGACCGGATCTTCCTCGGGGTGCACAACTTCTCCGACGTGGTCACGGGCTGGGCGCTCGGCGTGCTGCTCGTCCTGGCGGGGCTGCTGGTCTTCGACCCGCTCCCTCGCTCGACCGCGGCGAAGGCGGTCCCGCTGCCGGTGGTCTTCCCCGGTGAGCGCCGGCTGGCGGTGATCCTCAACCCGATCAAGGTCGAGGACGAGGCGGCGTTCCGGACGCTCGTGGCCACGCTGGCCGAGGAGTCCGGCTGGAGCGAGCCGGAGTGGTACCTCACCACCATCGAGGACCCGGGCGCCTCGATGGCTGAGGACGCCGCGGTGGCCGGCGCCGACCTCGTCTTGGTCTGCGGGGGTGACGGCACCGTGCGCACGGTCTGCGCCGAGCTCGCCGGCACCGGCATCCCCGTCGGGATCATCCCCGCCGGCACCGGCAACCTGCTGGCCCGCAACCTGGACATCCCGCTGTTCTTGCGGGCCGCGATCGACGTGGGTCTCAATGGCCAGGACCGGGCGATCGACCTGGTGTCGGTGCGCGGCGACGGGATCGGCGACGACCACTTCCTCGTGATGGCCGGCATGGGCTTCGACGCCGCGATCATGGAGGGCGTCAACGAGGACATCAAGAAGCGGGTCGGCTGGCTGGCCTACGTCCTGTCGGGGCTGAAGTCGCTGATGTTCCCCGCCGTGCGCCTCGAGGTCACCGTCGACGACGGTGAGCCCACCCGCCACCGCGCCCGCACGGTCGTCGTCGGCAACGTCGGGTTCCTGCAGGCGGGCATGCCGCTCATCCCCGATGCCGCCGTGGACGACGGCCAGCTCGACGTTGTGCTGCTGCACCCGCGGCGGTTCCTGTCGTGGATCCCGCTGGCCGTGCGGATCCTGAGCCGCCAGAAGCGCACCGACGAGACGATCACGCGGATGCGGGGCCGGACGGTGCGCATCGTCGCCGCCACCGACACCCCCCGCCAGCTCGACGGCGACTCGATCGGTCCCGGCCGTGAGCTGGAGGCGGAGTGCATCCACGGCCGGCTGCTGGTCCGCGTCCCCCGCTGACCGCCGGCGCCGGCGCGCGTCAGGGGCGGCGGGTGAGGACGTACACCGGAATCTCGCGGTCGGTGCGCGCCTCATAGAGCGCGTAGTTCGGCCAGACCGTGCGCAGCGTCGCCCAGTGCCGCGCCCGCTCGGCGCCCTCCGCGCGACGGGCCGCCACGACGTACGTCCGACCCCGGAAGTGCACCTCGGCCTCACCGGCCGCCTCGAGGTTGAGCGACCACACCGGCGGCTTGGGCTGGCCCCAGTTGGAGCCGGCGACCAGCCAGCCGTCACTCGTGGGGGCGCACAGCAGCGGGGTGGTGCGCGGGATGCCGGACTTGCGGCCGCGGACGGTGAGGAACAGCTCCGGGATGCCGCCGAGCGAGAGCAGCGTGAACCGGCCCCGGGTGAGCCGCTGGATGGTCTTGTCGACCCGGACGATCAGGGCGGTGTGGCGTGAGAGCCACGGGAGGCTGCCGATCCACACAGCCACCGGACGGAGCAGACGCATGGCGCTGAGCCTACGAAGAAACCGGGCATCAGCGGGGGCGCGCGGCGCTGATCGCCTCCTGCTCCTCCGGCGACAGCACGGCGTCGCTGGTCCAGTTCGCGACGTTCTTGGCGTAGGTGCGCGCCTCGCTGCGACCGTGGATCGAGGTCAGCACGATGCCGCTGCCGGCATCGTCGAGCAGCGCGACCGACCACGACAGGTGTCCGCCCATGTCGCCGAACGCGTCGTAGCGCACGACCGAGAGGTGGCGCAGCGCGTCGGAGACCTCCACCCGCAGCGCCGAGACCTCCTGCCGCAGCCCCTGCACGTCGGCCGGCACGGCGTCGGTGTCGTCGCCGGCACCCCGCTTCGCCGTACGCCGTGACACGGTCAGCGCCACCACGAGGGCGACGACGGCCAGGACCAGGGAGCACAGCGACACCACGACCAGGAGCGACTCGTTCACGCAGGTCACCGTAGGTCACGCGGCCGGCCGGCCCGGGTGGCACGCGCCGGGAGGCGCGTCGGCGCCGTCCCTAGACTGAGCCGGTGATCTCGACAAGCTCGATCGACCAGGGGAGCCGCTCGATCGACCAGGGGAGCCGTCCTCGCATCGCCTATCAGGGCGAGCCCGGCGCGAACTCCCACGCGGTCTGCCAGGAGCACTACCCCGATCACGAGGCGGTGCCCTGCGCGTCGTTCGAGGACGCCTTCGCGGCGGTGAGCGGTGGCGACGCCGACCTGGCGATGATCCCGATCGACAACTCGATCGCGGGCAGGGTCGCCGACGTGCACCACTTCCTGCCCGGGTCGGGCCTGCACATCGTCGCCGAGCACTTCTGGCGGATCCGGTTCCACGTGATGGGGCCGGCGGGCGCCGACCTGTCGACGATCCGCACCGTGCACAGCCACGTGCACGCGCTGGGCCAGTGCCGCCGGTTCATCCGTGAGCACGGCCTGAGCCCCGTCATCTCCGGCGACACGGCCGGCGCCGCGCGCGAGGTCGCCGAGGCCGCCGACCCGACCCAGGCCGCGATCTCCCCGCCCATGGCCGCGGAGATCTACGGGCTGCAGGTGCTGGCGACGGACGTCGAGGACGAGGACCACAACACGACCCGGTTCGTGGTCCTCTCCCCCGAGCCCGTCACCGCGTCGCCCGACGAGCCGGCGGTGGTGACGACGTTCCTGTTCAACGTCCGCAACATCCCGGCCGCGCTCTACAAGGCGCTGGGTGGCTTCGCGACCAACGGCGTCAACATGACCAAGCTCGAGTCCTACATGGTCGACGGCAAGTTCACCGGCACCCAGTTCCTCGCCGAGGTGGACGGCCACCCCGACCACCCCCCTGTCGCGCGGGCGCTGGAAGAGCTGCAGTTCTTCACCACCGACGTGACGATCATGGGCGTCTATCCCGCCTCGCCGTTCCGCCAGGAGCAGTAGGCTCCCGCCACCCACGCCGCGTGGCCCGACCGTCACGGTCCGCCCTCCGCCCGCGGCACCCATCACGCGAGAGAGAGGTCCGTCGTGGCCGCACGTCGTCAGTGGAAGGACCTGAGCCCCGTCCAGCGCACGGCTGTCTCGGTCGTCGGAGTCGTCCAGGTCGCGCTCGCGGTGACCGCCTGGCGCGACCTCGCCCGCCGCCCCGCCTCCCAGGTCAACGGACCGAAGCCGGTGTGGGCGGCCGTCATCGGCATCAACGTCGTCGGACCGATCGCCTACTTCCGCAAGGGCCGCCGCACCTGACGCGCGGGTTCGTCGCCGGATCTGACAGGGAGGCGCGCACTACTGTGCGTGCATGAGTGACCGCAGTGAGCAGACCCCTCCGGCGTACGGCGTGGACAGCGAGGTCGGGCGGTTGCGCACGGTCCTGCTGCACCGTCCCGGTCCGGAGCTGCAACGGCTGACCCCGCGCAACAACGACAAGCTGCTCTTCGACGGGATCCCGTGGGTCGGGCGGGCGCAGGAGGAGCACGACGCGTTCGCGGCGGCGTTGACCGACCGGGGCGTCGAGGTCGTCTATCTCGTCGACCTGCTGGTGGAGACGCTCGCGTCGGCGGAGGCCCGTGAGCACGCGATCGCGGAGGTGACCGCGAGCCTGCGGCTGGGCGAGACGCTGCGGACCTACCTGGTCGCGGCGCTGCACGACCACACGCCGCAGGAGCTGGCACTCGTGCTGACGGCCGGCATCCGCAACGACGAGGTGCGCGGCGGACACGGCCTGGTCACCAGCCTGCTGGCCGACGACGACTTCCTCGTCGACCCGCTGCCCAACCTGCTGTTCACCCGGGACTCCAGCGTCTGGATCCGCGACCGGGTGGCCGTCACCTCGCTGGCGATGCCGGCCCGCGAGCGGGAGACGCAGCTGACGGACCTGATCTACTCGCGGCATCCGCGCTTCGCCGGCACCCCGCGCATCCACGGGTGGGAGCGCGAGCACCTCGAGGGCGGCGACGTGCTGCTCATGGCGCCGGGCGTCATCGCTGTCGGCGTCGGCGAGCGCACCACCCCCGCCGGGGTCGAGCGGCTCGCGCGCCGGGTCCTCGCCGACGACCTGGCCCACACGGTGCTCGCGGTCCCGATCGCCCAGGAGCGCGCCACGATGCACCTGGACACGATCTGCACGATGGTCGACGTCGACAAGATCGTGATGTATCCCAACATCGCCGACAGCCTCACGGCGTACGCCGTCACGGCCCACCCCGACGACCCCGAGGCACCCCTCGCGATCGCGGCGCCCGAGCCCTTCCTCGTCGCGGCCGCCCGGGCCGCCGAGATCGACGCCATGCACCTGATCGACACCGGCCTCGACCCGGTCACCGCCGAGCGCGAGCAGTGGGACGACGGCAACAACACGCTCGCAGTCGCCCCCCGCGTGGCGATCGCCTACGAGCGCAACATCGAGACCAACGCCCGGCTCGAGGAGGCCGGCATCGAGGTCATCCGGATCGCCGGGTCCGAGGTGGGCTCGGGCCGGGGCGGACCGCGGTGCATGTCGTGCCCGATCGCCCGGGACCCTCAGGGATGAAAGGGCCCGGCCGCTGTCGACGGGGGATGCGACAACGGCCGGGTTGAAGGGAAAACTAGCGGGTCCGGGCAAGCCGGACAACGGCGGGTCTGCTCAGCGGATGGTGAGCTGGCGGTTGGCCAGGCCCGAACGCGCCGCGCGCTCCTCCTGGGACAACGGCTCGGTGACCGCGAGTGCCTCCTCGAGCGCCGAGGCGAAGTCGGCCGCCGGGTCCTCGAGCGCATCCGCACCGGTGCCGACCTCGAGGTCCCACACGGGGACCAGGAGTCCGTGGGCGCGGAACATCCCGACCAGCCGGGAGCCTTCCACCAGCCGCGTCCGGTCCGCGGCGTGCAGCCGGGCCAGGGCGTCGAGGAGCGCGTCCTCGTCGTGCGGCATCGCCCAGCGCAGGTGCTCCTTGCTGCCCACGTCCGTCCAGTACGCCGCCTCGACCTGCGCGAGGCGCAGGGTCGGGGTGGCTGCGGCGTTGGCCTGCTCCAGTGCGGCAGCGAGACTGCCGTCGGCGTCGTCGAGGTCGGCCACCCACCAGCCGAACCCGTCATGCACGGTCACGGCGAGTGCGTCCTGGCTGACCAGGTCCTGCAGGCGCGGCGCGTCGGCCGCCGGCGCCTGGGTGATGCCGACCGCGCTGCCGGGCTCGGCCTCGAGCGCCCGGTTCAGCACCGCGGCGAGGTCACGGCTCGGGTCGCCGTACGCGTGCTGGACCTGCAGACCCAGCCAGATCGTGCCGTCCTGGCGCACCAGCGCCGGAGCGGCACCGGGGTTGAGCGTGGTGAGCAGGACCCTGCGGTCACCGGCCGACGGGACGGTCAGCTCGGCGGTCGCCGACGGGACCAGCTCGCGCAGGGCGACGACGTCGCACTCCCCGGGCATCCCCTCGAACGGGCGACGGGCGAACGCCGGCGGCGGCCCGTCCTGCGAGCCGTGGCACGCCTTGTAGCGCCGACCCGACCCGCACGGGCAGGGCTGGCGGGGGCCGACCTCAGCCTCGGCGGCGGGAGCGGCGACTCGGGACTTGACGCGCGACTTCTTGCCCATGAGGCGGAACGTTAGCCGCCGTGGGGTGGGTTCAGTCGATCGGGACGACCGCGTGCACCGTGGTGCGGGTGCTGCCGCGCTCGGTCCACCAGCGAGCCGCGAGCGTCTCGACGATCGCCATCCCACGCCCGCTGGTGTCGGTCGGGGCTGCCGGGACACGCCGCGGGCGGCTGCGCACGCGGTCGGCGGTACCACCGTCGGTGACCGAGATCTGGAGTCCCCGGCGGTTGATCTCCCACGCCACGGTGAGGACGTCACCGGGCAGGGGCTCCGCGTGCCGCACGGCGTTGCCGACGAGCTCGGAGATGATCAGTCGTGCGTCGTAGGCGAAGTCGTCATCGACGTCGGCGTCCTTGAGCCACGACCGCAGGGCGCGTCGGGCCTCCGACACCGCGGCGGGTGCGAAGGGGAGTTGCATCGACACCGGCGTGACAGCGCGGGTGGCGGTACCCATCACAGCCTCCTTGTCGATGTCGGGTCCGGGGGGAAGAGTCGAGCGCACTGGGAAGGTTCCCGGCCCCTGCAGGCATGAAACTCCGTGCGCCCGCCAGCCGTAGGCAGGATCTCACGGGTCGCGGCCGATGTGGTGGACCTCACGCCGGCGGCCGCTCGTCCTGGGCCACCCCGTAGTGCTCGAGCGCCAGCCGGGGCCGGTCGGTGATCACGGCCTCCACGCCCAGCGAACGGCAGAGGTCGAGGTCCTCGGCGGTGTTGACGGTCCAGACGTGCATGCGCAGTCCGTCCCTGGCCATCCGTCGTGCCAGGCGCGGTTGCTCGCGCAACAGCTCGATGCCCGGCCCGGCGATCCAGTCCTGCTCGCGGATCGCTGCGCTGAACCGCCACGCGTAGGCCTTGTCGAGCAGGAACACCACCTCGACGTCGGGCGCGAGGCGGCGTACCCGGGTCATCGCCAGCCAGGAGAAGCTCATGACGCGCACCGGCGCGTCCTTGCCGGCCCACCCGAACTCCGCGAGCAGCTCGACCAGGCGGCGCTCGACGAGTCCGGCGTACCGGGTGGGGTGCTTGGTCTCGATCGCCAGCTCCACCCGTCGGTCGTAGTCGGCGACCGTCTCCATCAGCTTGCGCAGGGTCAGCACCTTGTGGTGGCTCTCGTCGATCTCCGGTGCCTCGTCGTCGAGGTCGGCCCACGGGTTCTTCCACTGGGCGAAGTCGAGGTCGTCGAGATCGGCCAGACGCATCGTCGACACCACGCCGCGCTGCTGCGCCGTACGCCGCAGGTCGCGGTCGTGCACGCAGACCAGGTGGCCGTCGGCGGTGAGCCGCACGTCGCACTCCAGCCCCTCGGCACCCTCGTCGAGGGCGGCGAGGTAGGCGCCGAGGGTGTGCTCGGCCTTGACGTGGCTGGAGCCGCGGTGCGCGACCACCTGCGGTCGGCGCGACCCGGGCGCACTCGCGCCCCGGCGGCTCAACGCTGCGGCCATCCGCCCATTCTGGCATCGCGTACGCCGGGAGCGGGTTAACGTGCCCGCGGGTCGGACCGTGCGCTCTGCACGTCGGCCCGCACCGACCCGCTCCCACCGTCTGGAGACCTGCGTGGAGTTCTACGTCGCCACGGCGTTCACCGACCTCGCCGACTGCCTCGTGCTGGCCGAGGCCGCCGAGGAGCTCGGCTACACCGGGATGGGCGTGCCGGACCACGTCGTCAACCTGCACACGCTGTCGACGCCGTACCCCTACACCGAGGACGGCTCGCGGCGCTGGCCGGAGTTCACGCCCTGGCCCGACCCGTGGGTGCTGATCGGGGCGATGGCCGCGCGGACGACGCGACTGCGGTTCGTGACCTCGGTGTATGTCGCGGCCCTGCGCGACCCCTACTCCGTCGCGAAGGCCATCAGCACCGCCGCCGTGATCGGCGGTGGCCGGGTCGCGCTCGGCGTGGGGGTCGGCTGGAGCAAGGACGAGTTCGCCCTGCTCGGCGCGCCGTTCGCCCAGCGCGGCGCCCGCACCGACGAGATGATCACGCTGCTGCGCAAGCTGTGGTCCCCGGGCTGGACCGAGCACGACGGCGAGCACTTCCCCACCCCCAAGCTGGAGATGGAGCCGACCCCGCCGCCGATCCCGGTGTACGCCGGCGGGTGGAGCGAGGCGGCGTACCGACGCGCGGCCCGCAACGACGGGTGGATCGCCGACCTGCTCACCACCGAGCAGGTCGTCGCGGGCATCGGCCGGATCCGAGAGCTGCGCGCCGAGGCTGGTCGCGCCGACGAACCGCTGACCGTCCTCGCCTCGCTCGCCGACGCCTTCCTCCCCGAGCAGTTCGCCGCCGCCGCGGAGGCCGGCGTCACCGCCCTCCTCACCATGCCGTGGGCCTACTACCACGGCCGCGACGTCACCCTCGACCAGAAGCTCGACGGGCTCCAACGCTTCGCCGCCGACAACGGCATCGCCCCCGCCTGACCCCCGGCGCGAGTCACACCCGCCACAGGTTTCGCTACACGTGTAGCGAACTTACGCGACACGCCGACTGGAACGCCTACACAGCGGTGAGTTCACTACACGTGTAGTGATTTCGCTGCCGCCTCAGCGCTGTGCCCGGAGGAACTTCCCGAAGTGGGGGACGGTGAAGGCGACGGTGCCGCGCTCGGCGGAGTAGACGAGTCCCTTCTTGATCAGCCCGTCGCGGGCGGGTGAGAGCGACTGCGGCTTGCGGCCGAGGGTCGTGGCGATCGCGGCGGTGGCGACCGGGCCGTCGTACGGCGCGTCGGTGCCGCCGCCGAGGTCGGCCATGGCGGCCATGTAGTCGCGCTCGGCCGGGGTGGCGCGGTCGTAGCGGGCGCCGAAGAACCCGACGGCGAGCTCCGCCTCGGCCTCCGGGGCGGCGGCGTGGACGTCGTCGACGGTGATCGGGTCCTCGAGCGCGGCGTCCCAGGTGACCTTGCCGTAGGCCTGCACGAAGTAGGGGTAGCCGTCGGTCAGCCGGTAGAGCTCGTCGAGCGCCTCGGGAGTGATCTGCACGCCCTCGGTCGCGGCAGGCACGGTGAGCGCACGGTCGGCCATCGGCCGTGGGAGCCGGTCGACCGTGACGTAGCGGAAGAGCCGCTCGGCGTACGACTTCGCGGCCGCCAGCGCGACGGGCAGGTGCGGGAGCCCCGCGCCGACGACGAGCAGCGGCGCACCCTGCTGGCTGATCTCGTGACAGGCACCGCAGAGCGCCGCGAGCTCGGCAGGCGCGACGTCCTGCATCTCGTCGATGAACAGTGCGATGCCGACCCCGAGGTCGCCGGCGAGCTCGGCGGTGTCGGTGAAGAGCTCGAGCAGGTCGAGCTCGAGGTCGCCGGAGTCCGCCCGGCCGCGGGCCGCGGTGACGTCGACGGGCGGACGCCAGCGCACCTTCTTGCGCTCCTCCAGCGGCGTCTGCTGGGCGAACGCGACCAGCACGCCGGCGACGGCGTCGACGTGGTCGGGGTCGCGGTGGCGGTGACCGAGCTCCCGGATCGCCGCGTGGACGGCCTGGGCGATCGGGATGCGCAGCGACTGGTCGGGGCGCGCCTCGATCTTCCCGGTCCCCCACGCCCGCTGCACCGCCTGGCCGCGCAGGGCGTTGAGCAGCACCGTCTTGCCGACGCCGCGCAGCCCGGACAGCACCATCGACCGCTCGGGTCGCCCGGCGGCGACCCGCTCGAGCGTGACCTCGAACTGCTCGAGCTCGCGGTCGCGACCGGCCAGCTCGGGCGGGCGCTGGCCGGCGCCTGGGGCGTAGGGGTTCCGGATCGGGTCCACGATCGGACGATATTCCGGACTCTAGGAACTTCCCTAGATTGACGTAGCGAGACCTAGCGGCGTGTCGCGACCGACCGGCTGCCCCGCGTCAGCACACGGCGTACGTCGTCCCCCGCTCCTCGCGCATCCAGAGCCGGCCACCGTCGGTGCGCGCCCCCTCGGAGACCAGCTGCCGCTTGAGGATCTTGTTGGTCGCGGTGATGGGCAGCTCGTCCTCCAGGCGGACGTAGCGCGGCCACGCCTTGGGCGACAGGTCGGGCTGCTGGGCGAGGAAGTCCTCGAGCTCCTCGGGCGTGAGCGAGGCGCCGTCGTTGAGGACCATCGCGGCCATCACCTCGTCGCCGACCTGCTCGCCGCGCACCGCGTAGACCGCGACCCGGTTCAGGGCGGGCAACCGCATGAGCACCCGCTCGATCGGCGCCGCGGCGAGGTTCTCCCCCTGCACGCGCATCCAGTCGGCGGTGCGGCCGGCGAGATAGACGAAGCCGTCGGCGTCGCGGTAGGCGAGGTCGCCGCTCCAGTACATCCCGTGTCGCATGCGCTCCGCGTCCGCGGCCTCGTTGTTGTAGTAGCCGCGGAACCACCCGGCACCCTGGGTGTTGACCAGCTCGCCGATGGCCTCGTCCGGGTTGAGCAGGGCGCCGTTGTCGTCGAACTCCGCGCGCGGGCACTCCTCGATCGTCTCGGAGTTGTAGACCGCGACCCCTTCGTAGGGCTGCCCGATCGACCCCCGCGGGGTGCCATCGACGCGGGTGATGATGATCGCCCCCTCGGTGGAGCCGAAGGCGTCGTACACCTCGCACCCGAACCGGCGGCCGAACTCCTCGATGTCGCGGTCGCGGGCCTCGTTGCCGAACGCGGCCCGCAGCGGGGTGTCGGCGTCGTCGGGCTGCTCGGGCGTGGCGAGGATGTAGGCGAGCGGGGTGCCGACGTAGTTCATGTACGTCGCGCCGTAGTGGCGCACGTCGGCCAGGAAGCGCGACGCGCTGAACGTGGCCACGGCCATCGCGGCCCCGGCGCTCAGGGCCACCGCCCAGCCGGCCATCAGGCCGTTGGAGTGGAACATCGGCATCGAGACGTAGCAGACGTCCGCCGGAGTCAGGCCGAACCTCTCCACGAGCATGCTCGGCCCCATGATCAGCATGAAGCTGTTCATCTGCACGGCCTTCGGGTCACCCGAGGTGCCGGAGGTGAAGACCAGCGCGAAGGTGTCGAACGGGTCGATCTCCTTCAGCGGCTGCAGCTCCCCCTCACCCCGGGCGAGCAGCGCCGCGTGCTCGTCGGTGCCGACCTCGATGACGCGGGTGTCGCCGAGGTCGAGCCCGTCGAGCAGCGGCCGGTGCTCGGCGTCGGTGAGGAGCAGTGCGCAGTTCGAGCGGCGTACGTCAGAGGCCAGGCCCGCGCCGCGCCGGGTGTCGTTGATGCAGCACAGCACGAACCCGCCGAGTCCGGCGGCGGCGAGCGCGCGGGCCATGTCGGGGGTGTTGCCCAGCAGCGTCCCCACGTGGAGGCGCTCGCCCTCGGTCACCGGCTCGACGGTGCGGATGATCCCGTTGGCGAGGGTCGTGGCCTCGGCGAGGTGCTCACGCCAGGTCCACGACCGGTCGCCGTAGAGCAGGGCGGGGGTGTCCTGCTCCAGGCGGCTGCGCAGGATCTTCTGCAAGGTGTCGGACAACATCATCTCCATCGCTCGCTGGTGTGTGCCGCACGCTGCCACCACCGCACCGGTCGGGACGACGAAACCTCCCGCTCTCCGGGACGCCGGTGCTGGCCGTGGCGACCTAGACTCACCGGTGTGCCGGAGCTGCCTGAGGTGGAGGCGCTCGTCGTCGACCTGCGGGGTCGGCTTGACGGGCGGGCGATCGCGCGGGTCGACCTCGCGACGTTCAGCGCGCTGAAGACCTTCGACCCGCCGCTGCAGGCGGTCCACGGCGCGTTCGTCGACGGCGTGCACCGGCACGGCAAGTTCCTCGACATCGAGGCCGGTGGTGTCCACCTCGTGCTCCACCTGGCGCGCGCCGGCTGGATCCGGTGGCGCGACGAGGTGCCGAAGGTCCCGCCGAAGCCGTCGAACAAGTCACCGCTCGCCGCCCGGATCGTGCTCGACGACGGCTCCGGGCTCGACATCACCGAGGCCGGCACCCGCAAGAGCCTGGCGATGTATGTCGTCCGCTCCCCCGCCGACGTCGAGGGCATCGCCCGGCTCGGACCCGACCCGCTGTCGGACGACTTCACGCCTGCGACCCTCAGCGCGATCCTCGACGCCGCCGGCCGGGCGCAGCTCAAGGGCGTCCTGCGTCAGCAGGGCACGATCGCCGGCATCGGCAACGCCTACTCCGACGAGATCCTGCACGTCGCGCGGATGTCGCCCTTCGCCCCGGCTTCCGGCCTCGACGACGAGGCCCGCCAGGTGCTGTACGACGCCATCCGCTCCACCCTCGGCGACGCCGTACGCCGCTCTGTGGGCCACGGCGCCGCGGACCTCAAGGGCGAGAAGAAGGCTCACATGGCGGTGCACGGCCGCACCGGCGAGACCTGCCCGGTCTGCGGCGACGTCGTGCGCGAGGTGTCGTTCGCCGACTCGTCGCTGCAGTACTGCGCCACCTGCCAGACCGGCGGCAAGCCGCTGGCGGACCGGCGCACCTCGAGGTTCCTCAAGTAGCGGCGGCCCAGCCGGGCTCAGGCGACCTGGAGCGTGGTCACACAGGTCGGCGCCTCCGCGTCGGTGCTGATCGCGACCTCGCCGGTGCGTCCCTCGTGGGTCACCTGCAGCGTGCCGCGGATGTCGCGCGGCAGCCAGAGCCCGGCGAAGCCGTTGCCGAAGGTCGTGACGTCCTCGTCGAGCAGCACCTCACCGGTGCCGTCCTCGACCACCCGCACGTGGACCCGCGCGTCGGCCAGCTCACCCTGGCAGGTGGTCAGCGAGTGGTAGAAGCACTCGTGGGTGCTGTCGGCGTAGGGCGCGACCGCGACGTAGAACCGGTCCTCGGGCAGAGGTACGGCGACCTCCTCATCACCGGCGGACAGCAGCAGCTCGTCGGCTCGCACCGAGGCGGTCAGGTCCGCCGGGCGCGCGTCACCGACCAGTCGGTCGAGGTGGTCGACCATCGCGGCGCCGTCCATGCCGTCGAGGCCGTGGACACTCAGCAGCGACGCCGTCTGCTCGTCACCGGTCCGCTCCGTCTGCTCGCCCGCGCAGGCGCCCAGCGCCACCAGCAGGACCACGACCGCGACCGTCCACAGCTTCCTCGTCATGACTCCAGCATCGGCGGCGGCACGGTCCCGGGCGAGGGGCTTTGGTCCCGGGGGTCCGGGTCGTCAGTAGTCGAACACCGCCGGCAGCGGGAGGGTCAGCGCGTTCTCGAGCCGGCGCAGGTAGTCGGCTCGGTCGATCTCGACGACGCCCAGACTGGCGAGGTGGGGGGTCTGCCACTGCACGTCGAGCAGCCGCTGGCCCACGTGCTCGTCGCCGAGCATCTCCACGAGGGCCACCAGGGCGACCTTGGAGGCGTCGCGGACCCGGTGGAACATCGACTCCCCGGCGAACAGCCCGCCGATCGCTACGCCGTACAACCCGCCCACCAGCTCGCCGTCCTGCCACGCCTCGACCGAGTGCGCCCAGCCGAGCTCGTGCAGGCAGGTGTAGGCGGCGATGACGTCGTCGTCGATCCACCCACCGTCGCGATCGGGGTCGGCGCACGCGGCGATCACCTCGCCGAAGGCGGTGTCGACCCGGATCTCGAAGCGTTTGCAGGCCTGGCGCAACGAGCGGCTCGCCCGCAGCCCGTCGAGCGGCAGCACGCCGCGACAGACCGGCGACCACCACAGCATCGGTCCGCCGCGGCCACCCGGCATGGGGAACAACCCGCTGCGGTACGCCGCCAGGACGGTGCCCGGCTCGAGGTCGGCCCCCCGCCCGACGAGGTCGTCGTCCCACGCGGTCTCCGGGTCGGGGAAGACCCAGGCGGTGGCGGGAGGTTCGACGGGCACGCCCTCATCGTGGCAGGCGGAGCCTGACGCGTGCCGCACACCACACCCCGGGTTCGCCGTACGTGCCTACGCTTGGCCCCATGCCGAAGAGTCACGGGGTGGCCGGGGTCGTGGGACGACAGCTCGGCCGGCGCGCCTTCCCCCAGGCGCACCGCTTGGTGCCGGGCATCACCGAGTCGTTCATCTACGAGGCGCTCGACCGCGCCATCCGGGGCGTCGGTCCGCTGACCGGTGCGCGCGCCGCGGCGGAGAAGGCGCTGCACGACAACGACGGCAACGCCGACCGGGCGATCCTCGATTTGATCAGGAAGCACATGCAGTACGCCGGCGCGCAGGGGTTCGCGACCAACATCGGTGGTTTGGTCACCGCGGTGGTCTCGATCCCGGTCAACCTCGTGGGCCTCACCGTCATCCAGTCGCGGATGATCGCCGCGATCGCGCACGTGCGCGGCTACGACGTCGACGACGGCCGGGTGCGCAACGCCGTCCTCACCTGCCTGATCGGGGAGGACGCGGTGAAGTCCCTGGTGAAGAAGCAGCGCATCCCCGCCCCGCCGATGGCCCTGGCGACCGCGCCGCGCCACGACCCGGCGCTCGAGGAGACCCTGGCGGGCGAGGTGACCGCGGAGCTGATCACCCGCCTCGCCGGCAAGCGCGTGGCCAGCACCGTCGGACGACGGGTGCCGGTCGTGGGCGGCGTGGTCGGCGCCGGCACGGACGCGTTGGCGACCTGGCAGGTGGGGCGCTACGCCTCGCGCGAGCTGTTGCCGCGCGCGCGCCGGTAGATCCCGTAGACCCACGCCGCCGCGCGGTTGCGCGCGGCGAACTCGACGAACTTCTCGCGCACCCGATAGGTCGGGCGCAGGTACGCCGCCTGCAGCTCGGCGTGCAGGCGGTCGACCTCGTGGCGCAGGTCGCGCTCGACCCCGCGCAGCCGCACGGCCTCCTCGACCGCGACGGCGAGCGCCTCGACGCCCGCCTCGGCGACCTGCGCCTCGTCGGGGGCGTCGGGGTCGACGAAGTCACCGGTCGGGGGGTCCGGGCGGAGCTCGGCGAGGTCGCCGATGACGTCGTACCCCCGCTTGCCCAACGCCTCGATCCACGTCTCCGACAGCTCCGTGGCCCAGGCGTGGACGTCGGGGGGCAGCGCCAGGCGCGCGGAGTCGGTGCGCTGCGACAGCGTCTGGTGGACGAGCAGCTCACGCACGAGCGGGCGGTAGTCCTCCGGTGGGATCCGGTCGATGGCGTGGACGTTGAGGCGGCGGATCAGCGCGGACTCCGGCACGCCGAGAGAGGCGTTGACCCGGCTGCGCTCGGGCCGGTAGCGCTCGGCGTCGATCCCCAGGATGCCGGCGAACCGCTCCCACAACAGCTCGCGAGGAGCGCCGGGCCGCGGCACCGTGACGAGGTGGACCCGCTCGGGCGGCAGGGTGTCGCCCCACCGGGCCAGCACGTCGGGGACCTCCTGCACCCCCCAGAACCACGACGCCAGCCGGGAGCTGCGCTCGGGGTCCTGGATCTTGGCGAGGAACTTGGCGTAGGAGACGCGGCGGCGGTGCTTGACGTTCTCCTGCCACTCGGCGGGGATCTGGCGGACCAGGTCGCGCGCGGAGTAGACGACGTGCACCTCGGCGTCCCCGAACGACGCCATCGCTCGCGCCACCTGCGCGCGGGTGGCGATCGCGAGGATCTCGTGGCTGATCACGGCGAGGGCGCCGGGGCGACGTACCTCCTCGACCAGGCGGTCCCAGGCGCCGACGGCCTCCTTCTCCAGCCCGCCCCACGGCAGCTGCAGGAGGTCGAGGGCCGCGAGGAAGTGCGCGTCGAAGCGGTCGCCGGGGTAGCGCAGACCCTCGGTGGCGAGCGCGAAGCGGTGGTCGAAGAGCACGCTCTGCACGAACGACGTGCCGGTCTTGGGGGCACCGACGTGGATGATCACGCGGTCGGTCACGAGCGCTCCTCCGGCACGGCAGCGGCCGCGGCCAGGACGAGGTCCAGCCCGCGGTCCAGGACGACCCCGAGATCAGGGGCGGACCGGACCGCCGCGGGTGTGGCCAGCAGCGCCGGGTCGCCGGCGACAGCGTAACGACCGGCGGCCGCGTCGGCGCCGAGCTCCTCGGCCAGCGACCGGGCGAGCCGTCCGATCCGGTCCTCGAACCCGCCCGGGGCCGCCAGCTGCGGGCGCTCCCCGGGACGGCCGAGCAGGGCGACCCCCGCCGCGGTGGCGCTCTCGCACCGCTCCGGCGACAGCGAGACGCCGGCGATGCGGTGGACGCGCCGCAGCAGGTCGGCGGACTCCGCGTCGATCCCGCTGGGTTGCTGGGGGGCGGGGGGCAGGTCGGGCAAGCCGAGGGCCTCCGCGACGCGCGGCAGGAGCTTCTCCACGCTGGGGGCGAGGACGACGAGGGGCGGCGGGGTCGGGGGGGTGCGCGTGAGGGCACCGGCGATCCGGGTCCGCAGGTCACGCTTGGCCGGCGTCGCGTGGTGACGGGCGAGGGCCGGGAGGTTGACCGAGACCAGCAACCGGTCGGCGGTCCACTTGCTGAGGAAGTGGTGCCAGCGGATCGATGAGCCCCGCGCGACCCGGATCCCCCACGCCTCGGCGAGCATCGCCTCGACCGGCAGGCCCACGATGACCACCTGGGACTCGGGGCCCCCCTCGCGGTGACCGGCGGCGAGCAGGGCGGCGCGCACGGCGGCCGATGCCGCGGGCGGACCGGCGATGCGGAAGCGGACGACCGTGCCCCGGGTACGGCGGGGTGTCCCCATCGCCGCGCGAGGGGCCGGTTGCGGGCCGGGGAGGTGGGGGGCGGCGCGCACGAGCAGGTCCGGGAGGACCCCGGTCAGCACGCGCAGCAGTTCCTCGATCGGGACCCGTGCGGGGTCGGCCGGCCGCGCGCCGATCGCGTCAGAGCGCGCCTGCGCCTCCCCGGTGGCAGGGTCGAGGGCGACGACCGGCAGGTGCGGCAGTCCGCGGCCGGGGCCCGGCGTGGCGAGGACGCGATCGGCGAGCACCGCGAACCGGGACTCCTCGAGCGCGGCGCCCTGCGTGGCTGCGCGGCGCTCGGCGAGCCGGCGTACGGCCTCGAGCTGAGCGGCCCCCGGGAGGTCGCGCTCGTCGGACGACATGACCCCCTGATGGCCGGTGGGAGCGCTCCCGGCCTGCTCGGTCCGCCAGGCCCGCCACGGCGTCGTGCCGCCGGCGGCGAGGTGGGCGGCCCACGCACGCACGGCCGCGGGGTGGTCGAGGGGGCGGTCTGACTCGGAAGGTGCGGTCATCGGGCGCTCCTCAGCCGGCGCCGCGCAGCAGACGGGCAGCGCGGGCGAAGGCGGTCGGCTGGCCGGGCGGGAGGCGGCGGGCGGCCTGGACGGTCATGGTGGCGAGCAGGTCGAGGGCGGTGGTCGCGACGGCCGCCGGGTCGGGCTCGTCCGGGTCGGCCCACGTCGTGTCGGGGTCGGGGAGAGGCGACCACAGGTCCTCCACGCGCCCCACCACCTGCACGCCGGACCCGGTCAGCCAGTCGACCCACTCCTCGGTGATCCCGGCCGCCCAGGCGATCAGGTCGGGGCGCAGGGTGATCCGGTCGTCGGGCCCGCCGCCGGCGCCGGGCGAGCGGTGCCGGTTGTCGAGCGCCGTGCGGATGAGCTGGCGGCGCGTCATCGCGTCGTGCTCGACCTGCTGCAGCCGCTGGTTGACCGCCCGCAGGGCGCCGGCCTCGGTGATCGACAGCGGAGCGGGCACCTCGCCGACGTCGACCGGGGCCCACGCCGGATCGATGCCGAGCGCGGCGCAGTAGAGGTCCCAGCGCTGCTCACGCGTGGGCTCCCCGGCCGGGGCGACGATGACGTGCACGTGGTCCGGCTCCAGACCCGACGTCCAGCGCCGCAGCACGTCGGAGATGTCCTGGCTGCGCCAGAACTGCCGAGCGGCTCCGCCACGGCGCTCGACCATGCGGTCGAGGAAGCGCGCGTAGGTCCAGCTGCGCCCCCGCTTCAGGCTCTCCTGCCACTCCGCCGGCAGCTGGCGCGCGAGGTCGCGCACGACGTACACCACGTGCAGGTCCCTCTTGCGGAAGGCGTCCAGCGCGCGCTGCGCCTCCGCGCTGCGCGCCCCGGCGAGCACGTCGTAGCTGATCACCGCGGTGCCGTCGACCCGGTTCGTGGCCTTGACCAGCTGATCCCACTGCCCCGACACGTCGACGGAGCCGTAGCGGCGACCGACCAGGTCGAAGGCAGCGGCCGCCTGGCCCTCGGGCACGGGGACCTGCACGCCGTGCGCGGCCAGCGACTCGCGGTTGGCGGCCAGCCGGCGGTGGAGGTAGGACGACCCGGTCCGCGGCGCACCCACGTGGAGGTAGACGGCGCGGCTCATATCGGCATTGTGCCCGACGCCCCGAGGCGCGGCGCTCCTGGTGCCACCGGCACCGATGCGGTCAGCCGCGCGCCCGCACCACCCGGGATGCGCTCGGGCGACCGAGCTCCCCGGCCATCCACGCACTGGTGGTGATGAGGGCGTCGAGGTCGACGCCGGTGCGGACCCCGAGTCCCTCGAGCATCCAGACCAGGTCCTCGGTCGCGAGGTTGCCGGTGGCCGACTCGGCGTACGGACAACCCCCGAGCCCGCCCGCGCTCGCGTCGAAGGTGCGCGCCCCCGCCTCGAGTGCGGCGTACGTGTTGGTCAGCGCCTGGCCGTAGGTGTCGTGGAAGTGCAGCGCGAGCTGGTCCGTGCCGACGCCGGCGTCGGCGTACGCCGCCAGCAGCGCGCGGACGTGGCCCGGCGTCCCGACGCCGATCGTGTCGCCGAGGCTGAGCTGGTCGCACCCGAGCTCGAGCAGGCGTACGCCGGACTCCACCACCTGGCGCAGCGGCACCTCGCCCTCCCACGGATCGCCGAAGCACATGGAGAGGTAGCCGCGCACGCGCATCCCGGCCTCGCGGGCCCGAGTGACGGTGGGGGCGAACATCGCGAACTGGTCCTCGAAGGACCGGTTGAGGTTGCGTCGGGCGAAGGTCTCGGTGGCGCTGGCGAAGATCGCGACGTGGCGACACCCCAGCTCGATCGCCCGGTCGAGGCCCCGCTCGTTGGGCACGAGCACCGGGAGGTCGCGCGCGGTCTCCCCGAGCGCGTCGTCGGCCGCGAGGGCGGTGAGCAGGTCGGCGGCGTCGGCCAGCTGCGGCACCCACTTCGGGTGGACGAAGCTGGTCGCCTCGACGATCGGCAGACCGGCGGCGACCAGGCGTTGCACGAACTCCACCTTCGTCGCGGTCGGGATCACGCCCGCTTCGTTCTGCAGGCCGTCGCGCGGGCCGACCTCCCAGATCGTCACCTCGGCATCGGTCCCCACGGCGGGCGCGGGGTGGGTCGCGGGCCTGCGCAGCACTCCGGTCATGCGGTCTGCTCCTCCACCTCGATGAGCACGGTGCCCAACGCGACCTGCTCGCCGGCGGTCGCGCCGACCGCCACCACGGTGCCGTCGAAGGGCGCCGTCAGCGCGAGCTCCATCTTCATCGCCTCCATCGCGCCGAGGCGCTGCCCGGCGGTGACGGTGTCGCCCACGGCGACGGTGAGGTCGAGCACCGTGCCGGGCATCGGGGCGGTGATCGAGCCGGCGCCGGGGTCGGCAAGGGCGACGGTGAACGGGTCAGGGCGGGCGATCACCGTGCGCTGGCCGTTGTCGACCACCTCGACCCGGTCCTGGCGGCGCTGCACCCAGGCGACGTGGTCGGGGGTGCCGGCGTAGCGGGGGTCCGCGCGCAGCACGAGCCGCACGACCCCGTCGGCATGGTCGGTGCGGGCGACCTCGACGACCCGCACGCCGTTGACGACGGCCGCGCGCGGCCCGGTGCGGTCGGCGCGACCGCCCAGGTCCGGCAGGTAGCCCGGACCGCGACCGCCGCTCGCGCGCCACCCGTCCGCCTGCCAAGCCGTGCCGGCGGTTGACTCCTCGTGGTGGAGCAGCTCGGCGTACGCCGCGGCGAGGTCGGGGCCGTCGTGGGACGGGGCGAACAGCTCGGTGCGGTCCAGCCACGCCGTGTCGATCGCCGCCCCCGTGAACTCCTCGCTCGCGACCAGCTCGCGGAGGAACCCGGTGTTGGTGGTCAGGCCGAGGACGGCGGTGTCGTCGAGCGCCGCGACCAGCCGGCGGCGTGCCTGCTCACGATCGGCGCCGGCGGCGATCACCTTGCCCAGCATCGGGTCGTAGGCCGTGCTCACGACGCCGCCGGGCTCGAGCGCAGCGTCGACGCGGACGCCGACACCCTCCGGCCAGTGCACGAACCCCGCCCGGCCGGCCTGCGGCAGGAACCCGCCGTACGCGTCCTCCGCATAGACCCGCGCCTCGATGGCGTGCCCCACGAGCCGGATGTCGTCCTGGCTGAAGTCGAGCGGCTCGCCCGCGGCGACCCGCAGCTGCAACTCGACCAGGTCGGGGTGCGCCCCGGCGACCGTCACCGCGAGCTCGGTGACGGGATGCTCGACCTGGAGGCGGGTGTTCATCTCCAGGAAGTACGCCGCACCGGTCGCCTCGTCGAGCAGGAACTCGACCGTGCCGGCGCCGGAGTAGCCCACCTCGCGGGCCAGGGCGACGGCAGCGCCGGTGACCTCCGCGCGCGTCGCCTCGGTGATGGTGGGCGCGGGCGCCTCCTCGAGCACCTTCTGATGACGGCGCTGGGTCGAGCAGTCGCGCTCGAAGAGGTGGACGACGTTGCCGTGGTCGTCGCCGAGCACCTGCACCTCGATGTGGCGCCCGCGCTCGACGTACTTCTCCACCAGCAGCGTCGCGTCACCGAAGGCGTGCTCGGCCTCCCGCGCAGCCGCGGCCACCGCGTCGGCGTACTCCTCCGCGCTGCGGACCACCCGCATGCCCTTGCCCCCGCCCCCGGCCGCGGCCTTGACGAGCACGGGGAACTCCAGGTGGTCAGCGCTCCCTTGGGTGGTCGAGCTTGTCGAGACCCCCCACGCCGGCACCACCGGCACCCCGGCCTTCTCGGCGATCTCCCGCGCGGCGTCCTTGCGGCCCATCGCGTCCATCACCGCGGCACTCGGGCCGACGAGGCGGATGCCCGCGTCCTCGAGCGCCCGCGCGAACGCTGCCCGCTCGGACAGGAAGCCGTAGCCGGGGTGGACCGCGTCAGCCCCGGACTCCCGCGCGGCGGCGACCACGGCGTCGACGTCGAGGTAGCTCGCGACGCCGACGGCGAGGTCGGCCTCGCGCACGTGCGGCGCGGCGGCGTCGAGGTCGGTGTGGATCGCGACCGTGGTCAGTCCGAGGCGACGGCAGGTGCGGATCACCCGGAGGGCGATCTCCCCGCGGTTGGCGATGAGGACGGTACGGATCGTCATGTCCATCTCCTTCTCATCGATGCCTCGACCCGCCCGTCGCGACCTCGTTCCGGTTCCTGAGTGACGGCGACGGAGGAGCCGTTGTATCGAAGGGCGGTCGCGGGGCTTGCTCGACCTGAGCTCACCACGCGCTCTGCTCCTTCGTCGCAGATCACTGTGAGCTCACATCCGGAAGACGCCGAAGTCCGGCATCGGGGTGGGTGTCGGGTCGGAGGCGGCGACCTCGAGCGCGAGGCCGAGCACGCGGCGGGTGTCACGCGGGTCGATGACACCGTCGTCCCAGAGGCGGGCGGTGGAGTAGTACGCCGACCCCTGGGCCTCGTACTGCTCGCGGATCGGCGCCTTGAACGCCTCCTCGTCGTCCGCGCTCCAGGTGTCACCGCGGCGCTCGATGCCGTCGCGGCGCACGGTGGCGAGGACGGAGGCGGCCTGCTCCCCACCCATCACGGAGATCTTGGCGTTGGGCCACATCCACAAGAAACGCGGGTCGTAGGCGCGCCCGCACATGCCGTAGTTGCCGGCGCCGTAGGACCCGCCGATGACGACGGTGAACTTCGGGACGACGCTGCTGGCGACGGCGGTGACGAGCTTGGCGCCGTCGCGGGCGATGCCGCGGTTCTCGTACTCGCGCCCCACCATGAAGCCGGTGATGTTCTGCAGGAACACGATCGGCACGCCGCGCTGGTTGCACAGCTCGATGAAGTGCGCGCCCTTGAGGGAGGACTCCGAGAACAGGATGCCGTTGTTGGCGACGATCCCGACCGGGTGGCCGTGGATGCGCGCGAACCCGCAGACCAGGGTCTCGCCGTACAGCTGCTTGAACTCGTGGAAGCGGCTGGCGTCGACGATCCGGCGGATCACCTCGCGCACGTCGTACGGCGTCCGGGACTCGACCGGGACGACGTCGAGCAGCTCCTCGGGATCGAGGACGGGGTCCTCGGTGGGGTACGGCGCTGGGGCGGCCCCTTCCGCCGGTCGAGCTTGTCGAGACCCCCGCTCACAGGTGGCCACGATCGAGCGCACGATCGCCAGCGCGTGGTCGTCGTCGTCGGCGAGGTGGTCGACCACGCCGGAGGTGCGGGCGTGCACGTCGCCGCCGCCGAGCTCCTCGGCCGTGACGACCTCGCCGGTCGCGGCCTTCACCAGCGGCGGACCGCCGAGGAAGATCGTGCCCTGCTCCTTGACGATGACCGTCTCGTCGCTCATCGCGGGCACATAGGCGCCACCCGCGGTGCACGAGCCCATGACCGCCGCGATCTGCGGGATCCCGGCAGCCGACATCTGGGCCTGGTTGAAGAAGATCCGGCCGAAGTGCTCGCGGTCGGGGAAGACCTCGTCCTGCATCGGCAGGAACGCGCCGCCGGAGTCGACGAGGTAGATGCACGGGAGCCGGTTCTCGCGAGCGACGGTCTGTGCGCGCAGGTGCTTCTTGACCGTGATCGGGTAGTAGGTGCCGCCCTTCACCGTCGCGTCGTTGGCGACGATCATGCACAGCCGGCCGTTGACCCGGCCGATGCCGGCGACCACGCCGGCACTGGGGACGGCATCGGGGGCACCTGGCTCGCCGTACATCCCCGTCGCCGCCAGCGGTGCGAGCTCCAGGAACGGGCTGCCCGGGTCGAGCAGCCGGTCGACCCGCTCACGCGCCAGCAGCTTGCCGCGGGAGAGGTGCTTCGCGCGGGCCGCCTCGGGTCCCCCCTCGCGCACCACGGCCAACCGGGCGTGCAGGTCGTCGACGAGTTCTCTCACGCTGTCTCCCGTCGGTCGAGCGAAGTCGAGACCCGGTGGCCCCGCGCGCCGCCCATGTTAATGATCGTTAACCTGCGCGTCCAGGGGTCGCTAGGGTCGGCGGATGAGCACTGGCTGGCCGTACGCCGAGGAGTTCACTCCCGAGACGCTCTACCTCAACACCGCCTCGATGGGGTTGCCGCCGCGGGTGACCCAGCAGGCGCTGACCGAGGCACACGCCGCCTGGGCCGCCGGGACCGCCGAGCCACCGCACTACGACGCGACCATCGCCGCGGCGCGGGCGGCCTACGCCGAGCTGGCCCGCGTGCCGGTCGAGCAGGTCGCGATCGGGCACCAGGTGGCCCCGCTGGTGGGACTGGTCGCCGCGTCGGTCGCGGATGGGGCGGAGGTGCTGGTGGCGGAGGGAGAGTTCACCAGCGTGAGCTTCCCGTTCGCCGCACACGCCGGCCGTGGGGTGCGCGTCGTCGAGGTGCCGCTCGACGAGCTGGCCGAGCGGGTCGGACCCGACACCGCGTGGGTGGCGGTGGCCGCGGTGCAGTCCGCCGACGGCCGGATCGCCGACCTCGACGCGATCCAGGCGGCCTGCTCACGCCACGGGACGGAGCTGCTGGTCGACCTGACCCAGTCCGCGGGGTGGCTGCCCGTGGACGCGTCGCGGTACGCCGTCACGGTGGGCGGTGGCTACAAGTGGCTGCTCTGCCCACGCGGCACAGCGTTCCTCACGGTGCGGCCCGATCTGGTCGAGCGACTCCGGCCGCTGGCTGCGTCGTGGTACGCCGGCGCCGACCCCTGGCTGAGCATCTACGGCCTCCCCTTCCGGTTGGCCGACGACGCCCGACGCTTCGACGTCTCCCCGGCGTGGTTCGCCTGGGTGGGGACCCGGACGTCGGTGGAGTTCCTGGTCGGCATTGGGGACGCAGCACTGCACTCCCACGCCCTCGAGGTGGCGGAGGCCTTCTGTGCCGCGGCCGAGCTCGAGGCGCCCGGCTCCGCGATCCTCGCGCTCACCGCCGATGCCTCCGTCCCCGCCGTCCTCGCCGAGCACCGGGTCGTCGCGGCGCAACGGGTCGGGCGACTCCGGTTGAGCTTCCACGTCCACAACACCGTCGCCGAAGTGGAACCGCTGGGGCGCGCCCTGCGCGGGCACGTCGGTTAGCGCTCGTTCACGCTCCACTAGCCTGAGCCGGGTGAGCGAGACCCTGACCCGGCGCGACGAGCTGCTGCGGGTGGCGGCGGACCTGTTCGCGCACCGCGGGTTCCACGGGGTGTCGGTCAACGACATCGGCCGCGCAGCCGGAGTGTCGGGGCCGGCGATCTATCGCCACTTCGCCTCCAAGGACGCGATGCTGGCCGAGATGCTGATCGCGATCAGCGAGGAGCTCCTGCGGGTCGGGAGGGAGCGGGCAGGAGCGGCCGATCGGCCGGCCGAGGGGGTGCGCGCGCTGGTCGCCTGGCACGCCGACTTCGCGCTGCGCGAGCGGGCACTCATCGTCGTCCAGGACCGCGACTGGTCGTCGTTGCCGGACGAGGCGCGCGAGCAGGTGCGGGCGCTCCAGCGTGAGTACGTCGACCTGTTGGTCGCCGCCCAGCGGGGAGTCCACCCGCGGCTCGACCGCAAGACCGCACTGGCCCGGGCGCACGCGGTCTTCAACCTGCTCAACTCGACGCCACGCAGCAGCTACCTGCCGACCGAGCAGATGCGTGCGGAGCTCGAGGGGATGGCGCTGCGGGCGCTGGACGTCAGCGACCGACCGGACTGACCAGCGCCGCAGCCGCGACGTCGTAGGCCGCGACGGCGGCGTCGGCCAGACCGTCACCGGTCGGCGCGTGCTCGGCCAGCCCGAGCAGCATCCTGGCCCTCTCGGCGGCATCCCGGACGGCCTCGGCGATGCCCGGGTCAGCGCGGTCGTCCGGATCGTCGTCCTCGACGACCACCTCCTCGCGCGCGTCGTAGCGGTCGTTGAGCCCGGCCAGCACCTCCGCGCGCGAGCGCCCGCGCAGGTGCAGCAGCACGAACGGGTCCTCGTCGACCCACCACCCGAGCTGGTAGATCACCGCCAGGGCATGCCGGCATGGTTGCACCCAGGACTCACAGGGACAGACGCACTCCAGCTCCGAGCCGTAGGGCAGCACCTCGACGCCCGCGGCCTCGACCTCCTCCATCAGCTCGTGCGGCAGCTCCCCGGCCAACAGCGCCGCCGCGTGCCCGGCGCGGGCGGCGAGCTCGTCGAGGAACGCCTCCCAGTCGCCCGCGCGCAGCTGCTCGAGTCCCACGCGCACGGCGTGGGCGCCGGTGGTGTCCTCGACCACCGCGGACGCGGCTCCCGGCTCGACCCCAATCGCGCCGACCTTGCCCGACCGGGCGATCGTGCGTCCCTGCTTGGCGTCGCGCTCGTCGTACGCCGCCTCCTCGGCCGCCCGCACCCACGCCCGGCCCCACCAGGTGGTGGCGCGCACGGCGCCGCGCCGGGGCCCGAAGCGGTCGTGGACCAGGGTGGGGTCGGCTGGGCTCACGGCCGGTCCCGCAACGCCACCAGGTCGTGGAGCTCGTCGTCGCTGAGCTCGGTGAGCGCCGCCTCGCCCGACGACAGCACCGCGTCGGCGAGCGCTCGCTTCTGCCGCAGCAGCTCGGCGATCCGCTGCTCGACGGTGCCCTCGGTGATGATCCGGTGGACCTGCACCGGCTTGGTCTGCCCGATCCGGTAGGCACGGTCGGTGGCCTGCTCCTCCACGGCCGGGTTCCACCACCGGTCGATGTGGATGACGTGGTCGGCGCGGGTGAGGTTGAGGCCGGTGCCGCCGGCCTTCAGCGAGAGCAGGAAGACCGGCACCTCGCCGGCCTGGAACCGCGCGACCATCTGCTCGCGCTGCGGGACCGGCGTGCCGCCGTGCAGCAGCTGGCTCGGGATACCGCGCTTGGTGAGGTGGTCGGAGAGCAGGTCGGCCATCGCGACGTACTGCGTGAACAGCAGCGCGGCGCCGCCCTCGGCCAGCACGGAGTCGAGCAGGTCGTCGACGAGGTCGACCTTCTCCGAGCGCCCGGCGAACCGGCCGGTGCGCGCGGCCGCGGCCTGCTTGAGGTAGTGGGCGGGGTGATTGCAGATCTGCTTCAACCCGGTCAACAGCGCCAGGACCAGCCCGCGGCGGGCATGCTCGTCGGCCTGCTCGATGCGTCGCATCGACTCCTTGACCAGCGTGTCGTAGAGCACCGTCTGCTCACGGGTGAGGCGCACCGGGTGGTCGGTCTCGGTCTTCGGCGGCAGCTCCGGCGCGATGCCGGGGTCGCTCTTGCGCCGGCGCAGCAGGAACGGGCTGACCAGGTCGGCGAACTGCCGCGCCTTGCTCGGCTCCTGGCCCAGCTCGATCGGCGCCGCCCACACCCGGCGAAACGCCTGCCGCGAGCCGAGCAGACCGGGCGTACACCAGTCGAGGATCGCCCACAGCTCGGTGAGCTCGTTCTCCACCGGCGTGCCGGTGAGCGCCACGCGGGCCGCGGAGTCGATCTCCCGCAGCGCCCGGGCGGTGGCGGACCGCGCGTTCTTGATGTGCTGCGCCTCGTCGGCCACGACCAGGCCCCAGCGCACCGCGCCGAGGGTCGCGGTGTCGTTGCGCACGGTGCCGTAGGTCGTGAGCACGAAGCCGGGGTCGGCGCCGACCGACAGCTCCAGCTCGAGCGAGCGCCGCGTGCCGTGGAACCGGCGCACCGGGACGCCGGGCGCGAAGCGCCGGATCTCGGCCTCCCAGTTGCCGAGCAGCGAGGCGGGACAGACCACCAGCGTGGGCCCGGCTGACTCGTCCGTGGCGACCTCGTGACGATGCAGGTGGAGCGCGATGAGGGTGATCGTCTTGCCCAGACCCATGTCGTCGGCCAGGCAGGCGCCTACGCCCAACGACGTCAGCTCGGCGAGCCAGGTGAGCCCCTGACGTTGGTAGTCGCGCAGCTGGGCCTGCAGCCCGGCCGGGACCGCGACCGGCTCCCGGCTGCTCGCCGCCAGCAACCGTGCCCGGTCACGCTCGAGGCTGGCGCCCGGGTGGACGGTGATCTCCGCACCGTCGATCTCGGCCACGCCGGTGAGGGCGGCGGCCAGCGCCGGTCCGGCCGGTACGCCGCGGCTGCGGCCGGCGAGCCGCTTGCGCGCGCGCCGGGCCGTCTCGGGGTCGATGACGATCCAGTTGTCGCGCAGCTTGACGATCGGCGTGGTCGCCTCGCGCAAGACGGCCAGCTCGTCGTCGGTCAGCGGGTCGTCGCCGATGGCCAGCCGCCAGTCGAAGGCGAACAGCGCGCCGGCCCCGAACAGCCCCTCCTGGAGCGGGGCGTCGTCCGGCCCGGAGCGGCGCTCGACGACGACCTCGGCGGTCAGGTCGCGGCGCAGCGTGCGCGGCCAGAGCACGTCGACCCCGAGCTCGCGCAAAGCCGCGAGCCCCGAGTCCAGCAGGTCGGCGACCTCGTCGGGCTCGAGCTCGATCTGGTCGGGCACGCGCAGGTCGAGCAGGCGCTGCAGCGGTGCCCACACCTGGGCCGCCTTGCGCAGCCGGGTCGCGGCGTCGATGCGCGCCTGGCTGCTGAACGCCGGCGCCTCTCCCACCCACAGCAGCGCTGCCTCGGCGACCACGGTGTGGTCGCCCGCGTCGTGGATCTGGGGCACGACCCGCACCCGCCCCTCGAGCAGGTCCTCGTCGTCGGCCTCGATGCGCAGCGTCAGGGCGACCTGGTGGACGCGGGGCGTCTCACCGGAGTCGACCCGCCGGCGCGTGCGCGCCAGCGGTCGGCGTACGGCAGACGGGGCCCCGCGCGGCATCGTGTCGGCGACGGCGTCGAGGAGGAAGCGCACGAGCTCCTCGGCGGCCTCGGCGTCGAGTCCGTCGTAGGTGCGTGCGGCGGCGAGCATCCGGATGCGCTCACCCTCGTCGGCGTCGAGCGGCCCGACCCGCCACGCCTGCGCCCCTGCCGGCTCGACCCGGCCGTCGGCGACGTAGCGCAGCGCAAGCAGTGCGCCCTGGCCGAGCAGCGCGACGCTGGGGTGGACGTCGTCGCGGCGGTGGGCGCGGGTGAGCACCGGCAGCGCGGCGCTGATCGGCAGCCGGACCACCCGGCCGTCACCCCGCGCAGTCCCGTGGGCGGACGCGGCGGTGAACTCCACCTCGCTGGTGCGCGGGGGCTGCGCGCGCAGCAGCCGGGCGGGGCCGGAGACCGGAACGAAGCTCACGGCGATGACCGTACGCTGCGGCTATGACACTCCTCGACACCCCGATCGCCCGCCTCGACGGCACCCCCGCCACCCTCGGCGACCTCACCGGTGGCAAGCCGGCGCTCATCGTCAACGTCGCCTCGCAGTGCGGCCTGACCCCGCAATACAGCGCGCTCGAGGACCTGCACAGCCGCGTCGAGGGCCTCACCGTCATCGGCGTGCCCTGCAACCAGTTCGGTGAGCAGGAGCCCGGCTCGGCCGAGGAGATCGAGACGTTCTGCTCGACGTCGTACGGCGTGAGCTTCCCGATGACCGAGAAGGTGGAGGTCAACGGCGAGGGCCGGCACCCGATCTACGCGACGCTGACCGAGGCGCCGTACGCCGACGAGGGCGGCTTCAAGAAGTCGACCGAGCCCGGCGACGTGCAGTGGAACTTCGAGAAGTTCCTCGTCACCGCCGACGGCACCGTCGTCGCGCGCTTCTCCCCCACCACGACCCCCGACGACCCGGCCGTCGTCGAGGCGATCGAGCGCATCGTCAACTGACCACACTCCCCTCCGTGAGGGTCGTGGCGCGCGCCTGCCGACAACGCTCACGTAGGGGAGTGTGGTGTGGGACCGGGGTGAGCAGGCTCACAGTTAATTCGCTACGCGCAATAGTTGCGACCCCGTTAGCATTCCCCGGTGCCCACGCCCGAGGAGACGACGACGGCAGTGGAGGCGTTCATCCGCAACGCCTTCGCTCCCGGTCGTGACCCCTGGATCGAGGCGTTCGTCGAGATCGACCTGACGTTCAACCAGGCCAGGACGCTGATGGTCCTCGAGCACACCGCCCATCCGATGCCGATCGGCCAGATCGCCCAGCTGCTGGGGCTGACCCTGCCCAGCGCCGGACGCAACGTCGACCGGCTGGTGCGCCTGGACCTCGTCGAGCGTCACGAGGACCCCGAGGACCGCCGGGTCAAGCTCGTCGAGCTGACCGCCAAGGGCCGTGAGCTCGTCGACCTGAAGGTCGACTGCCACCGGGCCAGCACGACCAGCTTCTTGGCCGACCACACCGACGAGGACCGGGCCGCCCTCGTCGCCGCACTCCGCCCCTTCATCAGACAGGACGACCCCGCATGACCGCCACCTCCCCACCTCCGGTGCCGACACCGGCTGACTCCGACAAGCTCGACAAGAACGTCCTGCTCGTCGCCGGTGTCGTCGTGCTCGGCGCGATCATGTCGATCCTCGACATCACGGTCGTCTCGGTCGCGCAACCGACCTTCCAGTCGGACTTCAACGCCACCCCGGCCCAGGCCGCGTGGACCATGACCGGCTACACCCTGGCGCTGGCCGCGGTGATCCCGCTGACCGGCTGGGCCGCCGACCGGTTCGGCACCAAGCGGCTCTACATGCTCGCCGTCTTGCTGTTCACCCTCGCCTCGCTGCTGTGCGCGGCCGCGTGGGACGTCCAGTCGCTGGTCGCCTTCCGGGTGATCCAGGGCCTCGGTGGCGGCATGCTGATGCCGCTGGGCATGACGATCATGACCCGGGCGGCCGGTCCGCAGCGGATCGGCCGCGTCATGGCCGTGCTCGGCATCCCGATGCTGCTCGGCCCGATCTTCGGTCCCATCCTCGGCGGTTGGCTGATCGACATCGCCTCGTGGCACTGGGTCTTCCTGATCAACCTGCCGATCGGCATCATCGGGCTGGTCTACGCGTGGAAGGTCCTGCCCAAGGACGCGCCGTCGCCGTCGGAGTCCTTCGACTTCATCGGCATGCTGCTGCTCTCCCCGGGCCTGGCGGCCTTCCTGTACGGCGTCTCGATGATCCCCGAGACCGGCACCGCAGCCGACATCGAGGTGCTCGGCCCTGCCATCGGCGGTCTGCTGCTGGTCGCTGCGTTCGTCTTGCGCACCCTGCGCGGGCGGATCGAGCACCCGTTGGTCGACCTGAGGCTCTTCACCAACCCGACGCTGACGGTCGCGGTGATCTCGATGATGATGTTCGCGATCGCGTTCTTCGGTGCCGGGCTGCTGTTCCCGTCGTACTTCCTGCAGGTCCGTGGCGAGTCCACCTTGAACGCGGGACTGCTCCTGGCCCCGCAGGGCATCGGCGCGATGGTCACCATGCCGATCGCCGGCATGCTCGTCGACCGGATCGGTCCCGGACGGATCGTCATGGCCGGCATCGCGACCATCACGGTCGGACTGGGCATGTTCAGCACGCTGGACGCCACCACGTCCTACCCGTTCCTGCTCGGCGCCTTGTTCGTCATGGGTCTGGGCATGGGCGGCACGATGATGCCCATCATGACCGCGGCCCTGCGGACGCTGAAGGACCAGGACATCGCCCGTGGCTCGACGCTGATGAACATCACCCAGCAGGTGGCCGCCTCGATCGGCACGGCGCTGTTCACCGTCGTGCTCACCAACGGCTTCCAGAGCCGTGAGCTCGCCGGCCCCGCGGTCGCCTCGCAGCTCAACCCGGAGCTCGCCGCGCAGCTCGGTCCGGACGCGATCGCAGCCGGACTGTCCCAGGCTGCCGAGGCCTTCGGTGGTGCGTTCGTGCTGGCCACGGTCCTTGCCGCGCTCGTCCTCGTCCCGGCGTTCTTCCTCCCGCGCAAGCGCTCGGAGGAGACCGATGCCGAGGGTGCCGCTCCGCCGGTGCTCATGCACTGACCGCACGCACGACACCCTGCAGCGGCTGCTGCACCGCGTCCGCTCAGGGCTCGCCGTCCCGACCAAGGGCGGCGAGCGCTGAGCGGACGCTCTGCTCCACGACCCGCTCGTCCAGTGGCGGCAGACCGGGGAGCAGCGCTCGCATCAGCAACGGTCCCGTGATGAGGTCGCAGACCCACTCCGAGTCCGCACAGGGCTCGATCTCCCCGCGCCCCGCCGCTCGCGCGAGGATCAGGGCGGTGGCCGCGCGCCGCGGCGCCAGGAACCGGCTCACGAACACCTCGGCGGAGTCGCCGTCCGCTCGGAGCTCCTCGAGGAGCCCGGCGACCGCCCCTCCGAGGACGGGGTCGGTGAAGAGCGCGACCTGGTGGCGCTGCAGGTCCTCCAGGTCACCGCGCAACGTGCCGGTGTCGTGCGTCGGGTCATCCCCGAACCGGTCGACGAGCGCCTCGACGACCAGCTCCACCCGACTGCGGTAGCGGCGGTAGAGCGTCGGCTTCGTCGTGCCGGCGCGCCGGGCGATCGCCTCGATCGTCGTGGCGGCGTATCCCCCCTCGGCCAACAGTTCGCACGTGGCACTCAGTAGGGCGCGGTCCACCCGGGTGTCACGGGGCCGACCCAACCCGTTGACCGACATAGTTTACTCACCGTAACGTAAGAGGATGACGACCGCCGCAGACCGCAGCTCGCAGCGTATCCAGGGCGCGGACGGGGCCCTGATCGACATGTGGGTCTACCGCGCTGCCGCTCGTGGCGGCGCCATGACCCCCGCGCCCGCGGTGGTGATGGCTCACGGCATCGGTGGAGTGAAGGCCGCTGGACTCGACCCCTTCGCGCGCGCGTTCGCGGCTGCCGGCCACACCTGCTTCGTGTTCGACTACCGGCACTGGGGCGCCTCGGGGGGCGAGCCGCGTGAGGTGCTCTCGGTGCCGGCACAGCTGGCCGACTACCGCACGGTGTTGCAGCACGCGCGTACGGCGGAGGGGGTCGACCCCGAGCGGGTGTTCGTCTGGGGCACGTCGTTCGCCGGCATGCACGTGGTCGAGCTGGCCGCCAGCGAGCCCTACCTCGCCGGCGCGATCGCACAGTGCCCGCTGGTCGACGGCCTTGCTGGGCTGCTGAACGTCCCGCCGGCACGCGGTCTGCGCCTGATGCGACAGGCACTGCTCGACAGAGTCGGAGCCACCCGCGGAGCCGAGCCCCGCTACCTCCCGCTGATCGTCGGCGAGGGCGAGTTCGGCGTCATCGCGACCGAGGACGCGCTCCTCGGCCAGGAGCGGCTGGCGCCGATCGACGGCAGCCCGTGGCCCAACCGGATCACCGCCCGCAGTCTGCTCGACGTCACGTTCAGCCGGCCCGTACGCCGTGCCGGCCGGGCGCAGTGCCCGATGTTGCTGGTGGTCGCCGAGGACGACACGATGGCGCCGACCGCGCCTGCCGTGCGCGCGGCCGCTCGCGCTCCCCGTGGCGAGCTCTACCGCAGCCGCGGGGGCCACTACGACGTGTACGCCGGCGGCACCGACCACGACAACGTGCTGGCCGTCGAGTTGGCGTTCCTCGAGCGGGTCGGCGCCCAGCGCGTGTGAGCTGCGCGACGCCGACCGGCTACCGCTCCGCGTCGCGCGAGGGCGGTGCCGGGTCGTCGTCGGGCGCGCCGAGCATCAGCTCGTCGATCGCGGCCCGCTGCGCAGGCGTCGGTACCCGCCACTGTGCTTCGTAGCCGTAGACGTCGCGTAGCGGGCGACCCGAGTAGTTGCCGTGCATCAGCTCGATGTCGTCGGGGGTGATCAGACCCGGATGGGTCAGGCCGCAGCTGCCGGCGAGCTTCAGCAGGTCGCGGCGCAGGGTGCCCACGTAGTTGGCCACCCGCTCGGACTTCGACTCGACGTCGAGCCCGCGCGCGAGCCACTCGTTCTGCGTCGCCACCCCGGTGGGGCACCCGCCGGTGTGACACTTCTGCGCCTGGATGCACCCCACGGCAAACATCGGCTCGCGCGCGACGTTGAGCAGGTCGGCACCGAGTGCCATCGCGACCGCCGCGTTGTCGGGCAGGCCCAGCTTGCCGGCACCGATGAAGGTGACCTTGTCGGCGAGCCCGGCGCGGGCGAACTCGGCGTACACCCGCGCGAACCCGACCCGGAACGGCAGTGCCACCGAGTCGGTGAAGACCAGGGGTGCGGCACCCGTCCCGCCCTCGCCGCCGTCGACGGTCACGAAGTCGACCCCGCGCTGACCGTCGGCCATGTGCTCGACCAGCATCTGCCAGAACAGCTGGTCGCCGACGGCCGACTTGATCCCGACGGGCAGCCCGGTCTCGGCGGCGATCATCTCGATCCAGTCGAGCATCGAGTCGGTGTTGGTGAACTCCGCGTGCCGCGCGGGACTGATGCAGTCCTCCCCCACCGGGATGCCGCGCACCTCCGCGATCTCGGGCGTGACCTTAGCCCCCGGCAGGTGCCCGCCCAGCCCGGGCTTCGCGCCCTGGCTGAGCTTGACCTCGATCGCCTTGACCGGAGCGGACGCGACCAGGTCCTTGAGTCGCTCGATGTCGAAGCGGCCCTGGGAGTCGCGGCAGCCGAAGTACGCCGTACCGATCTGGAAGACCAGGTCGCCGCCCTCGCGGTGGTACGGCGACAACCCGCCCTCCCCGGTGTTGTGCAGGCAGTGCGCCATCGCCGCGCCACGGTTGAGTGCGGTGATCGCCTGGCGCGACAGCGAGCCGTAGCTCATGCCCGACACGTTGACGATCGACCGCGGACGGAACGCCTTGGCTCGCCCACGTGCCTCGCCCATCACCTTCACACTGGGGACATTGGTGTGCTCGCCCACATGCGGATCCGGGTCGGGTCCCTCACCGATGAACGTGCGGTGCTTGATGATCGGGTAGCCCTCGAGGTGCTCGACGTCGTTGTCGGTGCCGAACCCGAAGTAGTTGTTCTCCAGCTTCGCGCTGGCGTAGATCCAGCGGCGCTGGTCGCGGCTGAAGGGTCGTTCGGAGTCGTTGTCGATGACGATGTACTGCCGCAGCTCGGGGCCGAACCGCTCCAGCACGTAGCGCAGGTGCCCGACGACCGGGTAGTTGCGCAGGATCGCGTGCTGGCGTTGCAGGAGGTCGTAGGTCGCCAGGCCGCCCACAGCGGCAGTGGACACGGTGGCGGCGCGGGACCAGAGGCTCATGCCCGCAGGTCTACCCCATCACCAGATCCTCACCCGCTCCTCGGGGTCGAGCCACAGCCCGTCGCCGGGCTCGGTGCCGAAGGCGGCGTGGAACTCGTCGAGGTTGCGCACGATGTTGGCGCGGAACTCCGGCGGGCTGTGCGGGTCGATGGTGAGGTACTGCCGGTCGAGTTCCTCGCGCCGCTTCGTGCGCCAGACGTAGGCCCAGTTGAGGAAGAGCCGCTGCACGCCGGTCTCACCGTCGCGCTCCGGTCCGTCCGGCAGGTGCTCCGGGGTCGACTCCAGCGAGATCCGGTAGGCCTTGAGCGCGATCGTGACGCCGCCGAGGTCGCCGATGTTTTCCCCCACGGTCAACGAGCCGTTGACCCGCTCGCCGGGCAGGTTGCGCGGCTCGAGACCGTCGTACTGCTCGATGAGCATCGCCGACCGCTCGCCGAAGCGCTCCTTGTCCTCGGGCGTCCACCAGTCGTTGAGGTTGCCCGCGCCGTCGTACTGCGCACCCTGGTCGTCGAAGCCGTGGCCGATCTCGTGGCCGATGACCGCACCGATGCCGCCGTAGTTCTCGGCCGGGTCGGCGTCGGGGTCGAAGAACGGCTTCTGCAGGATCCCGGCGGGGAAGCAGATCTCGTTGGTGCCGGGGTTGTAGTAGGCGTTGACCGTCTGCGGGAGCATGAACCACTCGTCGCGGTCGACGGGGCTGCCGATCTTGCGCAGCTCGCGGTCGGTCTCGAAGGCAGCCGACGCGCGCACGTTGGCGATCAGATCGTCGGCGCGGACCTCGAGCGCGGAGTAGTCACGGAACTTCTCCGGGTAGCCGATCTTGGGGCGGAAGGTCGCGAGCTTCTCGAACGCGCGCTGCTTGGTCTCCTCGCTCATCCAGTCCAGGTCGGTGATGGAGCGGCGGTAGGCCTCGAGCAGGTTGTCGACGAGGGCATCCATCAGCTCCTTGGACCGCGGCGGGAAGTGCCGCTCGACGTACAGCTCACCGACGGCCTCACCGAGCGCGGACTCCACGAGAGCGACGCCGCGCTTCCACCGGGCGCGCAGCTCGGGGGTGCCGGCCAGGGTGCGGCCGTAGAAGTCGAAGTTGGTCTCGACGAACTCGGTCGAGAGGTACGCCGCGGCGTTGCGCACGACCCGCGCCGTCAGCCACACCCGCAGCTCGTCCAGGGTCAGCTCGCCCAGCACGCTCTCGAGGTGCTCGAAGTACGACGGCTGGCGCACGGTGCACTCCGCCAGCGTCGTCTCGTCGCCCCCGAGCGCGGCGACCCAGCCGCGCCAGTCGAAGCTGGGGCACAGCTGCTCGACCTCGGCCAGGGTGCGCAGGTTGTAGGTCTTCTGGACGTCGCGGGTCTCGGCGCGCTCCCAGTGGCCCTGCGCCAGGCGGGTCTCCACGCGGACGACGGTCGCAGCGTCGGCAGCGGGCTCGGCGCGGCCGACGAGCTTGAACATGCGGGTCAGGTAGTCGACGTACTTCGCGCGGGTCTCGGCGAACTTCTCGTCGCGGTAGTGGCTCTCGTCGGGCAGGCTGAGCCCGCCCTGGACGAGGTTGACGATGTAGCGGTCGGAGTCCTTGGCGTCGGTGTCGATGTAGGTGCCGAACAGCCCCGAGCCGCCGGTGCGCTCGTGCCTGCCGAGGTACGCCGCGAGCTCCCGCAGGTCGCCGAGCTTCTCGACCTCCGCCAGCAGCGGCAGGATCGGCTCCGCACCCAGCTCCTCGATCCGGTCCTCGTCCATGAACGAGGCGAAGAGGTCACCGATCTTGCGGCGGACGTCGCCCTCGGAGCCTCCGTCGCCGCCTGAGCCCGCGCACTCCTCGATGATGGTGCGCACGTGCTGCTCTGCGGCGTCCGCGAGCATCACGAACGGTCCCCAGCTGGACCGGTCGGAGGGGATCTCCGTCTCGGCCAGCCACGTGCCGTTGACGTGGCCGAAGAGGTCGTCCTGGGGGCGTATGGCGAGGTCCATGCCCGGGCGGGCGTCATCGAGAATCGTCACGCTCCCGAGCCTACGGGTCACGCCAGCAGGTCGGCGTACTCCTCGTGCTTGTCGATGTAGCCCTTGACGAACTCGCACTCGGCGCGCACCCGCTTGCCCTGCTCGCGCACCTGGTCGAGCGCTCCCCGCACGAGGGAGGAGCCGACGCCGCGGCCCTCGAAGGCGTCCTCGACGACGGTGTGCGGGAAGACCAGCACGTCGTCGCCGTCGGGGTGGTACTCGGTGTAGCCCGCGACGACACCGGACTCGTCGACGGCCTCGTAGCGGGACTTCTCGGGGTTGTCCTGGACGGTGACCTCTGCGCGTTCGCTCATGAGGTGACCGTGCCCGTTCCGGCTGCTCAGCGAACGTGGACGACGAGCTTCCCGAGCGCCTTGCGGGCGTCCATGTCGAGCAGCGCCTGGCCGAAGTCCTCGAGGGCGTACGTCGCACCCACCGGCGGGTCGATGACGCCGCGCTCCATCATCGGCACCAGCTCGGCCCACTGGTCGTGCATGAAGCCGGGACGGACCATGGCGTAGGCACCCCAGCCGACGCCGCGGACGTCGGTGTTGTTGAGCAGCAGCCGGTTGACCTTGACCTGCGGGATCGCGCCCTGCGTGAACCCGACGACCAGCACCCGGCCCAGCGGGGCGAGCGAACGCAGCGAGTCGGTCATCAGGTCGCCCCCGACGACGTCCATCACGACGTCGACGCCACGGCCGTCGGTCAGCTCCTTGACCGCGTCCTTGAACCCCTCGACCAGCACGGCCTCGTCGGCACCGGCCGCCTTGGCGTACGCCGCCTTCTCCTGGGTCGAGGTGACCGCGATCGTGCGCGCGCCGTACCCCTTCGCGACCTGGATCGTCGCGGTGCCGACGCCACCGGCGGCGCCGTGGACCAGGACGGTCTCCCCGGCCTGCAGGTGGCCCCGGGTGGCCAGCGCGAACTGCGCGGTCAGATAGTTCATCGGCAGCGCCGCGCCCTGGTCGAAGCTGAGCCGGTCCGGCAGGGCGAAGACGCTGTCGGTGCCGAACGCGGCGACCTCGCTGGCTCCGCCGTACCCACCGACGGCGGCGACCCGCTGCCCGGGCTCGAGGCCGCTGCCCTCGGGCGCCGACCGGACCACGCCGGCCACGTCGACGCCGAGGGTGAACGGCGGCTCGGGCTTGAGCTGGTACTCCCCGCGCGACAGCAGCAGGTCGGGGAAACTCACGCCGACCGCGTGCACCTCTACCAGCACCTGTGGCCCGAAGGGGCCCTCCGCCTCCGGCTCGGCGACGTCGTTGACGACGATCGCTTCCGGCCCACCCAGCTCGACCACCTGCACAGCTCGCATGCGGGTGAGCCTAGGCAGTTTCACCGCCCGAGCCACGACACGCCCGCTCGTCGACCGAAACTGCCCGGCGTGTCGGGCAGTTTCGTTAGACGGGCGGTGAAACTGCCGCCCTCAGCGCGGCTCGACCACCGCGGCCATCTCGAAGTGCATGGGGTCGGTGTAGGACCAGTCGCCACCCCAGGCGAAGCCCCACTTCTTGAAGATCTGCACGACCGTGCGGTCGATCTCGCCGGGCACGCCGCGCTGGTTGCCGGCGACGTTGATGTCGAAGGCGATGCCCCAGCTGTGCAGCGACAGGCCCTGCGCGGGGTCGCGGGCGATGAAGCGCGGGTAGAAGCAGCCGGCGTACTGGTCGGGGTAGATCTTGTCGGCCAGACCGCGCTCGACGATCTCCTGCAGGGCCGCGCGCATCTGCGGGAGCATCGCCTTGTGGCAGGTGACCGTGCCGAGGATCGGGACCGTCTCGGTGCGGATGTTGGCGCTGACCCAGGCCGGGTCCACGGCGATGGTGCCGTCAGCGCGCGGGGTGTAGGTGAACGAGCCGACCGCGGCGGCGACCGACCCCCCGGTGAGGTACGCCGTCTGGGTCGCGGTGATATCGAGGTCAGGCCCGAGGATCTGGACCGACACGCTTCCCCCGAGCGCCTTGCGCAGCGCGTCGGCGACGACCTGCGGGGAGTTCGTGCCGGTGGAGAGCAGGGCGGCGTTCTCGGCCATGCCGAGCTGCCTGCCCCAGGCCGGGTTCATCACCGCGTGGACCTGCGGCACCATCGACGCCAACGCGCCGATGTGCAGGCGCGGAGCCGTGTCGGAGTTGCCGAGCGACATCCCGCCGTCGCCCTGCTGCAGCTGCTTGCCCAGCTCCGGCTCGACCGCGATCTCGCCGCCGGCGACGCGCTTCCAGATGTCGTCGAGCCGGGCGGCGTTGGGCAGCGTGTAGCGGCGGTACTTCCCCGGGTCGGCGGCCGCGACGTGGATGGTGCGCCCGTCGACCGCGACCTGGGCGAGCGCCATCGGCAGCGCGTCGGTGACGCCCTTGGTGCGGCTGATGCGGCCGCGCTCCTCCTTCGTCAGTGCGCGGTTGCTGTAGACGAGCAGGTCGGCCGACAGCAGCGAGTCCTCGAGCGGGCCCGGGTCGGCGACCTGGTGCAGCGTGAAGCCGTCGGCCTCCACCACCGCCGACTGGGTGCCGGTCGGCGTACCCCCGGCGAGCGAGGGCGCGCCGGCGGGCGTGCCCGGCGCGCCCGGTGGCATGCCGACGCCGCACGCACTGACCAGGACGGCTCCCGCGGCCACGAGCAGCGCGCGCAGCAGCCGGGGGCGCGGGGCAGGCCTCATCGGTACTCCTGGCAGGGGCGGTCGGGTCGTGCACAGGGGCCGGCGACGCGTGCGCGGCACGCTGTCGGCGGGAGTGCGGTGTGCGCGGGAGGGACGTCCACACCGCCTCCTTCACGATAACGCTCGATCGGCCGGGAAGTGACGGCGACCACTGCCGGAGTGCACACCCGTCCACCACCTCATCGGCTGCGAACCCCCAGCCATGAAGACGTTGCTCGGTGCCCTCTCCGGTCTGCTCGCCGCAGCGCTCGGGATCGCTGCCGCCGAGCTCGTTGCCGCCCTGCTGCCCGGCGTGACCTCGCCCCTGCTCGCGGTCGGGAACCGGTTCGTGGACTGGACGCCCCCGCCGCTCAAGGACTTCGCGATCGAGACCTTCGGCAGCGCCGACAAGGCCGTCCTGCTCGGCGGGATGGTCGTCACGGTCGCGGTGCTCGCGGCGCTCGCCGGTGCCCTCGGCGTACACCGGCCGCGGGTCGCGGCGGGTGCGTTCGTCGTCCTCGTCGTCGTTGCGGGTGCGGCCACGGTGGCCGACCGCGCGGCGTCGGCCGGCATTGCCGTCCGTCTGGTCCCGGTGGCCGTGATGCTGCTCGCCGGGCTGGCCGCGCTCCTGGGGCTGCTCCACCTGCTCGGCTCCCGGGTCGTGCGGCCCACGACGCGCGATGGCGCGTCCTCAGGCACACGACCGGAGGGCACGCCACCCGAGGGCAGGGACTTCGACCGGCGCCGCTTCCTGGCCGCCGCGGCCGCTGTCAGTGCAGCGGCGGCCGGCGGCGGGCTGGCGAGCCGGGCGATCGGGGGTGCCGCCGCGAGCGACCGGGCTGCGCTCGAACTCCCGGCCGCCTCCGACGGGGCCGGGCCGATTCCGCGCGGCACCGTGCTCGACGTCGACGGCATCACGCCGTACGTCACCCCCAACGCCGACTTCTACCGCGTCGACACCGCCCTGCAGGTGCCGAAGGTGCCGCTGGACACCTGGTCGCTGCGGATCCACGGGATGGTCGACTCCGACATCGAGCTGACCTTCGAGGACCTGCTCGCGATGCCGCTCGTCGAGCGCCGGGTCACGATGACCTGCGTCTCCAACCCGGTCGGCGGCGAGCTCGTCGGCACCGCGACCTGGCTCGGCGTACGCACCAAGGACCTGCTGGCGATGGCCGGCGTGCAGGCCGGCGCCGACGCGGTCAAGTCGACGAGCGCCGACGACATGACGATCGGGACCCCGCTCGAGGCGCTGACCGACGACCGTGAGGCGCTCATCGTCGTCGGCATGAACGGTGAGCCGCTCCCGCTCGACCACGGCTTCCCCGTCCGGATGATCACACCGGGGCTCTACGGCTACGTCGGGGCGACGAAGTGGCTCGTCGACCTCGAAGTCACCCGGTTCGCCGACTTCGAGGCGTACTGGACACCCCGGGGCTATGCCGAGGAAGCCCCGATCAAGCTGTCGGCGCGCATCGACGTCCCCCGCTCCTTCGCCCGCGTACGCCGGGGGCCGGTCACCGTCGCCGGGGTGGCATGGGCGCAGCCGACCGGGGTGGCCCGGGTCGAGGTGCGGGTCGACCACGGTGACTGGGAGGTCGCCGAGCTCGGCACCGCCGACACCCCGCACACCTGGCGCCAGTGGCGCCACACCTGGGACGCCGGCGAGCCGGGCGGCCACACCCTCGTCGTGCGCTGCACCGACACGGACGGCAACGTCCAGGTCGAGGAACGCGCCCCGGTGGCCCCGGACGGCTCGTCCGGCTGGCACTCCGTGCGGGTCACGGTCGAGGACTGACCCCGCCTTCGCACACTTCTCGGCATCTTGTCGAGGTTCTCTCCAAAGAATTCCGCAATCGGACCAATCCGCTGCGGACCGGGGGTCGAACCCCCCACGTCACACCGGAGCACCACACCACCCCTCCCCACCGCCTCGGCGCTCCACCTCTCGATCACCCACCGCGGGACCGGGGCACCGACGAAAGGAAGCTCGATGCGCACTCTCCGCAAGTCCACCCTGGCCGTTGCCGCCATTGCCGCCCTCTCCCTCACCGCGGCCTGCGGCTCCGACGACACCGCCGACGACAGCACCGCCTCCCCGGAGACCTCCGAGATGAGCGAGTCCCCCGAGGAGTCCGACGACTCCATGGCTTCCGACTCGATGGACCCGGCCGCCGGCCTGGTCGGCCCCGGCTGCGCCGGCTACGCCGAGCAGGTGCCGGACGGCGCCGGCTCGGTCGAGGGCATGTCGCAGGACCCGGTCGCGGTCGCCGCGTCCAACAACCCCCTGCTGACCACCCTCACCGCGGCGGTCTCGGGCCAGCTGAACCCCGAGGTCGACCTGGTCGACACCCTCAACGGCGACGAGTTCACGGTCTTCGCGCCGGTCGACGACGCGTTCGCCAAGCTGCCCCAGGAGACCGTCGAGACGCTCGGCACCCCCGAGGGCGCCGAGACGCTCAGCACGGTGCTGACCTACCACGTCGTCCCGGGCCGCATCGCTCCCGAGGACCTCGCCGGCACGACCCAGACCACCGTCCAGGGCGCCGATGTCGAGGTGACCGGCGAGGCCGACAGCCTGATGATCAACGACGCCTCGGTCATCTGCGGCGGCGTGAGCACGGCCAACGCGACCGTCTACCTCATCGACACCGTCCTGATGCCGCCCACGCAGTGAGCTGCCTCTGACCGCCTGACCCCCGAGCTCGGTTCACGCCGAGGTGGGTGAATCACGCAGCGGGCTCCGCGTCCTCCAGGCGCGGGGCCCGTTGTGATGTCGGCCCCGTGCAGCCCGGGTCAGTCGGCCAGGACCCGACTCACCAGCCAGGCGACCTGGTCGGCCGTCTCGGTCGGCGTCCCTCCCGGCTGCATCACGTGGCTGAGCACGAGCCGCACGATGCCGTCGATGCTGGCCGCGACCTGCTCCTCGGGCAACCCGAGCGCGAACCGCTCGAGGTGCTCGGCGACCACGGTCGACGCGGTGTCGATCAGACCCGCGGAGTGGCTGGTCAGCAGCGGCAGCAGGTCGTTGCCGGCGCCGTGCGAGGCCGACAGCACCGCGTGCAGCAGCGGGTTGTCCGCCGCGAGGCGCAGCACCGCGACCGTCGTACGGCGGATCGCGTCGACCACGTCGTCGCCCGAGGCCAGCTCGGCCTCGACGACGGCGAGGAACCGGCGCAGCTCGCGCATGACGAGGGCCTCGGCGAGGCCGCTCTTGGAGCCGAACTCGTTGTAGACGGTCTGCCGGCTCACCCCCGCCGAGTCGGCGAGCTTCGCCATGGTGATCGTGCTCCACCCCGGCCCGCAGGTGACCTCGGCGGCCCGGTCGAGCAGGGCATCGCGGGTCGACACGCCACGCGGCGAGGTGCTGGTCGCCGTCGCTCCCCCTGCTCCGCCATCGGCCATGCCGACCATCGTAGGGACGTGCTCGTGCGGGGAGGTACGGCGCGGTCAGCCGGTGAACGTCAGGGCGAGCACCGGGCACGACTGGACCGCGGACTGGACCAGGTCGCGGTCGCTCGCGTCGGGCTCGGGCACGAGGATGTCCACGGTCTCGTTGCCGTCGTCGTCCTCGATCACCTCGAAGTGGTCCGGCGCCATCGACTCGCACATTCCCAGGCCCTCGCAACGCTCCCGGTCGACCGTGATGCGCATCAGGCCACCGCGTCCGTGCGTCCGGCGACGTGGTCGGGGTCGAAGGCGACGAAGTCGACCTTCTCCCGCACCCCGCAGTCCGGGCAGCACCAGTCGGCGGGGATGTCCCTCCACGCCGTACCGGCCGCGAAGCCCTCGCGCTCGTCGCCGGCGGCGACCTCGTAGACGTAGTCGCAGTTGGGACAGCGCGCCGCCAGCACCTCGTCGACCTCGACCGCGGTGTCCTCGCCGACGACCTCGGTGGCGGGGGCCTCCGGCGCGGGGTAGCGGCGCAGGATCCTCGCGCGCTTGGACGGCTGGATGTTGGCGCGGGTGACGTCACCGTCGAAGTGGGCCAGCACCCGCTTGTCCATCACCCTGCGCCACAGCGGCGGGAACAGCGCCAGCACGATCATCCCGGCGTACCCGGTCGGCAAGACCGGCGACTCCTCGAAGTCACGCAGCGTCTGGTAGCGCCGGGTCGGGTTGGCGTGGTGGTCGCTGTGGCGCTGCAGGTGGTAGAGCAGCACGTTGGTCGCGATGTTGTTGGAGTTCCAGCTGTGGCTGGGGTCGACGCGCTCGTAGCGCATCCGGCCCTCGCGCCCGACCTTCTGGCGGAGCATGCCGTAGTGCTCCATGTAGTTGACGATCTCCAGCAGCGAGAAGCCGATGACCGCTTGGATGAGCAGGAACGGGATGACCTGCCAGCCCAGCACCGCGATCAGCGCGCCCCACAGCACCGCCGACATCACCCAGGCGTTGAGCACGTCGTTGCCGGGATGGAAGGGGTGCTGCTTGCGGCGGGCGTAGCGCTTCTTCTCCAGGTGCCACGCACTCTTCAGCGAGCCCCACACCGTGCGCGGCCAGAAGGCGTAGAAGCTCTCACCGAGGCGGCTGCTGGCCGGGTCCTCGGGCGTCGCGACGCGCACGTGGTGGCCGCGGTTGTGCTCGATGTAGAAGTGGCCGTAGAAGCTCTGCGCCAGCGCGATCTTCGACAGCCAGCGCTCGTGGCTCTCCTTCTTGTGGCCGAGCTCGTGGGCGGTGTTGATGCCGATGCCACCGATGCAGCCGATCGAGATCGCCAGGCCGATCTTGGAGAACCAGTCCAGGTCACCGTGGACGAAGAACCACGCTGCCGCGAGGAAGCCGGCGTACTGGATGGGCAGGAAGAGGTAGGTCACCCAGCGGTAGTAGCGGTCGTTCTCCAGCGCCTCGATCATGTCGTCGGGCGGGTTGGACCGGTCGAGTCCGGCCACCAGGTCGATGGCCGGGACGACCACGAGGATCACCACCGGCCCGATCCAGAACCACAGCCCCGAGCCGGTGAGGGCATACATCCCGAACGCGACGAAAGCCAGCGACGGCACGACCAGGCCGATCAGCCACAGGTAGCGCTTCGGGTCCCGCCAGCGCTCCGTCGATCCCTGCGGCACCGTCGAGTTCGCGATCTGTTCCCCAGCTGCCTGCGTCATGGTGACCTCCACCTCGCTCGCCGTTTACAAAACCATAGGGTTTGTAAAGCGGGTTGGCAAGGGGTCGGTGTCGAGGCCGTGCCGCCGGAGATCAGTGACCGAGCAGGTGGCCGCGCCCGTGCTCGGCCAGCTCGGCGTGCAGCGCGGCCCGGCGTTCGTCGTCGATCTCGACGTAGCGTCCGTCGCGCCACTCCCAGACCGGGTCGGGCGAACCCCAGTGCTCACGGCGCAGGGCCGGCTTGTCGACCTTGTTGGTCGCGGTGGTCGGCAGGTCGGGGGTGATGCGCACGAGCCGGGGAGCCCATTTGGTGCCGAGGTCCGGCTGGGCGGCCAGGAACCGGGCGAACGCATCGGGATCGAACGCCGGGGCCTCGGCGACCAGCTGCAGCGCCGCCATCACCTGATCGCCGGTCTGGGCGTCGGGCACGGGATAGACCGCCACGACCGCGACATCGCGGTGGCGCGCGATGATCCGCTCGATCGGCGCCGCCGCGAAGTTCTCGGAGTCCACACGCAGCCAGTCGCTCGTCCGCCCGGCGAAGTAGAAGAACCCCTCCTCGTCGCGATAGCCCAGGTCGCCGGTCCAGAAGTCGCCGTCGCGCAGCTTCTCCGCGCTGGCTGCGGGGTTGTTGTAGTAGCCCTCGAACCGCGCCGCGGCACCGCGGGACACGATCTCGCCGATCGCCTCCTCGGGGTTGAGCAGGACGCCGTGCTCGTCGAAGCGCGCGGGCGGGCAGACCTCGCCGTCCTCACCGACGATCTCCGGCACGTGCCCCACCTGGGGCTTGCCGAGCGCACCGTCGGGGGTGTCGGGACCGTTGATGATGTAGCAGGTCCCCTCCGAGGAGCCGTAGGACTCGAAGACCGTCGTGCCGAAGCGCCGCTGGAACTCCGCCCGGTCCCGCGCCGAGGCTTCCGTGCCGAAGCCGAACCGCAGTCGGTTGTCGGCCTCGTCGGCCCGCTCGGGTTGGGCGAGCACGTAGGCCAGCGAACGCCCGACGTAGTTGAAGAAGGTCGCGCCGAACCGCTGGATGTCGGGCAGGAACCCCGACGCCGAGAACCTGCGCCTCAACGCGAACGTCGCGCCGTGGGTGATGCACGGCCCCCAGGCACTCATCAGCGCGTTGCCGTGGAACAGCGGCATCGCGTTGTAGGCCACGTCGTCGGAGGTGAACTCGATCGGGTTCACCTGGCAGATGAAGGCCCACCGTCCGGTCGAGCAGACCACCGCCTTGGGCGCTCCGGTGGAGCCGGAGGTGAACAGCAGCAGCAGCGTCGTGGTGGGGTCGAGCGCTGCGGGAGAGGCCTCGGGTACGGCGCCCGCGTGCGCGGCCAGCAGGTCGGCGTACTCGGTGCGGTCGGTGCGGAGGACCCGTGCGTCGGTGTCGACGTCGTCGAGCAGGTCGACGTACGCCTCGTCGGCGAGCAGCACCGCGCAGTCGGTCGTGCGGATGTCGGCCGCGAGCTCGGCTCCGCGCCGGGTCGGGTTGATGCCGACGACGGTGGCGCCGCTCAGCGCCGCGCCGACCACGAGGAAGAGGTACTCGGGCACGTTCTCGAGCAGGACCCCGACGTGCCAGGGGCGGCCGTCCGCGGGACGGAGCCCGCGCAGCACCCCGGCGCGTCGAGCTCCCTCGGCGATCACCTCACGCCAGCTCCAGCGCTCGTCCTCGAAGAGCAGACCGGAGGTGTCGTCCTCGGCCCGGGTCAAGAAGAGCTCGGCCATCGTGGCGTGGGCGACGGTGGGCATCGTGGGTGTGGCCTGGGTCATAGTTACACGGTAGAAGGTGCGCGTCCATGTCGCCGCCCGCTCAGGAGTTCTCGCGCCGGAACGTCGCAGTGCCCCACCAGACGGCGAGCACGAAGAGCACCAGCGTCCAGCCGACGCCCCAGAACAGCATCGACCCGGCGAACTCCCCGGCGAACGACGTCCGCACCGCGTCCACCACGTGTTTGGTCGGCATGACGTCCGCGATGGTCTGGAGCCACTGCGCGCCCAGCGTCATCGGCAGCAGGATCCCCGACAGCAGCAGGACCGGCATCATGATCATGTTGATCATCGGCGCCATGACGTCCTCGCTCTTGGTCGTCAGCGCCAGCGCGTTGGAGGCCGCGGCGCAGGCACCACCGATGAGCATCGTCAGGGCGACACCGAGCACCACCCCGTGGACCGGAGCCCGCATGCCCATCGCGAAGCCGAGGGCGACGAGGATGAGGGCCTGGACCAACAGCTGCAGCTCGTCACGCATCAACCGACCGACGAGCAGCGCCGTACGGTTGGCGGGGGTCACGCGCTCGGCCTCGACGACGCCCTCGCGCCACTCGGCGATCAGGCCGAAGCCCGCGAAGAACGCGCCGAACAGTCCCAGCTGCACGAGCATGCCGGGCACGAAGAACGTGTAGGCGTTCGCGAACCCGAACTCCGCCACGAGCGGCTCGAGGAGCGGCCCGAACAACAGCAGGTAGAGCACCGGCTGGAGCACGCCGATGATCACCCAGGCGGGGTTGCGCAGGTTCATCCGCAGCTGGCGGCGGAAGACGATCACGGCGTCGCGGACGAACGACGCGACCGGGCCGCGCTCGACGACGAGCGGCGTGTCCGGCCTGGGGGTGGTGAGGGTGGTCGTCATCGGGGTGCTCCTGCGGGTGCGGCGTCGGCGGGGACGGGAGGTACGTCGTCGGGGTCCGGGTCTGCGTCGGCCTCGGCCTCGGCGTCGCGTAGGGACCGACCGGTCAGCGCGAGGAAGACGTCGTCGAGGGTGGGGCGCTGGACCTCGATGGAGGCCAGGTCGATCCCGAGCCGGTCGAGGTCGCGCAGCAGGCCGGGCACCTCGCCGCCGGCGCGCGGGACCCGGCCGCGGACGTGCTGTCCGTCGACCTGTACGGCGTCGCGTGCCCCGCCGTTGACGGCGAGCAGGGCGCCGAGCCGTTCGGCGGCGTCGCCGACGCGCGCGGGGTCGGCGATCTCGAGGTCGACCAGGTCGCCGGCCACCTGTGCCTTGAGGTTGGCCGAGGTGTCGGCGGCGACGATCCGTCCAGCGTCGATGATCACAATGCGGTCCGACAACGCATCGGCCTCGTCGAGGTAGTGCGTGGTGAGGAAGACCGTCGCACCGCGGCGCTCGCGCAGCCCGGCGATGTGGTCCCACAGGTTCGCCCGGGCCTGCGGGTCGAGTCCGGTGGTCGGCTCGTCGAGGAAGACCAGGCGGGGCTCGTGGATGAGGCCCATCGCGATGTCGAGGCGGCGCTTCTGCCCACCCGACATCGTCCGCGGCATCCGGGTCCACAGGCCCGGCAGGTCGAGCTGCTCGAAGAGCTGCTGTCCGCGCTGGGTCGCCTCGCGGCGCGACAGACCGTAGAGCATCCCGTGGTCGACGACCTCGTCACCCGCCCGCGCGGCCGAGAACGCGCCACCAGCCTGCGAGACGTAGCCGATCGAGCGCCGCACCTCGCGGGCCTCGCGCACCACGTCGTACCCCGCCACGGTGGCCTCGCCGGCGGTCGGCCGCAGCAGGGTGGTCAGCATCCGCAGCGTCGTTGTCTTGCCGGCGCCGTTGGGCCCGAGGAACCCCACGACCTCGCCGTCAGCCACGTCGAGGTCGACCCCGTCGACGGCGCGGACCTCCTTCTTGGTCTTGCCCTGCCGGGTGGTGAAGGTCTGCACCAGGCCGCGCGCGTGGATCATCGCGTTCATCCCGGCAGCGTCGACCCGCCGACCGGGCGGCGGCAAGTGCTTTTCGCCCATCCGCGGACCGCGCCGGTCCTGGTCCCACGCGCCACACCTCGTAGACGTTCTTGCGCGACACGCCGGCTGGAACGTGTACGAAGAGAAAACTTCGCTACATGTGTAGCGAATTCGCCGGTCAGTGCACAGCACCGCCGGGAGGGGACGGCGCGGCGGGCGGCTCGAGCAGGGTGCGTACGGCGATGCGGAGCGCGGTGGCCTGGTCGTCGAGGGCGACGACGTCGGTGGTGGGGACGTGGACGAAGGTCGCCGGCACGTGGGGGCGGCCGGTGCGGTGCAGGTGGTGCAGGGCGGCGTAGAAGACGTGGTTGCAGACGAAGGTGCCGGCGGTGTGGGAGACCGCGGCGGGGATGCCGGCCGCGAGCAGGGCAGCGGCGAGGTGCTTGACCGGGGCGGTGGCGAAGTAGGCAGCCGGGCCCTCGGGCTCGACCGGCTCGTCGAGGGGTTGAGCCCCCGCGTTGTCGGGGATGCGGGCATCGGCGAGGTTGACCGCGACCCGCTCGGGCGTGACGGCCTCGCGTCCCTCCGCCAGCCCGACGGCGAGGACGGCCGCCGGCCGGTGCTCGTCGAGCAGCGCGCGCAGCCGGGGCGCAGCGCCGGAGAAGGTCACCGGGAGCACGTCGGTCACCAGCCGCTCGGGCCCGTCCCACTGCTCATCCCACTGCGCAGCCAGGCGGCGTACGGCGTCCCCCGAGGGATTCGTCGCGGCGCCCCCGAACGGCGCGAACCCGGTCACCAGCACCCGCACGCCGCTCATCCCTTGCGCGCCCGGTAGGCCTGGGCCGCGATCCGGTTGCCGCAGCCGGCCTCGCAGAACTTGCGCGACCGGTTGCGCGACAGGTCGATGACGACCGCGTCGCAGTCGTCGGCGGCGCAGATCGAGAACCGGTCGAGCTCACCGGCACGCACCACGTCGACGAAGGCCATCGCGGCCTCGACCGTCAGCCGGCGGGCGAGCGGCGCGTCGGGGCGGTGGGCGTGGATGTGCCAGTCCCAGCCGTCGTGGGTGACCAGCTGGGGGAGTGCCTCGCTCTCGCGCAGCAGCACGTTGACCTCCCCGACGAACGCCGTCTCGTCGCCCGCGGCAGCCAGGTGCCACATCCGCACGAGCCGGGGGCGCAGCGCCTGCACCTCGGCCAGCTCGGCCGCGGTGTGGTCGCGCCGCCCGGTCACGTCCCACTTGGCGCAGAACGCGTCGAGGGCCTCGAGGGTGCCCAGCGCCTCCTCGTCCAGCCCGCTGTTGGCCAGGTCGACCGCACACCGCAGGGACGCCTGCGCGTCATGGGTGAAAGCCACGTTGACTCCTGACGGGTCGGAGGTCTAGCGTCATCACCGTTGTATCACTTCACTCATGACGCCGACAGAGGACACCGGACGGAGGCACCCGTGAGCACCGCACCGGACGCCGAGACCCTGCAGGCCGCCCGCCGCGCACCCGGGGGACTCCTGCTCGCCCTCATCACCGCCGCCGCCTTCGGCACCTCTGGCACCCTGGCCAAGCCGTTGCTCGAGGCCGGCTGGAGCTCCGGTGCCACCGTGGCGGCGCGCGTCGGCGTCGGCGCGCTCGTCCTGCTGGTCCCCGCCCTGCTCTCGCTGCGTGGCCGGTGGCACCTGCTGCGCAGCCACGCCGGGCTCATCGCGGTGTACGGCGTCATCCCCATCGCCGGGTGCCAGTGGGCCTACTTCAACGCGGTGCAGCGCCTCGAGGTCGGCGTCGCACTCATGCTGGAGTACCTCGGCCTGGTCCTCGTCGTCGGCTGGCTCTGGCTGCGCCACGGACGCCGCCCACGCCGGCTCACGCTGACCGGTGTCGCGCTCTCCCTGCTCGGTCTCGCGCTCATCCTCGACCTCACGAGCGCCACGGGAGTGGACCCGATCGGCGTCGGCTGGGGCCTGCTGGCCGCCGTCGGCCTGGCGGCGTACTTCATCCTCTCCGCCCGCGAGACCAACGGCCTGCCGCCGCTGGTGCTGGCGACCTTCGGCCTCGCGGTAGGCGCAATCGCCCTGCTCCTGGCCGGCGCGGTCGGCGTCCTGCCGATGACGATGAGCACCGACGACGTCGCCTTCGCCGGTCGCGCCGTGCCGTGGTGGACGGCCGTCCTCGCGCTCGCGGTCGTGGCCGCCGCTGTGGCGTACGCCGTGGGCATCGCCGCCGCGCGTGCCCTGGGCTCCAAGGTCGCCTCCTTCGTCGGCCTCACCGAGGTGCTCTTCGCCGTGCTCTTCGCCTGGCTGCTGCTCGGCGAGCTCCCGTCGTGGATCCAGCTCGTCGGCGGGGCACTGATCGTCGCCGGTGTCGTCGCGGTGAAGCTCGACGAAGCCGAGCCGCTCGCCGATGCCGGTGTGGAGCCGGATGCCACGCTGGCGGCATGAAGTCGCCGATCCCCGACTACCTCGACGAGGTCGTCCAGAGCACTGCCGACGACCGCTCCGGGCGCCTGGCCGACTACATCCCCCCTCTGGCGGCGGTCGAGCCCAACGTGGGCGCACTCGCGCTGAGCACGGTCGACGGCACGGTGTACGCCGTCGGCGACGCCGACCTCGAGTTCACGATCCAGTCGATCTCCAAGCCGTTCGTCTACGCGGTGGCGCTAGCCCAGCACGGCATCGACAAGGTCCTCGAGCGCGTCGGGGTCGAGCCCTCCGGTGAGGCCTTCCACGAGCTCTCGCTGGAGTCGGGGACCGGCCGGCCGCTCAACCCGATGATCAACGCCGGTGCCCTCACGACCCACCAGATGGTCGGCGAGCCCGGCATCACCGAGGACAAGCGCAACGCGCAGGTGCTCGACGCACTGAGCCGGTTCGCGGGCCGCGAGCTCGAGGTCGACGAGGAGATCTACGAGGCCGAGGTGTCCTCGGCGCATCGCAACCACGCGATCGCCTACATGCTCCGCAGTCACGAGAACATCACCGGCGACCCGCGCGCGGTCGTGCGCGGCTACGTGCGCCAGTGCGCCGTCCGCGTCACGGTCTGCGACCTCGCCCTCATGGCCGCGACCCTGGCCCACGGCGGCGTCCAGCCGGTGACGGGTGAGCGCGTCATCCCGCACGCCGTCGCCCGTCAGGTGCTCAGCGTCATGACGACGTGCGGGATGTACGACGCCGCCGGCGACTGGCTCTCGACCATCGGCATCCCGGCCAAGAGCGGCGTCTCGGGCGGGATCATCGGCTCACTCCCGGGGCAGGTCGGGGTCGCGACCGTGAGCCCGCGCCTGGACGACCACGGCACCTCGGTGCGCGGCGTGAAGATGTTCCGCAAGCTCTCCCACGACATGGGGATGCACCTGATGGAGGTGCCGGCGCCCGCGCGATCGATGCTCACCGGCGACGACGGCCACGCCTGGCGCTACGAGCTGCAGGGCTCGATCAACTTCGTCGGGATGGAGCGAGTGATCCGCACCATCGACGAGGACCCGCCCGAGCACAACCGGATCGTCATCGACCTCACCCGCGTCCACGAGATCCGCAAGGTCGGTCGGCGCATGCTGCACGAGGCCATCCGCCGCCTGGTGCTCGAGGGGCGCGAGGTCGAGGTGCACGACCCCGACGGTCTGCTGTCGGAGCCCGGCCCGATCGAGGTCGGGGAAGACCCCTCGACGCAGGAGCCGGTGCGGGTCGACGTCACCGGCGAGTGAGCGGTCGCGACGCTCGGAGCCGGCTCACGCGCCGCGCATCAGCTCCGCACCCATCGCCTCGATCACGGCGGCGAGCCCCTGCTGCGGGCGCACCATCACGGTGAAGTCGACGATGCGGTCCTCCGCGTCCCAGGTGATCATGTCGATCCCGTGCACCTGCTTGCCCCCGACCGTGGTCGTGAACTCCAGCACGGCGGAGTTGCCGGCGTACCACTCCCGGACATAGGTCAGCTCCGGGCCCAGCACGACCAGCGCCGCGCGCAGGTACGCCGTGGTCACCTGCTTGCCCTCCTGCGGCGTGTGCACGGCGGGGGAGCGGAACACCACGTCGGGCGCGAGCAGGGCGTCGAGCAGGGCGTACGCCGCCTCGCGGTCCTCGCGCCCCACCGCGACGAGTCGGTGCCAGGCGGTGACGACAGCGGACGGGGGTACGGCGTGCTGGTCCATCCCGGCAGCGTAGGACCCCCGCAGCCGCGGACTCGTTGTGTCACCTGTGTCACGCCTGTGTGACACGCAGTTGCACTACCCTTCGGACCATGTCCGACCGCACCACCGGAGACCGCACCACCCCCGAACCGTCCCCACGCCCCGCCCGCACGAGTGCCGCGGCTCGCCGGCGCGTCCGCGAGCAGCAGATCCTCGCGGCGACGCGGAGCCTGTTCGACTCCACCGGCGTCGGTGACGTGCAGATCGAGGACATCGCCCGTGAGGTCGGGATCAACCGGGCGATCATCTACCGGCACTTCTCCGGCAAGGACGAGCTGTTCGCCCTCACGGTCGAGGGCTACCTCGCCGAGCTGCAGGCGCGTCTCGAGGCCGCCGCTCGCTCCGACGTACCCGCTCGCGAGCGGCTCGCCGCCGTCGTCGCCGCGTTCGTCGACTACGGCCTGGAGTTCCCCGCCTTCGTCGACTGCGCGCAGGCGCTGATGCGGTTGCAGGGCAGCGAGCTCGAGGAGCAGCTCAGCGAGGCCGCGCTGTTTCGGCTCGGCCGCGGGCTCTCGGCCTGCCTGCGCTCGGTGATCACCACTCTCGACGACGGCGCCGCCAGCGGTGACTTCGACGTGGAGGACTCCACGCTGCTGGCCAACTACATGTATGCCTCGGCGCTCGGCGCGCTCCAGCTCGCCCGCATCGGGATGCTCGTGGGGGAGGCCCAGCCCGGCGTGCCGACGGTCTCGCGCATCACCGGCGACGACGTACGCCGGTTCATGACGTCCTCGGCGCTCGCGCTGGCGGGGGCACGCTGACGTCGCTCGCGGGGTCCACCAGGATCTTGGCGTGCTGCTCGGGGTCGCCGAGCACCTCGAACGCCGCGGCCACGCCGTCGAGGCCCACGGTGCCGGTCACGAGCGGGGACGGGTCGATGCGCCCGTCGGCCACGAGGTGCAGCGTGTCGCGGAACTCCGCGGGGTCGTAGGCGAAGACGAACCGGAGCTCGGCCTCCTTGTTGATCGCCATCGTCGGGCGGATCGTGTCGGGGCCCATGCAGACGCCGACCACGACGATCCGTGAGCGCATCGGCGCCGCCGCGACGACGTGGTCGATCATCCCCGGCACCCCGACGCACTCGAAGACGACCGGTCCGCGCGGTGCCTGCCCGAGTCGCTCGGCCAGCGCCATCACCTTCCACCACGGCAGGCCGGGGACGCGGCGCAGCGCCTGGGTGCTGTCGAGGGCGAAGTCGAACAACGCCGGCGCGGTCGTGAAGTGCGTACGCCGACCGCCGTACGCCTCCCACGGCGACTCCGCCGCCGGATCGACGACCACGTCGGCCCCGCACTCGGTCGCCAGCGCCCGACGGGCGGGGGAGAAGTCGCTGGCGACGACGGTGCGCACGCCCTGCGCCTTGAGCATGAGGATGACCGCCAGCCCGATCGGGCCGCAGCCGATCACGATCGCGACGTCGCGCTTGCCCACCTCCCCCCGGCGTACGGCGTGGCGAGCCACCGCGAGTGGTTCGGTCAGTGCGGCCAGGGTGGGGGAGACGTTGTCGGGGACCGGGAGGGTGAGCGCCTCGCTGACCAGGACGCGTTCGGCGTACCCGCCCGGGGCCTTGGTCGTCAGCCCGGTCAGCTGCACGCCCTCGGCGGTGCGCAACATCGGCAGCGCGACGACGGGCGTGCCGAGCGGCCACTTGCGCCGCGTGCCGGGGCCGTACTCGAGGATCGTGCCGGTGAACTCGTGGCCCATCACGACGTGCTGGTCGCTGCGCATGAGGTGCGGGTAGCCCAGCTGCGCGACCCCGTCGGCCACCTCGTCGGCGTGGTGGCGCGCGTGCAGGTCGGAGCCGCAGATCCCGGCCCGGGTCACCTCGAGCAGGATCTGGCCCTTGTCCGGACGCGGCTCCGAGACGTCGACGACGCTGAGCTCTCCACGGTGGCAGCTGACGGCACGCATGGGTTTCTCCTATGTCAAGCGGCTGTGGCGAGTCCAGCCGCCACGTCGCTCGAGGGGTTGTTCTTCAGGGTCTGGAAGACGACTCGGGCGAGTCGTCTCTTGAGGCAACGCAGTGCCTCGGTCTTGGAGTCTCCGGCGGCCAGCCGCTTGTCGTAGTAGGCGCGGCCGAGGCCACCGAGACGTATCTGGGTGACGGCGATGCGGTGGAGTGCCGCGTTGAGCTGTCGGTTGCCGGACTTGTTGTGGCGGACCCTGCCTCTGGTGCGTCCGGACCAGACAGGGATCGGGGCGACACCGGCGTGCATGGCGTACTTGGCGTCGCTGGCGAACCGGTCGATCCCGGCGGTCTCCCCGAGGATCTTGGCCGCGGTCAGCGCTGCACAGCCGGGCAGTTGGACCAGTTCGGGCGCCCGGGTCTTCACCAAGGCTGTGATCTCGCGTTCCAGGTCATCGATGACCGGGGTGACCCGGTCGATGTCGGCGAGAATGTCGCGGGCCAGCCGGGCGTCGATCCCCGCCTGGCCAGCCAGCCATGCGGCCAACTGCCGACGGGTCTTGGCCCGCTTCAGCGCCTTCGACGCAGGATTGCCGGCAGGGTCGCCGGGGGCGATGCGGTGCAGGTGCCAACGCAGCCGGTTCATCATCCGGGTCCGCTCACCGACCAGGTCCTCACGCCGATCCACCAGCAGCTTCAGCTCCCGCGACTCCTCGTCGTGGCTGGCGATCGGCAGGTCGGGCTCGCGCAGTGCGGCACGGGCGACCGCGAGCGCGTCGATCGGGTCCGACTTACCCCGGGTGCGGGCGGTGCGGCGCTGCTCGGCCATCAACTTCGCAGGCACCCGCACCACCTGCTCGCCGGCCTCCAACAAATCCAGCTCGAGTCGTGCCGAGAGGTGACGGCAGTCCTCGATCGCCCACGTCAACTCGTTCCCGAACCGCTCCCGGGCCCAGCAGATCGCCTTGTCGTGCCCTTTGCTCACGGCCTTGACGGTGAGCTCCCCGACCTTGCGGCCGCCCTCGTCGACCGCGACGAACGTGTGCGTCCGCTTGTGCACATCCGAACCAACAACAACCATGGTGGTTGCCTCCTTCTCACTGCGAGTGACAGGACGGTTGGGCCGGTCGGCGGACACATCTCAGTGGGGGCGATGCCACGCTCCTATCAAGTCACGCCGGCCGGCTCCTTCACACCCGGTGCCGGCAAAACCCATGCACGCCAGACACGACGTCGGCAGGCAACCTATGAGCCAGACACCGGATGCTCAGGATCCAACCAGCCGCAGGTAGCGGCGGCCATCACCCTGACACTGAGGTCAACCTAGGGGCTCGTCGCTCCCGTCGGATCCAGATAGCCGAGACACAGCGCGGTCACCTCGTCGAGGAACTCGTCGCGTGACAGCGCGGGGGCGTCGAGGACGAAACGCACGCTGAGGTTCTCGACCGCCATCACCAGGACCCAGGCGATCCGGGCCGCGCTGCGCTCGGGTCCCAGCGCGCCGGGGCGGGCGGCGAGGTAGGCGGTGACCAGGTCGATGACGCGGCGCTCGAAGGAGACCAGTCGTGGGCGGTGCTGGCTGGGTGGCAGCTCCTCCATCACCACCCGCAGCAGCTCCGGGCTGGTCTCGAGCGCCTCCAGCAACGCGTCCGCGACGGCACGCACCATCGCCGGACCCTCCTCGCCGAGCCGGGCGGCCAGGCCGGTGGTCGCGCGCTCCTCCACCTCGTCGGACCAGCGGGCGATGATCGCCGCGATGATCGCGCCCTTGTCGGAGAAGTACTGGTAGAGCGAGCCCGGGCTGACCCCCGCCTCCTGCGCGACGCGGTTGGTCGTGAACCCCTCGTAGCCATCACGGTGCAGCACCTGCCGCCCGGCCTCGACCAGCCGGGCGACCATCAGTCGCGAGCGCTCCTGCTGCGGGACCTTGCGCACGGGGGCGGGGGACGGGGTGGGGGCTGCTGCACGCGTGGGCCGCGAGGGAGAGGAGGGCACGACGCGAATTGTATGCGAGTGATTGCTCGCGTCAGACTGGTCGCATGACCACTCCCTCCACGGTCACCGCGACCGCCCCCGCGACCACCCCGTCAGCCGACCCCACTGCCTCCCCCGAGGCGGCGACGCCGGGAGCCCCCTCCAGCCCCCCGGCCCGCTTCCGCGCCGGCGAGGAGCGTGCTGCCCGGATCGGCCGCACGCTGCGGGTGGTCGCGGGGGTTCGCGAGCTCGACGAGGGGCTGATGACCCGGATCGGCCAGGGCTTCGGCGAGCGCGACGAGCTCGGCGCGCGGCTCGCGGACGCGATGAAGTTGCGAGCCGGGGAGCCCGGCCGGGTCTCCATGGCCGACTTCCGCACCGCGCTGGCCGGGGGAGTAGCGGCGGTCGAGGACCCCGCCCCCGCCCTCGTGGACTTCTTCGCCGCCGTCGAGGCGACCCCCGACTGGGTCGACTGGGACCTGCTCGCGCAGGGGCAGCGGGCCTACCACCGCTTCGGGCAGAATGCCGCCGACGTGCTGCTGCAGCTCTCCCTCATCGGTGGCTACCGCTTCGGCGGACCGGCCGACCTGCTCGTCGCCACCGGGGGCCTCACCGGCCAGACCACCAAGCGCCGGCTCGCCGAGACCCAGACCTGGACCACCTCGCTGTCGATCCCGGGCGGGCTCGAGCCGTACGCCGAGGCGTGGCGGCTCACCGTCCACGTGCGCGCGATGCACGCTCTGGTCAACGCCTCCTTCGAGCGCTCCGAGCGCTGGGACTCAGCGCAGTGGGGCCTGCCGGTCAACCAGACCGACCAGGCCGCGACCCTCGGGCTCTTCGACGCGGTCGTGCTCATCGGCGTACGCGGCCTCGGGGTCCCGGTCTCCAAGGCCGACTCGCGTGCGGTCATGCACCTGTGGAAGTACGTCGGTTGGCTGCTCGGCGTCGACGAGGAGTGGCTGGTCGACTCCGAGCGGGAGCGGCACCGAATCAACTACCACGTGCTGCGCGCGCAGGCCGACGTCACGCCGGCGGGCGCAGAGCTCAGCCGCTCCATCATCGAGGTGCTGCGCGGGCTCCCGCACGGACGGTTCAAGGTCGAGCGCACGCTGAGCATGCTGACGGTCTTCCTCGGCCGCGAGTCGATGCGCGACCTCGGTCTGCCGATCCGCCCGCCGTGGGCGATGGCCTACGTCGTGCCGCTCAACGTGTGGCGCTACCAGGTCCTCGGGCGCACGCCATGGGGCACGCAGCGCCTCGACCGCTGGGGTCACGCCGTGGTCGAGCGAGTCATGCGCGACTACTCCGACGACGGCCGGAGGCACGGTGTGGGGGAGCTGCCCACCTGACGCCAGGTCTGTCGGGGCGTTCAGAACTCCCGCGCCGACAGCACGCAGAACTCGTTGCCCTCCGGGTCGCGGAGCACGGTCCGGGTGACGTCGTGGCCCTGCCCCACGTCGGCGTACGACGCCCCGCGCTCCACCAGCCCGGCGATGAGCGCGTCCCGGTCGTCGGCGAGGTGGCAGGCGAGGTCGAGGTGCAGGCGGTTGAGGCCGGCCTTGTCCTCGGGGACCGGCACGAAGACCAGCCCCTGCGGCATCTCCGCCCACGGCACGCGCCGCAGGTCCTCGACGTCGAGGTGGGCCGGCACGACGACGCACTCGTCGTCGGCCTCGTGGACGATCTGCCAACCGAGCGTCTCGGCCCACCAGTGCGCCAGCGCACGCGGGTCACGACAGTTGATGACGGTGGAGTACCAACGCAGTCCCATGGGTCTTTCCTACGGGGCGATCCGGACCGGATCGGTCCGCGGCGTGGGGCCGTCGGAGTGGCGCGCCGGCAGCCGCACCCGGACCGTCGTCCCGCGACCGACCTCGGAGTCCACCTCGATCCGTCCCCCGTGCCGCTCGACGATCGTGCGGGTGATCGGCAGTCCGAGGCCCGTGCCCGGGATCTCGTTGTGCTGCGACAGCGTCGAGCGGAAGAACCGCTCGAACAGTTGCTCCAGCTCGTCGGCCGGGATCCCGATGCCGGTGTCGGTGACCTCGAGGACCGCGTGTGCGCCGTCGTCCGCGAGCCGCACCGTCACGCGTCCGCCGTCGGGGGTGAACTTCACCGCGTTGCTGAGCAGGTTGAGGACCACGCGCTCCAGTTGCTCGCGGTCGCCGCGGTAGGGCATCGGGGTCGGCGGGAGGTCCACGGAGACGTCCAGGTCCCGGCGCTCGTACGCGACCCCGACCAGGGCCATCGCTGCACTCACGACCTCCACGAGGTCGAGCTCGCGGTCGGCCAGGCCGACCCCACTCTCCTGGATGCGCGACAGGGTCAGGAGGTCGGCGATCAGCGACAACAGGCGGTTGCTGTTGCGGGCGATCCGGCGTACGGCGTCGGTCTGGTCCTTGGTGAGGTCGCCATAGGCGCCCTCCGCCAGCAACTCGGTGTAGCCGAGGATGCTGGTGATCGGCGTCCGCAGCTCGTGGCTGACGTTGGAGACGAACGTGTCCTTGGCCTGGTCGACCTCGCGGAGCCGCTCGCTCGCGGCCCGCTCGGCCTCGAGGGCCTCCCGCAGCCGCTCCTCGGTCTCGATGCGTTCGGTGATGTCCTCGGCCGTGGTGACGTAGCCGATCTCGACGCCCCGGTCATCGCGCACCGGGCTGACGACCAGCAGGTGCTGGCGGATCGCGCCGTCGCGGCGGCGGATGCGCAGGACGCGGGGACCGGCGGTCAGCGCCGCCGGGTCGTCCTCGCGCTCCACCTCCCGGTCGGAGCGGAGGTGGGAGGAGAGCACCGACACCGGCCCACCCAGCACCTCGGCGGCGCGATAGCCGTAGAGCCGCTCGGCACCGGGGTTGAACAGCGTGATGTTGAGGTCGAGGTCGGTGCCGATGATCGCCACGCCGGAGGTCCCATGGACGATGCGCTCGACCCGGTCGCGCTCGGCGGCGAGCTGGCGCTGCTGCTCCGCTTGCTCCCCGACGCTGACGACGAGCGTCAGGACCACCAGGGCGCACGTCCCGACGAAGACCGCGAGGAGGATTCCCCGCGAGTCAGGACCGAAGCGCCCGAATCCAGGACCGGTGAGCGGACCGATCCCCGCCGTCGTCAGGGTCACGGCGACGCCGGCGACCACCACGAGCTGGGCGAACGCCTGGTACGCGTGGCTGCGCAATGCGCCCCACATGAGCGTCGGCAGGATGAGGATCAGCGTCACCGAAGCCGCATGGTTGAAGAAGAGGAACGGGGCGAGCACGACGATGTTGACCCACTGAGCGGCCAGCTCCCCCCGACCCGCTGCGGGAGTCCGCGTGCCCAGCCGCGCGAGCAGGGGCAGGAGCACCAGCTGCGAGGCCAGCCCGGCGGTCGCGGCGGCGAGGGCCAGACGCCGTGGCTCTCCCCACCCCGTCACGGCGCTCGTCAGTGCCGCGCAGATCGCCATGACGGCGGCGCCCGCGACGACCGCCGTCAACAGCCGACTCAGGTCACCGTTGGTGAGCAGGCTCGGGATCACCCGTCGCTCTCCCCGGCACCACACCCGCCACGTCACCGCGGCCTGGAGCGCGAGACCGACGCCGAGTCCCGCCGCGGCCCCTGCCGGTCGGTCCACCCACAGGGTGGCGAAGCCGATGAGGCCCACCAGCACGGTCAGCAGCGGCCAGGCCGGCCGGCCGGTGAAGATGAAGGCGGCGGTCGCTCCGACGATCGGCCAGATGCCGATCGCGGTGCCCGCACTGGGGGTAGAGACGACCGCGACCACGCCGAAGACCGACGTCAGCCCGAGCAGGCCGAACAGGCGAGCCGCGTCCGACTCCGGCATCCGCATGGTTGGTCCCTCCCGAGCGCCAGGATCGGCCTTCGTACGGCGCCTGCGCAGCATCTTGGACCAATTTGTCCGCCGTCGCTGGCTGCTCACCCCTCGGCGGTGCGGCTCACGGCGGTGCGGCTCGGGGTGACTCAGTCCGCGGAGGTCGGACCGGCGACGACGCTGCAGGCCGGCGCGGCCGCAGGATCGAGGCGCTCGAGCACCTTGGTGGTGATCGAGGCGAGCGCAGCGAGCTCGTCGGCGGTGAGGTGGTCGAAGATCAGCTCCCGCACGAGTCGCGCGTGGCCCGGCGCCGCCTCCCGGATCGCCGTACGCCCGGTGTCGGAGAGGACGACGAACGCACCCCGGCCATCGGAGCTGCATTCCTCACGGCCGATGAGGCCACGGCGTTCCATGCGTTTGATGTGGTGCGAGACCCGGCTACGGTCCCAGTCGAGGGCGCGCGCGAGGTCGGTGACCCGGAGCCGCTCCTCGGGGGTGTCGGTGAGATGGACCAGCACCTCGAAGTCCGGCAGTGACAGCCCGGAGTCGCCCTGGAGCTGACGGTGCAGTGCGGCGGGCAGCTGCGCGTTGAGTGCCAGCCAGGCACGCCACACGGACAACTGCTCCTCGGTCAGCCACGGGGTCTCGGTCATGAAACCAGTGTAGCGGAATAGTTGACACGTCACGCATGTTCCGGCAGTATGTACGTGATGCGTCACCAAACCGGTGGTGCTTCCCCGACTTCCACACCACACTGACTCAAGGAGATCCCTGATGACGAAGACCCTCACCGACCTGACCGGCACCTACACCCTCGACGCCGGCCACAGCCGCCTCGGGTTCGTCGCCCGCCACGCGATGGTGACCAAGGTCCGCGGCGCGTTCAACGAGTTCGACGGCACCGCCACCATCGACGGCGACGACCTGTCGAAGTCCTCGGTCAACGTGACCATCCAGTCCGCGAGCATCGACACCCGCAACGAGCAGCGCGACGGCCACCTGCGCAGCAACGACTTCCTGTCGCCGGAGGAGTACCCGACCATCACGTTCGTGTCGACCGGCGTGACGAAGACGGGCGACGCCAGCGTCGAGATCACCGGCGACCTCACCGTCCGCGGCGTCACCAAGTCCGTCACGATCCCCTTCGACTACGAGGGCGCGGCTGTCGACCCGTTCGGCAACGAGCGCGTCGGCTTCGAGGGCAGCGTCGTCATCAGCCGCAAGGAGTTCGGCGTCGAGTGGAACGCCCCGCTCGAGGCCGGCGGCGTCCTGGTCAGCGACAAGGTCACCCTGGAGTTCGAGATCTCGGCCATCAAGAACGCCTGAGCCAGCTCCCCGCGAACGCCCCGTCGATCCGTCGGCGGGGCGTTCGGCTGTTTCGAGGCAACTGGCTCCGCACCCCGCCACGCACGAAGCCCCAGGTCGATGACCTGGGGCTTCGTTGCTGTCTCACTGTGCGCGAGGGGGGAGTTGAACCCCCACGCCCTTTCGGGCACACGGACCTGAACCGTGCGCGTCTGCCTATTCCGCCACTCGCGCGAGAAGCCTGTGAAGGGTATCCCACCGGTGCCCGGGCAACGAAATCCCCCCGTCGGCGCCCTCGACCTGCCAGGCTGCGCGGGGCTCGGCGACGGTCGCGACCAGCCCCGCGAGGACCCGGCCGATACGATGCCGGATCGGATGGGTAGACCGTCCGAGGAGATCCGGCCGCCCCGGCCGGACCTTCCGCCTGCCTGACACCCCACGACGTACCCACACGACCGCGACCTGCACGATCGACCGGGAGGAGGACGATGGGCCGGCTGCAGCGCTTCGAGAACCGCCTCGAGCAGATGATCTCGGGTGCCTTCGCCCGCACCTTCCGATCGGCCGTCGAGCCGGTCGAGATCGCGGCGTCGTTGCAGCGCGAGGTCGACAACTCCGCGCAGATCCTGTCGCGCGACCGGCGGCTGGCGCCCAACCAGTTCCACGTGGAGCTGTCGCCGGCCGACTCGGAGCGGCTGCAGCCCTACGGCTCGACGTTGGCTCGCGAGCTCACCGACATGCTCCACGACCACGCCGAGGAGCACTCCTATGTCTTCACCGGACCGGTGCACATCACCTTCGAGTCCTCCGAGGACCTCACGACCGGCCGGTTCCGGGTGCGCAGCCAGGCGCTGGCGTCGGTGACGCCGACCGCCGGCGCGGCGAGCGAGACCTCGGTGCAGAGTGCCGTCGCCTTCCTCGAGGTCAACGGCGTACGCCACCCGCTCCAGCCGCCGGGACTCGTCATCGGCCGCGGCACCGAGGCGGACCTGCGCGTCGCCGACCCCGGGGTGTCGCGCCGGCACGTGGAGATCCGCGTCGAGCACGACCAGGCCGGGGGGATGCCGCACCTGTCGGCGATCGACCTCGGGTCGACCAACGGCATGGTCGTCGACGGGGAGCGCACACAGCACGCGCGCCTCAGCGACGGCTCCCACGTCAAGGTCGGCAACACCACCATGACCGTGCGCGCCGTCCGCAGTCCCGGCCGCACCTCCGGGGGGCGGTCCCATGTCTGAGCTCACCTTGATGCTGATCCGCTTCGCCTACCTGGCGATCCTGTGGATCTTCGTGCTCTCCGCGCTGTCGGTCATCCGCTCCGACATGTTCGGCGCCCGCGTCGAGCACAGCACCCGCGCCGAGCGCCGGGCCGCCAAGGCGGCGGCCAAGACGCGCACCAAGCCCGTACGCCGCCGGGGCGCGCCCACCCACGTCCACATCGTCGAGGGCGCCAACGCGGGGGAGTCGATCTCCCTCGACGACGCACCGCTGCTGATCGGCCGGGGGAGCGACGCGGCGATCCGGCTCGACGACGACTACGTCTCGACCCGCCACGCCCGCATCGCCGCCTCGGGCGACGCGTGGTTCGTCGAGGACCTCGGCTCCACCAACGGCACCTACCTCGGCACCCAGCGTCTGACCCAGCCCGCCACCCTCAACCTCGGCAGCCAGGTGCGGATCGGGAAGACGATCCTCGAGCTGAGGAAGTGACCGCGTGGTGCTGACCCTGCGGTACGCCGCCCTCTCCGACGTCGGACGCGTCCGCAAGGACAACCAGGACTCCGGCCTGGCCAGCGACTACCTCCTCGTCGTCGCCGACGGGGTCGGCGGCGCCGTGCGCGGCGACCTGGCGAGCTCGACCGCGGTCCAGGCGCTGCGCCGCATCGCCCGCCCGGCCGGGGAGGACCTGCTCGAGGCGATGGCCGGCGGCTTCCACCGCGCCCACGACAAGATCGCCGAGCTGGTCGAGGGCGACCCCGAGCTCGAGGGCACCAGCACCACGATCACGGCGGCGCTCTTCGACGGCGAGCGCGTCGTCATCGGACACCTCGGCGACAGCCGGGCCTACCTCTTCCGCGACGGTGAGGTCAGCCAGCTCACCACCGACCACACGTTCGTCCAGAGCCTGATCGACGAGGGCCGCATCACCGAGGACGAGGCGCGCACCCACCCGCACCGCAACCTCATCCTGCGCGCCGTCGACGCCGTGCACGAGACCGACCCGGACCTGTTCTATGTCGAGGTCACCGCGGGCGACCGGCTCATGCTCTGCTCCGACGGCTGCTCCGGGGTGCTCGACCGGGCCCGGCTCGCCGACATCCTCGGCACCGGCACTCCCGACTTCGCCGCCGTGGAGCTGGTGCGCGCCTCGCTGGAGGCCGGCAGCTCCGACAACGTCACCGCGGTCGTCGCCGACGTGGTCGAGACCGACGCCCCTCATGACGCGGGGCCCGCCCCGGACACGAGCGCCGCGGCCAGCACCGGCGCCATGCTGGTGGGCGCTGCTGCCGACCTGCCCCGCACCAAGGCGCCCCGCGGGCTGTTCCGCGGCCACCGCGCCGGCGACACGGGCGAGCTCGAGCCGGTGCCGGGCTCGGAGGCCGCCACCGGGCGGGGCCTGCCGTTCCTCGGTCGCCGCGCCGAGCCCGCCGAGGACCTCGACCCCGAGGAGCTGCGCTACGCCCCGCGGCCGCCGCGGCGCTGGGCCTGGCTCGGCCGGCTGGCCCTCCTCGCTCTGCTCGTGGCGCTGGTCGCCGGTGGTCTGAAGATCGGCTACGACTGGACGCAGCGGCAGTACTTCGTCGCCGCCGACGGTGACGACGTCGCGATCTTCCGCGGCGTCTCGGCAGACGTCCCCGGTGTCGAGCTCGCCTCGGTCCACGAGGCCACCGACGTGCGCGTGGACCGGCTCCCGGAGTACCGCGCCCGCCAGGTTCGCGCCGGCATCGATGCGAGCGACCTCGACGACGCCCGCGCGATCGTCACGCGGCTCGAGCAGCTTGTCATCGAGTGCGAGCCCGAGCCGACGGACGCGCCCACCGACGGACCCAGCCCGGACCCGACCGCCCGCCCGGGTGAAGGTCCCACCACCGGACCGACCGCGCGCCCCGGTCGCCGCACGCCCGGCACCACCAGCCCCTCAGCGCCGACGACGACCAGCTCGCCCAGCCCGACCGCCGACGCCCTCGACGACCCCTGCGGCGAGGAGGCCCCGTGAGCGCCCCGCCGATGTCCCGCGCGGCCGCCCGCTCCGGCTTCATCCACCGCCGCCGCCGCGGCGCCGAGCTCGTACTGCTGCTCATGAGCCTGGCCGTGGGTGTCGGGGGGTACGCCGCCGTCGGGCTCGGCGTCGACGGGGAGGTCCCGGCCGACATCATCGGGTACGGCGGCTGGCTGGCCGCGCTGGTCCTGGCCTGCCACCTCGTGATCCGATGGACCGCGCCGTACGCCGATCCGGTCCTGCTGCCGATCGTGAGCGCGCTCAACGGCCTCGGCCTGGCGATGATCTACCGCATCGACCAGGCCAACGGCGGCTCGCTGGCCGCGCAGCAGCTGACCTGGATGACGGTCGGCGTCGTGCTGTTCATCGTCGTGCTGCTCACCCTCCAGGACCACCGGCGACTGCAGGCCTTCACCTACACCAGCGGGCTCGCGGCGATCGTGCTGCTGCTCCTTCCGCTGATGCCCGGCATCGGCACCGAGATCCGCGGCGCGCGCATCTGGATCAGCGTCGCGGGCTTCAGCTTCCAGCCCGGCGAGGTCGCCAAGGTCCTCCTGGTCATCGCGTTCGCCGGATACCTCGTGCTCCACCGCGACGCCCTGGCGCTCGCCGGGAGGCGGTTGCTGTTCATCGACCTGCCACGTGGGCGTGACCTCGGGCCGATCCTCGGCATGTGGCTGATCAGCCTCGGCATCCTGGTCTTCCAGCGCGACCTCGGCTCGAGCCTGCTGTTCTTCGGCCTCTTCCTCGTGATGCTCTACATCGCCACCGAGCGACCCGGGTGGATCGTCGTCGGCGCGCTGATGTTCCTCGGCGGCGCCGCGCTCGCCTATCAGCTCTTCGGCCACGTCCGCACCCGGGTGCTGGTCTGGCTGGACCCGTTCGGCTACGACTCCGGCTACCAGGTCATCCAGGCGATGTACGGCATGGCCTGGGGTGGTCTCGTCGGCCGCGGCTGGGGCCTGGGCGACCCGATGCAGACACCGGTGCGGGAGTCCGACTTCATCGTCGCCGCGCTGGGCGAGGAGCTCGGGCTGACCGGGGTGATCGCGATCATCCTGCTCTACGCGCTCGTCGTCGAGCGCGGCCTGCGCACGGCACTCGTCTGCCGCGACGCCTTCGGCAAGCTGGTCGCCAGCGGCCTGGCGCTCGTGCTCGCCCTGCAGGTGTTCGTCATCATCGGCGGGGTCACCAAGCTCATCCCGCTGACCGGCCTCACCACGCCCTTCCTCTCGTACGGCGGTTCGTCCCTGGTCGCCAACTGGGTGATCATCGCGCTCTTGCTGCGGATCTCCGACCAGGCCCGTCGCCCGCTGCCGGACTTCGGCACGCACGGTCCGGGGGACGACAGCGGCGACGACGCCACCCAGGTGGTGAGGATGCGATGAACCAGCCGATCCGGCGGATGGCGGTGGCGTGTGGCGTGCTGTTCCTCGCGCTGCTGCTCAACGCGACGTACCTGCAGTACTGGCAGGCCGACGAGCTCAACACCCGCGCGGACAACAAGCGCGTGCGCGACGCGGAGTTCTCCCGGGAGCGCGGCGCGATCCTGGTCAACGGCCGGGCCATCGCGGAGAGCGAGCCGAGCGACAACGAGTACGAGTTCCAGCGCACCTACCCGCAGCCGCAGAAGTACGCCCCCATCACCGGCTACTACTCCTACATCTACGGCCGCTCCGGGATCGAGCAGACGCAGAACGAGATCCTCTCCGGCTCCGACGCGCGGCTCTTCGTCAACCGGGTGATCGACCTGCTGGGCAACCAGCAGCCGGCGGGCGGCAGCGTGTCCCTGACGCTGCGTCCGGCCGCGCAGAACGCCGCCTGGGACGGCCTCGCCGCCCTGGGTGGCGACGCGAAGGGTGCCGTCGTGGCGCTCGAGCCGGCGACCGGGAAGATCCTGGCGATGGCCACCTCGCCGTCGTACGACCCGAACCGGCTCGCCGCCCACGACTTCCGCTCCGTGCAGGAAGCGTGGGAGCGCCTCAGCGACAACCCGACCCGGCCGATGTCCAACCGCGCCGCGCAGGAGACGTTCTCCCCGGGCTCGACCTTCAAGCTCGTCACGGCCGCCGCGGCGCTGGCGAACGGCTACGACCCGGACTCGACGGTGCGCGGCGGCTTCACTCTCGACCTCCCGGAGACCGACCGCGATCTCCCCAACGACGGCGGGGGGAACTGCGGCGGCAACTCCATCAGCCTCACCCAGGCCCTCAAGGTCTCGTGCAACGTGTCCTTCGGCGCACTCGGTCTGGAGCTGGGCCCCGAGGCGATCGCCGAGCAGGCCGAGGCGTTCGGGTTCGGCGAGCGGCCCTTCAGCGACCTGCCGTCCGTTGCGGCCAGCCGGTTCCCGGTCGGCGAGGGCAACACCGACGGCCCCCTGGTCGCGTACGCCGCCATCGGTCAGCAGAGCGTGCAGGCCAGCCCGCTGCAGATCGCGATGGTCGCGGCCGGCATCGCCAACGGCGGCACCGTGATGACGCCGTACCTCGTCGACGAGGTGACCTCGCCCGACCTCGAGGTGCTCGACAAGACCGAGCCCACCGCGCTGCGCACGGATGCGATGACGCCGGCCAACGCCCGGGCACTGACCCAGATGATGGTCGCGACCGTCGACTCCGGCACGGGTACGCCGGCGCAGATCCCGGGCGTGGAGGTCGCCGGCAAGACCGGCACCGCGCAGCGCGGCACCGACCAGAACCCGCTCGCGTGGTTCGTCTCCTTCGCACCCGCCGACGACCCCCAGGTCGCGGTCGCGGTGATGATCGAGGACGCCGGGGTGGCGCGCACCGACATCGCCGGCGGCCGGCTCGCCGCCCCGATCGCCAAGGCGGTCATGGAGGCGGTGCTCCAGTGACGACGTACGTTTCCGAGACTCCCCAAGCAGAAGGCAGGCACGGCGGATGAGCCAGGACGCAGGCAACGGCACCGGTAACGGCGGGGGCCACCGCGTCGGCGGGCGCTACGAGCTCGGCGAGCTCCTGGGCCGCGGTGGGATGGCGGAGGTCCGCAAGGGCAACGACACCCGGTTGGGCCGGGTCGTCGCCATCAAGCGGCTGCGCACCGATCTCGCCAGCGACCAGACCTTCCAGGCGCGGTTCCGTCGCGAAGCCCAGTCGGCCGCGTCGCTCAACCACCCCGCAATCGTCGCGGTCTACGACACCGGCGAGGAGCTGTCGACCGACGGCACCGACGTCGCCCAGCCCTACATCGTCATGGAGTACGTCGCGGGCCGCACCCTGCGCGACATCCTGCGCGAGGGACGCAAGATCCTGCCCGAGCGGGCCCTGGAGATCACCTCCGGCGTCCTGTCGGCGCTCGACTACAGCCACCGCGCGGGGATCATCCACCGCGACATCAAGCCCGGCAACGTCATGCTGACCCCGGCCGGCGACGTCAAGGTGATGGACTTCGGCATCGCCCGGGCGATCTCCGACGCCTCCTCGACGATGACCCAGACCGCCGCGGTCGTGGGGACGGCGCAGTACCTCTCGCCCGAGCAGGCGCGCGGCGAGACCGTCGACTCCCGCTCCGACGTCTACTCCACCGGCTGCCTGCTCTACGAGCTGCTCACCGGACGCCCGCCGTTCGTCGGCGAGAGCCCGGTGGCCGTGGCCTACCAGCACGTACGCGAGCAGGCCGCGCCGCCGTCGACCCACGACGAGGACCTGCCCCCCGAGCTCGACGCGATCACCATGAAGGCGCTCGCGAAGCGGGTCGAGGACCGCTACCAGAGCGCCGCGGCCATGAAGGCCGACATCGACCGCTACCTCGCCGGGCTCCCGGTGCAGGCCACCGCACCCCCGCCCCCGGCCGACGACGCGACCAGCGTGCTGCCGGCCGGTGCCGCGGCCGCGATGACGGCCGCCGGCACGGGCACCATGACCGCTCTCCCTGCCGCCGAGGACGAGCGCAAGAAGTGGCCGTGGGTCGTGCTCGGTGTCGTGCTGTTGATCCTGGCGATCCTGGCCGCCGTCTTCATCCCGCGGCTCATGGACAACGAGCCCGACACCGTGAGCGTCCCCGACGTCACGGGACTCGAACGCTCGCAGGCATTGCGCGAGATCCGCCAGACCGAGGGGCTCGTGCTCGGAGAGGTCGAACGGCAGAACTCCACGGAGGTGCCCCGCGGCCAGGTGATCAGCCAAGACCCCGAGGGCGGCGAGACCGTGCCGCTCGAGACCGAGGTCGACCTGGTGATCTCCCTGGGCGCCGCCGATGTGTCCGTCCCCAACCTGTTCGGGCTCACCGAGGACGAGGCCCGCGCCGAGCTCGAGAGGGAAGGGCTCCAGGCCGACGTCCAGTACCGGCCCAACGATGCCGAGAGAGGCCGGGTCTTCGAGACGGATCCGGCAGCCGGTCAGCAGGTCCCCTACGAGTCGGAGGTGGTCGTCCTCATCTCCGAGGGCCCCAACGAGCTGCCCGACGTGACCGGTGAGAGCGAGGAGAACGCCCGACGGATCCTCAACGAGGCCGGTTTCGAGAGAATCGAGATCGTCGAGGACACCAGCGAGGTGTCCGAGGACCAGATCGGCACCGTGCTGCGGCAGACGCCGTCCGGTGGTCAGCCCGTCCGCTCCGACCAGCAGATCGTGCTGACCGTCTCCCGCTACGTGCCACCCGAGCCCGAGCCCGAGCCGGAACCGGACCCGGAGCCGGAGCCGACGGACGATCCGACGGACCTGCCCACAGGCGGCCCACCCACGACCCCGCCGGGTCAGGAGGACGAGGGCTAGAGCTACAGGTCCTCGTCGAGGACGACCGGCCGCGACCCCACCGGCCGGGCGTAGCTCATCTCCGTGCTCCCGTCGTAGGCCGCCATGTCCAGCGATCCCTCGACGGCCACGCTGTAGCCGAGCTGGTAGCGGTCGACGTACTCGCGGAAGGTCGTGATGTAGGGGTTGGTGCTGAGGCTGCCCAGCAGGGTCTCGGTGTCGCCGATCGCGGAGATCTCGTACGGCGGGGCGTACTGGATGCCGTGCAGGATCACGACGTTGCCGACGCACTTGATCCCGGTGGTGGACACGATGCGCTGGCCCTGGATGGTCATGGCCTCGGCGCCGCCCTCCCACAGGGCGTTGACGACCGCCTGGATGTCCTGCTGGTGGATGACGAGGTCGTCGAGGGTCACCGTGGTGCCGTCGATCAGGTCGCGCGCCGAGGACGGAGCGTCGTCGAGGGTCACGGTGACCCCCGACCCGGTCACGGCCTCCAGCCCCGCGGGCCCGCGCAGCAGGTCGATCTGCTCCTCGAGCTCGTCGAGGCGACTGTCCTCGACGCCGGCGGTGAGCTCCTCGACCTCGGTGCGCAGCTCACTCGCCCGCTGCTGCAGCGACTGCACCTGACGGGTCTGCTGGCGTGCCAGCGACTCGAGGTCGCCGTACCGCTCCGCGCGCAGGTCGATGCCGTCGGCACTGATCGCACTGGTGACGGCGAGCACGCCGGCCCCCGCGAAGACCGCCGGCGTCGCCAGCCGCCAGGTCAGCGAGCGCTCACCGCGGGTGGTCCGGCGGCGCGCCCAGGCGTCGGCGAGGCGCCGCCGCCAGCGTTCGCGGCGCACCGAGGCGGGACCCGACACAGCTGGACCTTCCGGTAGGGACGTGAGAGGCACGCGTGGACCACGACTACGCTATCCGACGGCCCCGTAGGCCACGTGCGCCCGCACGCGACCCGCACGCCCACCCGCATCCTTCGCTAGGAGACCTTTCCGTGGCCGACGCTCCCCGTACCAAGCCGGCGCCCCCCGGCACCTCGACGTCGATCGTCCGGACCGTCCTTGCGTTCGCGCTCGTGGCGGCCGGCATCGCGTGGATGGCCGTCTACATCAACGTCGCCCAGGACGGACAGCAGCTGACGTGGATGGGCGACCTGGGTCGCTGGAACTTCATGATCGGGCTGGGCGTGATCTTCCTCGGGCTCATCGTGGCGGCGCACCCCACCACCCCGCTGGGCCGCGGTCGCGGCGTCATCGTCGGCATGCTCGGGTGCTTCCTCATCGGGCTGGTCTGGATCTGCGTCTACTACATCGCCGGTCCGGACAACACCATCCCGGTGCTGCGCAACCTCGAGCAGTACAACCTGCTCGCCGGCATCGCCTTCATGGCGGTCGGGTTCGTCTTCGCCACGAAGTGGGAGTGACGCGCCACGAAGTGGGAGTGACGCGGGAATGCCACCCGTCGCACCGGGGTAGGACCCCGTGCGTACGGCTCCTGCGACGCCGCCCGTGAGGCCTGCGCGCCGGGAATGACATCGATGTAAGTTCTCCACACTGGGGATAACCCCTGTGGACAACTACCCGTCCGCTTGGTCAGGGAGTGACCAGGAGCGTGCCGGCGGTGAGGGCGGCGATCACCAGGAGGGTGAGGACGCCGAGGCCCAGCGCCTGCCAGCGCGCCCGCTGCTCGCGCGGCGCCAGCACCAGCACGGCCGCGACCAGGACGCCGCCGACGAAGCCGCCGAGGTGGCCCTGCCAGGAGATGAAGTCGCGCCCGCCGACGGTGATGACGACGTTGATCGCCAGCCACACCAGCAGGGGGCGCAGGTCTCCGCCGACCTTCCAGCCGACGACGAGCAGCGCGCCGATGAGGCCGAAGACCGCTCCCGAGGCGCCGATCGTCACGCTCGCCGGGTCCGAGAGCCACAGCACGGCGGCGCTGCCCGCGAGCGCGGAGAGGACGTAGAGCGCGAGGAACCGGGCTCGGCCGAGCACCGACTCCAGCTGGGGGCCGAGGAACCACAGCGCGAGCATGTTGAACCCGACGTGCCAGACATCGACGTGGCTGAACGCGCTGGTGAGCAGCTGCCAGACGGCACCGCTGCCCACCCCGTCGATCCACACCCCTCCGCCGCGGCCACAGACGACCTCGCCGATGCCGGGGTAGTAGCCACCGCCGCCGACGGGCTCGCACCGCCCGGCCGGGATGAGGCCGAGCCGGTCGACCCAGGCGCTCGCGGACGCGCCGGTGGCGGTGATGAGCAGCCACACCCCGACGTTGAGGGCGATCAGCACCTGCGAGGTCAGGCCGGGGCGAGCCGAGATCGCGCCTCCGTACGGCGTACGGGGGGCGCGCACGCTGCGCGCGCCCTCCCGGACGCACGACGGGCACTGGAACCCCACGGAGGCAGGGTTCATGCAGTCCGGACAGATCGTCCGCTCACACCGCTGACAGCGGATGCCCGCCGGTCGGTCGGGGTGGAACGCGCAGGTGGACTGCGCGGGTCCGGGCTGCGAGCCGGCGGGGGGGCCCGCCGGTGGGGGCGTGCTCAGCTCAGCTGCCCTCCACCTCGACGGACTCGATGACGACGGCGTCCTTCGGACGGTCCATCGCACCGACCGGGGTGGTGGCGATCGCGTCGACGACGTCACGGCTGGCCTGGTCGGCCACCTCGCCGAAGATCGTGTGCTTGTTGTTGAGCCACGGGGTGGCGCCGACGGTGATGAAGAACTGGGAGCCGTTGGTGCCCGGGCCGGCGTTGGCCATGGCCAGCAGGTAGGGACGGTCGAACTGCAGCTCGGGGTGGAACTCGTCCTTGAACTGGTAGCCCGGGCCACCGGTGCCGGTGCCGAGCGGGCACCCGCCCTGGATCATGAAGCCGTCGATCACGCGGTGGAAGCCGAGACCGTCGTAGAACTTGCCGGTGGTCTTCTGGCCCGTCTCCGGGTCGGCGTACTCCTGGGTCCCCTGCGCCAGCCCGACGAAGTTCTTCACGGTCGCCGGAGCGTGGTGGGGCAGCAGGTTGAGCACGATGTCGCCGCGGTTGGTCTTGAGGGTCGCCTTCAGGTCGGACATGGCCGCCTCTCGCGTCGGGTCTGGCATGGGAATCTGGTCGTGTCGATCCTGCCACGCAGGGGTTTGCTCGAGCGCGGCGGACGGGCATCATCGTCGCTAGGCGCACCACGGTGCGCCGCTCGTCCGAGCGCACGACCCGACGCCCCAGAGAGGACTCCCCATGAAGCACTGGTCCAAGGACCTCCGTGACCGCGCCGCCGACCTGAAGGACCAGCTGGCTCCGCACGTCGAGACGGCCGTCGCCAAGGCCGGGCCGGCGCTGGCTGAGGCCCGGGAGAAGGCGGCCCCCGCCCTCGCCGACGCGCGCGAGAAGACGGCCCCCTTCGTCGCCGGCGCGCGCGACAAGGCAGCGCCGTACGTCGCCGAGGCCAAGGGCAAGTGGCACGCCGAGGTGTTGCCGGTGCTGACCGCCGCCGCGGCTGCGGCCGACGAGGCCACCGCGGACTACCGCGAAGAGGCCATGCGTCGTGGTGCGGCCACGGCTGCCGCGCTGAAGGGCGAGGTCGAGGCTCCCGCGCCCAAGAAGAAGGGCCGCAAGCGCAAGATCCTGCTCCTGCTCGGTCTCGGCGGGATCGCGTTCGCCGCCGTCCGCAAGCTGACCGGCCAGGGCTCGCAGGCCTGGGAGAGCTCCTACCAGCCCACGCCGGCGGCTCCGGTGACCACGTCGCCCGCAGCCCCCGCGCCGCCGACCGACTCCGGCAACGACACGGCCGCCGCCACGCCGGACGAGGCCCTCGCCGACGCCGTCGAGGCACCGCACCCGGCGACGGACCCCGACAACCCCGCCGCCTCGGTGGAGATCGAGGACTCCGGCCCCAGCGGGTCGAAGGGCTGAGGCCGGACGCTCGCCGGCGACCGGCCGCGCGACAGCGGCCGGTCAGCCGACGAGCTCGGCGGCGTACTCCTCACGCACGCGCCTCGTGGCACGCCGCTCCGACCAGAACGACAGGATCGGCACGGTCCCGCAGATCAGCGTCACCACCGTGAAGCCCATCTCGAACCGCGCCCGGCGGGCGAGGTCGAAGGCGGTGAAGAGGAAGACCATGTAGAGCCAGCCGTGGGCCACGCCGAGGGTCGCGCTGATCCAGTCGCCGAGCTCGTTGGCCTGGCCGCCCTCGGGGAAGAGGTCCGGGTGCAGCAGGTGTCCGTAGTGCAGGGGGAGCCCGATCAGGCACAGGATGATCAGCAGGACTCCGACGATCGCGGACATGACCTGGTACCGCAGCAACGCACCTCTCACGACGTCGAACCTACCGGCCGGTTCGGTGAACGCCGTGTGGCGTCGCTCTCCTCGTCACCCGGGTCGTCACCGTCTGCACTGCCCTGCTCGGCCAGTTCGCGGGCAGCGACCACCTCGTCGCGCCCGAAGCGCCACCAGATGAACGCGGCGAACGCGGCGAACACCCACCACTCGATCGCGTAGAGCAGGTTGCGCAGGGCGGTGAAGACACCGACCTCCGGCAGGTCGCTGGGGCCGACCGCGACGGGGCTGTCGGTGTCAGTCAGCTCGGCGCCGTCGACCTCGCGCGCCACGACGTACCCGCTGAACAGGTCGATGCCCACCCGCTGCGTCAGCGAGGCGATCCGCAGCTCGGGCAGGACGTCGTCGTGCGGGTCCTCGTCGACGATCCCGCTGCCCTCCGACGGCTGCAGCCAACCGACGACGTCGACTCGCGTGCCGTCCGCGGGGGGAGCGGGGTCGGTCGGCGCGTCGACCCAGCCGCGCACCACCGGGATGGCGGAGTCGGTGCCGTCGACCGAGACCGGGGTCACCACCCACCAGCCGACGTCGGGTGCGGTGACAGCCTCGGCGGACGGGTCCTGGCGCGGATCGTCGCGGTCGGCGACGAAGAACGTCTCACCGGTACGCCACTGACCGGTGAGCTCGACCGGTCGTCCGAGGTCCTGGCCCGGGAACGGGTCGTCGCCGTCCATCACCGCCAGCAGGGCTACCGGCTCGGACTGGGACAGGTCGCGGGCCTCGGCCTCGCGGCGCTGGGCCCAGGCGTCGTACTGCCAGACGCCGGCGATCAGCGCGATCGAGACCGCCAGGACGCCGATCACATGGACCCCCAACATCCGTGGCGTCACCAGCGCGCGAAGCGGGGAGACGTCCTCGGCGAACGGGTCGGGGGCCACCTCTCCACGGTACGGCGTGACCTGCGCGACACGCGGTCGAGCCCCGGTTCGAGCGAACGCACGATGGGCGGCCCGCACCCTAGTCTGGCGCGATGATCGCGCGCGTCCACCATCTCGACTGCGGCACCATGGTCCCGCTGCTGGCCGGACGGGTGCTGCCGGAGCGGCTGGTGGCGCACTGCCTGCTCCTCGAGCGCAGCGACGGGCTGGTGCTGGTCGACACCGGATTCGGGAGCGCCGACGTCGCCGACCCCCGGGGCCGGCTCGGGCCTGCGTTCGTTCGCGTGGCCGGCGCGCGTCTGGACGAGCGACAGACCGCAGCGGCGCAGGTGCGCGCGCTCGGTCACGACCCGCGCGACGTGACCGACGTCGTCGTGACCCACCTCGACCTCGACCACGCCGGCGGCATCTCCGACTTCCCGACCGCGCGGATCCACGTGCGCGACGACGAGCTCGCCGCGGCGCGCGCCCGCCGGACGCCAGCCGAGAAGAACCGCTACCGCCGCGCACAGTGGGCCCACGGTCCGCACTGGGTCGAGCACCGTGCCGACACCGGCATCGACTGGTACGGCCTGACCGCCGTGCCCGTGCTGCCAGACACCGATGACATCGTGATGGTCCCGCTCGCCGGCCACACCCGTGGCCACGCCGGGATCGGCGTACGTCGCCCCGGGGGTGGGTGGCTGTTGCACGCCGGCGATGCCTACTTCGCCACCGAGGAGAAGACCGACCCGCGCCGAGCCCCGCGGGGCATCCGCGTGCTGCAGACGGCGATGCAGGTGTCGGGGAAGCTGCGCCACGAGAACCAGGAGTGCCTGCGCGCGCTGCACGCGACCCACGGGACGGGTGCGAGCCCCGCGGTGACGATGTTCTGCGCGCACGATGCCAAGGAGTTCGCTGCGCTCGCGCGCGTGAAACCGTGATGGCACCAGTGCTCTGGCAAGATGACGGACATGAGCCTCAGCCCTGACCATGACCGCCGTGCGCTGGTCGTGGAGGACGATGCCGACATCCGGGAGCTCATCGTCTTCTCGCTCGAGGCCCAGGGCTTCACGGTCAGTCAGGTCGGTGACGGCCGGGAGGCCGTGACCGCGGCGCGCGACCTCGATCCCGACCTGATCACGCTCGACCTCGGCCTGCCCGGGCTCGACGGCATCGAGGTGTGCCGGCGAATCCGCGAGTTCAGCGACGCCTATCTGATGATGGTGACCGCGCGCGACGAGGAGGTCGACAAGCTGATCGGCCTCGAAACCGGGGCCGACGACTTCCTGTCCAAGCCGTTCTCCCCGCGCGAGCTCAAGGCGCGCGTCAACGCGATGTTCCGCCGCCCCCGGCGAGCCGTCGTGGCCAGCGAGCCGGAGCAGGACGTCCTCGAGCACGGCATCCTGCGGGTCGACGTCGACGGCCGTCGGGTCCAGGTCGACGGTCAGGAGCTCGAGCTGACCCGCACGGAGTTCGACCTGCTCGCCGAGCTGATGCGGACGCCGGCTCGGGTCTGGAGCCGCGAGGCGCTGCTGCGCTCGGTCTGGGGCGACGAGTGGACCAGCGACACCCACCTCGTCGAGGTCCACATCGGCAACCTGCGTCGCAAGCTCGCCGCGGCCAGCGACGGTCAGCGGTTGATCCACACCGTGCGCGGTGTGGGCTACCGGATGGAGTGAGCGCCGGCGCGCCGCGGGTCAGGCGACCTGTCCGAGGTGGCGCTCGAGGTCGGTTCGAACGCGCTCGGCCGCTGCCGTCAGACGGGACGCGAGCTCGCAGGCCGCGACGGCGACGTGCTCGCGCAAGTGGTCCTCGAGGTCAGCGGCCAGCGCCTGGAGCTGACGGGCACCCACGGTCGCGGAGGACACCTTCAGGCTGAGGACCGCGTCCATCGCCGCGACGGCGTCGTCCCCGCTCACCGCGGCCTGGATGCGCTCGACCCGCCGCGGCAGCATGAAGAGGTACGCCCGGGCGAAGCGCTCGGTCGCGCTCGGGTCCTGCAGCGCGTCGACGAGCGCGGCAAGCACCGCGGGATCGAACGCAGGGAGCGTGCTCTCGTCGCGCAACACGGCTGCCATCACTGGTGCCTCCGGGATCTGGGGAAGATCAGTACAGCCTCGCCGATGGCGCTCAAGGTGGGGAGTCTCCGAAGGTCCGGATTTGCGCAAGAACGCCGCAAGAACCTCACCGTCAGGGGTTGTCAGCGTGTTCGAACTGGTATACGGTTAGTGGTACGCCGTACCGGCGACGAGGCCTCGCATCCAGCGCTGGTCGAAACCGGACGGACAGACGCACCACGGTTAGTAATTGCCCCACCCGAGAGCGTGGATGGGCCCCCGGCGTCGCCGCGTAGATCAGTTCATCGATCATCACGCTGCGCGAAGGGAGGCCCCCGTGATGAACAGTCAACACCCCATCACCGACAGCCTCGCCGTGCTGCACGCCGCACTCGACCAGGTCGGGGTCGCCCAAGCCTGGGCACTACCGCCCGAGGCCAAGAAGCAGGTCCTGCGCGACCTGGCCCGCGCCGAAGCCCGCGTGACCGCGATGAAGCTGCAGGTCCTCGCCCTCTCCGCCGACCTGGCCGAGGAATCCGGCGACAAGGACGCCGGATCCTGGCTGGCCCGCGACCAACGCCTCGAACGCCGCAACGCCCGCCTCGACGACAAACTCGCCAGCGCCCTCGACACCCGCTGGCACCACCTCACCGACGCCTTCACCGCCGGCGCAGTGAACCTCGACCAGGTCCGCGTCATCGCCCGCGCCCTCGACGAGCTCGTCGAGGGCAACGACGACCTCGACCCCGAACTGGTGCAGCGCGCCGAACACACCCTGATCGACCACGCCACCAAGTTCGGACCCCGCGAGCTGCGCATCCTCGGGCGCCGCATCCTCGAACACCTCGACCCCGAAGGCACCCAAGCCCGCGACGAACGCCGCCTACGCGACGCCGAAGCCCACGCCAACAAAACCCAACGCCTGTCCTGGCGATCCCTCGGCGACGGCACCACCCGCCTCACCGGGGTGATCGGTGACGACGTCGCCCACCGCCTCGAGACCATCCTCAACGCCTTCGCCCAACCCCGCAAACAAGCAGCCGCCGCCGACGGCAAACTCATCCCCCGCCCCCGCCTCATGGCACTCGCTTTCCGCGACCTCCTCGAACGCCTCGACCCCACCCGCATCCCCGATCACGGCGGAGACGCCACCACCGTCGTCGTCACCATCACCCTCCACGAGCTGCGTGAGGGGCTCGGCAAAGCCGGGCTCGGGTTCGACCCCGACGGCGACGACACCCATATCACCCCCGAGCACGCCCGCCGCCTGGCCTGCCAAGCACAGATCATCCCCGCAGTCCTCGGCCAAGCCGGCGAGATCCTCGACCTCGGGCGCGCCAGCCGCCTGCACACCCCCGCGATGCGCAAAGCCATCCGCCTCCGCGACAAGACGTGTCGCGCCGACGGCTGCGACATCCCCGCCACCTGGTGCGAGATCCACCACCTGGTCCCGTGGAGCGAGGGCGGCAAGACGTCGGTCAAGGACGGCGTCGCGCTCTGCAGCCACCACCACCACATCGTTCACGACCCCGCGTTCGACCACGAGCGACATCCCGACGGCAGCTTCAGGTTCTACCGACGCAGATAAGCGCCGACGTGCCGCACGGGACGGACGGACCCCAGGCAACCAGGAGCGAGTCCGGGCGCAGCTCCGATATTGCGCTAGCGCGGAACCCCCTCTGCGCGCGCCCACAGACATGCATCGACCGGTCGCCCTATCGTGAGAGACGATGACTTCCGTGGAGGCAAGCAACAGCGACGGCGAGATCTACCGCATTGCCGTCGACGAATATCGCTTCCAGGCGCAGTTCAACTGGAGCCGCGTGCAGTATCTGCTCGCGTTCAATGCGGGAATACTCGCGGCTGGTGTAGCACTAGCGAACTCGTCGGGGAGGCTGTCGGTGGTTGTCTTCTGCCTCGGCATCCTGGCCTGCGTGATGACCGGACTCGTTCATAAGGTTCAACACCAGTACTACCGCAAGGCTCGCGACCGAATGCGTCGCGTGGAGGAGCAGTTGGCGATTGCACCCAACCTCCGAGTCGACACGACCTCGAAATTGAGCGGCAGCGACCGAAAGATCAGCGTCACTGAGATCATCTACCTCTTGCTTGCGTCAATCGCGCTCGCGAACCTCGCTGCGGTAGTCCTGGTACTGCGCTAGTGCCGCGTACGACGAGAAGATTCTCGGGATCTCTCCCGACTACGTGGCGCACATCAACACAGGGGTCCTCAACGAAGTCGACGGACCGATGCTGAAGTACGGCTTACAAGAGATGGACCAGCGGCCGCTGTGGCTTCCGGTGCGTCCCTGAAGCGCCCCAGGTTCTCCGCCGCTCCTATGCGGGTTGCGGCTCTCGGTTGAGGGCCGCGTAGTGGGCTTGCTCGAACTCCACTGGGGTCATCATCCCAAGAGAGCCATGCAGGCGTCGGTTGTTGTACCAATCGACCCATCCAGCGGTGGCGTACTCGACGTCTCCGAGGCTCCGGTAGGGGCCGGCGTGGAAGACCGTTGTGCGGACGCACTCGGTCTTGTACAGCCCGATCACGCACTCCATCAGGGCGTTGTCGTAGGCATCGGCAACAGACCCGATCGAGGGCCGGATCCCTTCCTCGGCGAGGTGCTCAGTGAACGCGATCGATGTGTATTGCGACCCGGCGTCGGCGTGACCAATGAGCTCACCGGGCACCACAGGGTGGCCTTCGCGGTCGCGTTGCCACAGTGCCATCCGCAGCGGGACGTCGACCAGCTCGACGGCCTTGGTCGGTGCGACGTTCCAAGCAACGATCTTCTGAGCGAACACGTCGAGGATGAGCGCGACGTAGACGAACCCCGCCCAGGTGCGGACGTAGGTGAAGTCCATGACCCAGGTCCGGTTCGGTGCGGGGGCGGTGAAGTCCCGATCAAGGAGGTCGCCGGCCCGTTTGCCGTCCTTGGCAGGGATGGTGGTCCGGATGCCCTTGGAGCGTCGGATCCCTTGCAGGGACAGGGATCTCATCGCCCGGTCCACCGCGCCGGGCGACGCGTCGGGGCTGGTGCGCTGGACGAGCGCGGTCATCTTGCGACGCCCGTACAAACCCTCCGGGGTCATCCGCCGTACGCCCTCGTGGTTGACCGTCCAGGCCAGGTCACGGACCAGGTTGGTGACGCTGGCGTCGGTGACCGTGCGGGCGGCAACGGGTCGGTTGGTGCGTGCCCAGTCGCGGTAGGTCCGCGCGGCGATCTGGCAGCCCTGCTCACGCAGGACCCGACAGATCGACTCGACCGCGTGGCCTTCGGTGCGCATCTCGTCGATGAACGCGACGATCAGCGGTTGCGGGGGTCGAGTTCCCCCGCGAAGAAAATTGAGGCCCGTCGGAGGATCTCGTTGTCCTCCTCGAGCCGGCGGACCTTGGCCTTCAGCTCCTTGATCTCAGCCAGCTCCTCGCTGGTCGCGCCCTGGCGCTGCCCGCCGTCGATCTGAGCCTGGACGACCCACCGGCGGACGGTCTCCTTGCCCAGCCCCTCGCGTCGGGCAACGGACTCGGCGGCCGCGGTCAGCGACGGGTACTCCGGCAAGTGCTCCAGCACCTGCCGAACGCACCGCTCCTTGACCGCGGGATCAATCTTCTTCGGCATGGCTTGCATCCTTCCAACTCAAAAGGATGCGGCATCAAACCTGGGGCGCTTCACCCCGTGACCAGCCGGATCGGGGGCGGCTATCAGCGCGCTTCGAGGAGTTCAAGGCAGTCGGCTGATCAACCCCTGGTGGTGGAGCCTAGGGGACTCGAACCCCTAACCCCCTGCTTGCAAAGCAGGTGCGCTACCAATTGCGCCAAGGCCCCGCGTGAGCCGGCTGCGCCGGCTCAGGTGTGGGTCGGTGTCAGTGACCCGCGGTCTGGTTGTCTGCGGTGACGCTGTCGGTCGCCTCTGCCCAGAGCGCCTGCTCGGACTTCTGGGCCTGGGCCTTCTTGCCCAGTGCGACCGCGGCACCCGCGGCGATGGCGAGGAGCAGGATCTTCTTCACGGGGCCGACCTTTCCGGGGGGTGAGTGGGCCTAACAGGAGTTGAACCTGTGACCTCTTCCTTATCAGGGAAGCGCTCTAACCGACTGAGCTATAGGCCCGGGGTGGTGCGGGTGGTGCAAGCACCGACGCGGAAGATTACCGCACGGTGGTGGCAGGGTCGAAATCGACCCCGTGGGAGCCTCGTCTCAGCGCTCGTCCTCGGCCAGGGTGACCTCGAGGCCGCCCAGCAGTGCGGCGGACAGGTTGTAGAGGAAGGCCCCCAGCGTGGCGATCGCGGTCAGCAGGATGACGTCGGCGACGGCCACGAGCATGGTGAAGCCGAGCACCCGTCCGGTGCCGAGGTAGTCCTCGACGTCGAACGACGTGCCGGAGTCGCCCACGACCTGCTGGATGCTCGTGTTGATCGAATCCCAGACCCCGGCTGCGCCCAGCACGCCCCAGACGATCGCGACCGAGACGACGGTGACGACGCCGAGGGCGATCGAGAGCAGGAACGCGGTCTTCATGACCGACCACGGGTCGACCCGGGTCAACCGCAGGCGGGCCGAGCGCGTGCTGCCCTTGGCCGCCGACGGCCGTCGCGGCGCCGACTGGCCGGCGGCACTGGACCGCGCCGCCTGCGGGGCCTCGGCCCGGTTCTGCGGCTGTTTCGCCGGGCCTGCCGACTTGCCGCTCGAGCGGCTCGTCGAGGTCGTGGCCGACTCCGACGACCGGGCGGGCCCGCCGTCCGGCCGGTCGGCCTCGAGCGCAGCGCGCACCTGCTCGTGGAAGGGTGTCCGGTCGGACATCAGGACTCCTCGTCGTCGGCGACCTGCCCGATTGTGGCACCCGCGTCCACGTCGGCGCCTACCTCAGCGCCCACCTCAGTGCTCACCTCAGCACCCTCGGCGTTCCCCTCAACCTCCTCCTCGTCGTCGGCGAGCACCCGCTCGGGGCTGCGCGCGACGACCGCGACGGAGTCGTTCTTCTTGAGGTTCACGAACCGCACACCCATGGTCGAACGACCGGTGACCCGGAAGTCCTCGTTGATCGGGCTGCGCACGACCTGGCCCTGGGCGGTGATCGAGAGGATCTCGTCACCCTCCTCGACGATGAATGCACCGACCAGCGAGCCACGGTCCTCGTTGGCGAGCTTCATCGCCTTGATGCCGATGCCACCGCGCGACTGCAGGCGGTACTCACCGATCGGCGTGCGCTTGGCGTACCCACCGTCGGTCATGGTGAAGACGTACTGCTCGCGGACACCGGGCAGGTCGCCCGGCTCCGTGGACGCGCCCTCGGCCGCGGCCTCCTGGGCAGCGGCCTCCTCGGCGGCGACCTGCGACGCCGTGATCACCGAGAGCGACAGCAGCGCGTCGCCGTCGCGGAACTTCATGCCCGTCACACCGCTCGTGGCGCGACCCATCGGTCGCAGCTGGGAGTCGTCCGCGCGGAAGCGCACCGACTGACCCTTGCGGGAGACCAGCAAGATGTCGTCCTCGGCGTCGACGAGCTCCGCACCGATCAGCTCGTCGTCCTCGTCGCGGAAGTTGATCGCGATGACGCCGGCCTGCCTCGGTGAGTTGTAGTCGGCGAGGCGAGTCTTCTTCACCAAGCCACTGCGCGTGCCGAGCACGAGGTACGGCGCCTGGTCGTAGTCCCGGATCGCCAGCACCTGGGCGATCTGCTCGTCGGGCTGGAACGACAACAACCCGGCGACGTGTCCGCCCTTGGCGTCGCGCGAGGCCTCCGGAAGGTTGTAGGCCTTCGTCCGGTAGACCCGGCCGGCCGTGGTGAAGAACAGCAACCAGTGATGATTGGAGGTCGCGATGAAGTGCTCGACCACGTCGTCGCCCTTGAGCGTCGCCCCGCGTACGCCCTTGCCGCCCCGCTTCTGGGTCCGGTAGAGATCGGCGCGGGTCCGCTTGGCGTACCCCCCTCGGGTGATCGAGACGACCAGCTCCTCGTCGGGGATCAGGTCCTCCATCGACAGGTCACCGTCGGCGGCGATGATCTGCGAACGCCGGTCGTTGCCGTGCTTCTCGACGATCTCGTTGAGCTCGTCGATCACGATCTGCCGCTGCCGCTCCGGACGCGCGAGGATGTCCTCGAGGTCCGCGATGATCCGCTCGAGCTCGGCGAGGCGGTCGATGATCTTCTGCCGCTCCAACGCCGCCAGCCGGCGCAGCTGCATCGTGAGGATGTGGTCGGCCTGGATCTCGTCGACGCCGAGGAGCTCCATCAGGCCCGTCTTGGCCTGCTCGACGTCGGGCGAGCGCCGGATCAGCGCGATCACCTCGTCCAACGCGTCGAGCGCCATGACGAGTCCACGCTGCAGGTGGGCGTCCTCCTCGGCCTTGCGCAGCCGGTAGCGCGTCCGGCGCTGGATGACCTCGATCTGGTGGGTCACCCAGTGGCTGATGAACTGGTCGATCGTCAGCGTGCGCGGCACCCCGTCGACCAGGGCCAGCATGTTGGCGCTGAAGTTCGTCTGCAGCTCGGTGTGCTTGAGCAGGTTGTTGAGCACCACCCGCGCGACCGCGTCCCGCTTGAGGACCACGACGAGCTGCTGCCCGGTGCGCGAGGACGTGTTGTCCTTGACGTCGGCGATGCCCTGCACGCGACCCGAGTCGGCGAGCTCGGCGATCTTCAGCGCCAGGTTGTCGGGGTTGACGAGGTACGGCAGCTCCCTGATGACCAGCTGGGTGCGTCCGCGGCTGTCCTCGTCGATGTCGATGACGGCGCGCTGAGCGACCGACCCGCGCCCGGTGCGGTAGGCCTGCTCGATGCCCTGGCGGCCGACGATGAGCGCGCCGTTGGGGAAGTCGGGTCCCTTGACCCGCTCGATGACGGCGTCCTGCAGCTCCTCCCGCGTGGCGTCGGGGTGCTCGAGCGCCCATCGGGCGGCGTCGGCGACCTCGCGCAGGTTGTGGGGAGGGATGTTGGTGGCCATACCGACCGCGATGCCGGCCGAGCCGTTGACCAGGAGGTTGGGGAACCTGCTGGGCAGGATCGTCGGCTCCTGTCCGCGGCCGTCGTAGTTGGCCTGGAAGTCGACGGTGTCCTCGTCGATGTCGCGCACCATCTCCAGCGCCAGCGGCGCCATGCGGCACTCGGTGTAGCGCATGGCGGCGGCGGGGTCGTTGCCGGGCGAGCCGAAGTTGCCCTGCCCGTTGACCAGCGGTGCGCGCATCACCCACGGCTGCGCGAGGCGTACGAGGGTGTCGTAGATCGCGGAGTCACCGTGCGGGTGGTACTGACCCATCACGTCGCCGACGACGCGGCTGCACTTGGAGAACCCGCGGTCGGGGCGGTAGCCACCGTCGAACATCGCGTAGAGCACCCTCCGGTGCACCGGCTTGAGGCCGTCGCGGACGTCGGGCAGGGCGCGCCCGACGATCACGGCCATCGCGTAGTCGATGTAGGCGCGCTGCATGGAGGTCTGCAGCTCGACGGGTTCGATGCGGCCGCCAGGGCCCGTGCCGTCGGTGGGGGTCTCAGTCATGTCTTCTTCCTGACCGTGTGGGGATCAGTGGAGTTTCTGGAGCGGAGCGGAGGGTCTCGATACACCGTTCTCGGCTAGCGCCTCAACCGGCACTCGACCACCGAATCGCATCGTTGGTCGAGTGCCGCGAGCCTGCGAGCGGTGTATCGAGACGCATCAGATGTCGAGGAAGCGGACGTCTTTTGCGTTGCGCTGGATGAAGGAGCGTCGCTGGGCGACGTCCTCACCCATGAGCACCGAGAAGATCTCGTCGGCCTGGGCCGCGTCGTCGAGGGTGACCTGGAGCAGCAGCCGCTGGCTGGGGTCCATCGTGGTCTCCCACAGCTCGTCGGCGTTCATCTCGCCGAGACCCTTGTAGCGCTGGACGGCGTTCTCCTTGGGCAGCTTCTTGCCGGCCTCGATGCCGGCCCGCGTCAGGGCATCGCGCTCGGCGTCGGAGTAGACGAACTCGTGCTCGTGGGGCTTGTTCCACCGCAGTCGGTAGAGCGGCGGCTGGGCCATGTAGACGTAGCCCTGCTCGATGAGGGGCTGCATGAACCGGAACAGCAGCGTCAGCAGCAAGGTGTTGATGTGGTGGCCGTCGACGTCGGCGTCAGCCATCAGCACCACCTTGTGGTAGCGCAGCTTGTCGATGTCGAAGTCCTCCTGGATGCCGGTGCCGAGAGCAGAGATGATCGCCTGCACCTCGGCGTTGGCCAGGACCCGGTCGATGCGGGCCTTCTCGACATTGAGGATCTTGCCGCGGATCGGGAGGATCGCCTGGACGCGCGGGTCGCGGCCCTGCTTGGCCGAACCACCCGCGGAGTCACCCTCCACGATGAAGACCTCGCACTCGGCGGGGTTGGTCGACTGGCAGTCGGCCAGCTTGCCGGGGAGACCGCCACCGCCGAGCAGACCCTTGCGGCTGCGGGCCAGCTCGCGCGCCTTGCGCGCGGCGATGCGCGCCGACGCAGCGGCCTGGGACTTGCGCAGGATGTCCTTGCCCTCGGCGGGGTTCTTCTCGAACCACTCGCCGAGCTGGTCGTTGACGACCTTCTGGACGAAGCTGCGCGCCTCGGTGTTGCCGAGCTTGGTCTTGGTCTGACCCTCGAACTGCGGCTCGCCGAGCTTGATCGAGATGATCGCGGTCAAGCCCTCACGGATGTCGTCGCCGGAGACCCGGTCCTCACGCTTCTTGATCAGGCCCCACTGCTCACCCCAGTGGTTGACCTGGGTGGTCAGCGCCGAGCGGAAGCCCTCCTCGTGGGTGCCCCCCTCGTGGGTGTTGATCGTGTTGGCGAAGGTGTGGACCGAGGCGTTGTAGGTGGTGTTCCACTGCATCGCCAGCTCCAGGCTCATCCCGACCTCGGGCTGCTCGGCCTCGAAGTTGATGACCGTCGGGTTGGCGGGCGCCTTGGAGCGGTTGAGGTGCTCGACGAAGTCGACCAGCCCGCGGTCGTAGCGGAAGCGCCGCTCGAGGACCTTGCCCGATCCCGGCTCCGCGTCCGGCTGCTCGGCCGTGTCGCTCGCGATGTCGGGCATGGCGGCCTCGTCGAGGCCGTCGTCGCCCTCGACCGGCTCGGCTGCCTCCGCCTCGGCGATCTGCACGGCGTCGGGGCGCAGGTCGCGGACGACGATCTCGAGGCCCTTGTTGAGGAACGCCATCTCGCGGAACCGGTTGACGATCGTCTCGAAGGAGTAGCGGGTCGTCTCGAAGATGTCGTCGGAGGCCCAGAACCGGGTGGTCGTCCCGGTCTCGCTGGTCTCCTCGTGCCGCTCGAGCGGGCCGTCGGGGACGCCGTACGTGAAGGACTGCGTCCAGCGGTAGCCGTCGCGCTTGATGTCGACCTCGAGCCGCTTGCTCAGCGCGTTGACGACCGAGACGCCGACGCCGTGCAGACCACCGGAGACCTTGTAGCCACCGCCGCCGAACTTGCCGCCGGCGTGCAGGACGGTGAGCACGACCGTGACGGCCGGGAGCTCCTGGCCGGGGGGTACGTCGACGGGGATGCCGCGACCGTTGTCGACGACCTCGATGCCGCCGTCGGGCAGCACGCTGACGACGACTTTGTCGCAGTAGCCGGCCAACGCCTCGTCGACGGAGTTGTCGACGACCTCCCACACGAGGTGGTGCAGGCCGCGCTCGCCCGTGGAGCCGATGTACATGCCCGGGCGCTTGCGGACCGCCTCGAGACCTTCGAGCACCTGGATCGCCGAGGCGTCGTAGGCACCCTTCTCGACCGCATGCCCCTCGCCCGCGGGCGCGAGGGCGGCCGCCGCGGCGGCCACGTCCTCGGGGTCGGAGGGGTCGGGTGGAGTGACGCTCGGGTTCGGGTTCGGCTCGTCAGGGACCACGGGCGGCCTCTCGTCACTCGGTGCTCACCGCTCCGGATCGCGCGCGGGGGCGCGGCGAGCGGGCGATGAGGCGGTTGGGCGTACACCAGACACAACGAAGGTCGTCCTCGGCCCGGAATCACCGACGCGTGCCCCCGTCAGGACGACCACGGGCGAGTATAGCCCGCTGAGAGCCTCTGAGCGGCTATCCACACCCCGCAGTGGGGGTCCGTTTGTGCCAGGGGGGCCGTCAGAGCCGCTGCAAGGCTCCCGAGGAGGCTTCGGAGGGGCGCGCCTGATGCCCCCCACGTCGACCGGGTCGATCCGGGCGCAAACCGCCGGGCGGGGTCGACTCAGCCGTACGTGTCCCGCGGACCCCGCCCCCCGCGGACGCGACGACTGCCCTTGCGCCACGTCGGACCGCGCGGTCCCTCCACCTCGATGAAGCCGATCGTGCCGTCGCCGAGCTCCTCGTTGAGCCGGCGCAGGACGGTGGGTGCGAGCAGCCGGACCTGGGTCGCCCACGCCGTGGAGTCGGTGCGGACCACCAGCCGTCCGGTGCGCTCGCGGGGGTCGGTGGCCGAGGGATCCCCGGGCCGGAACGACTCGGGCCGGCAGTGCTGGGCGACCTCCCGCCCGACGATCGCGTCCCAGCGGGTGAAGACGCCGTGGACGCGGACATCGGCGGTCCAGCCCTGCTCGGCAATCAACCGCCCGATGGTGGAGTCGACGGTCTGGGGGTCGCGCTCGTCGGGACCAGCGCCGCTCGCGCCCGGCGCGCCGGTCCAGCGGCGCCGCCTCGGGTTCGGCGTACGGCGCTTCGGGGTCGAGCCGGCGAGCCCGCGCGCGATGCTGCGTGCCAGGTCGAGTCCTTCGGGCTTGGGGACGTCGGCTGACGGTGCGTCGGAGTCGGGTGCGGTGCCGCCGGGCGCCGGCAGCTCCACCTCGTCACTCACGGGTCACCGTCCCGTCGGCGACGCGGAACCGGGTCCCGGACAGCCCGGGGGGGACGTCCCCGTCGACCGCCGCGGTGACGAGCACCTGCTCGGCGTCGGCGACGCGCTCGGCGAGCTGGTCGCGACGGATGCTGTCGAGCTCGGCGAAGACATCGTCGAGCACGAGGATCGGGTCATCGCCCTCGGTGCGCAGCAGGTCGTACGACGCGAGCCGCAGCGCCAGCGCGTAGGACCAGGACTCCCCGTGACTGGCGTACCCCTTCGCCGGCAGCGGGCCGAGGTTGAGCACGAGGTCGTCGCGGTGCGGGCCCACGAGCGTGACCCCACGGTCGAGCTCGTCCTTGCGCCGCTCGGCGAGCGCGTCGAGCAGGGCCTGCTCGAGGTCCGCGCGCGCCGGGACCGGGCCCGGCGGCACCGGGTCAGGTCCCTCGTGGCCGGGCACGGCCAGCGCTGTGCGGTAGCCGAGGGTGGCGTCGTCGTGACGGGCCCCGCGCGCGATGAGCTCGTAGGCCTTGCCCACGAACGGCGCGAGCGCGTCGAGCAGGGTCAGGCGTCCGTGCAGGATCTCCGCACCGGCGCGTGCCAGATGGGAGTCCCAGACGTCGAGGGTGGCCAGCGCCCCCTCGGTTCGTGAGCCCGCGCCCCGCCGAGCGCCACCGGCGGTCTTGAGCAGGGTGTTGCGCTGGCGCAGCACCCGGTCGTAGTCGCTGCGCACCCCGGCGTACCGCGGCGCCCGCAGCACCAGCAGGTCGTCCAGGAACCGCCGCCGATCACCCGGATCGCCCTTGACCAGCGCGAGGTCCTCCGGGGAGAAGACGACCGTGCGCACCAACCCGACCAGCTCCCGGGCGCGGGGGAGCACCGAGCGGTTGATGCGCGCCTTGTTGGCGGAGCCGGGATGGATCTCCACCTCGAGCAGCGCGGTGCGCCCCTCGCGCACGACCTCGGCCTGGATCACCGCGCGCTGCGCTCCGGCCCGCACGAGCGGGGCGTCGGAGGCGACCCGGTGTGACGACAGCCGCGACAGGTAGTCGATCGCCTCGACCAGGTTGGTCTTGCCGTGCCCGTTGCGGCCCACGAACGCGCACGGACCCGGCTCGAGGGTCAGGTGCACCTCCGGGTAGGACCGGAAGTCGTGCAGGAAGAGCGACGCGACGTGCATGGGTGGGCCAGCCTTGGTGTGGTCGCGCTCAGTCGTGGGTGTCGTCGGTCGTGGGCGGCGCGTCGGTGCGCATGGCGTGCCCGCCGAACTGGTTGCGCATCGCCGCGACCGCCTTCATCGACGGGCTGTTGTCCTGGCGCGAGGAGAACCGCGCGAACAACGACGCCGCGATCGCGGGAGCGGGTACGGCGTGCTGGATGGCGGCCTCCACGGTCCAGCGGCCCTCACCGGAGTCCTCGGCGTACCCCCGGATGCCTTCGAGGTGGGGCGTCTCGTCGAGCGCGGCGACCAGCAGGTCGAGCAACCAGGAGCGGATGACGGTGCCCTCACGCCAGGAGCGGAAGACCTCGGTGACATTGTCGACCGCGTCGACCGCTTCGAGCAGCTCGTAGCCCTCGGCGTAGGCCTGCATGATGGCGTACTCGATGCCGTTGTGGACCATCTTCGACAGGTGACCGGCGCCGACGCTGCCGGCGTGGACCCACCCGAACTCGCCGGGAGGCTTGAGGGTGTCGAAGATCGGCTGGACGACCGCGATGTCCTCCTTCGACCCACCGGCCATGAGGGCGTAGCCGTTCTCCAAGCCCCATACGCCACCGGAGACGCCGCAGTCGACGAAGCCGATGTTGCGCTCGGCGAGCTCCGCGGCGTGCTGCTCGTCGTCGGTCCAGCGCGAGTTGCCGCCGTCGATGACGATGTCGCCCTCCGCGAGCAGCTCACCGAGGTCGCGGATGACCGCGTGCGTCACCTCTCCGGCCGGCACCATCACCCACACGACGCGAGGCGCGGACAGCTGCTCGACCATCTCCTCGAGGCTGGCGACGTCGGAGATGTCCGGGTCGCGGTCGAAGCCGACCACGGTGTGTCCACCGCGGCGCAGCCGCTCGCGCATGTTGCCGCCCATCTTGCCGAGGCCCACGAGTCCGAGTTCCATGGGCCCGAGGCTAGCGGCGGTGCGGTCAGGAGAGCAGGCGACGGGGCATCAACAGGTAGCGGAAGTCGGTCGTGGCGTCCCCGTCGATGGAGTCGGCACCGGAGAGGACCACCGGCTTCGACGCCTGGGTGAAGGCGAGCTCGACCACCGGCGCCTCGAGCGCGGTGAGGCCGTCGAGGAGGTACTGCGGGTTGAAGCCGGTGGTGATGTCGCCGCCGTTGACGCTGGCCTCGATGAGCTCGGTGGCCTGCGCCTCATCGCCGCTGCCCGCGTCGAGGGTGAGTGACCCGTCGGCGAAGGCGAGCTGCACGGCGGTGTTGCGCTCGGCGACGAGCGCGACGCGCTTGACCGACTCCACCAGCGCGGCCTTGTCGACGCGGGCGACGGTGAGGTGCTCGGCGGGGAACAGGCTGCGCACCTTCGGGAACTCGCCGTCGAGCAGCCGGGTCGTGGTCCGGCGTACGCCGCCACCGGCCTGGCCCTCGAAGCCGATGATGCCCTCGCCGCTGCCGGTTGCCGACAGGGCGATGCTGATCTCGGAGCCGGACGCCAACGACTTCGCGGTGTCGGCGAGCACCTTCGCCGGGACCAGGGCGGCGGCCGTGACGTCGGGGGTCATCGGGTTCCACGTGAGCTCGCGGTGAGCGAGGCGGAACCGGTCGGTGGCGAGCAGCGCGATCGAGGAGCCGTCGATCTCGAGGCGCACGCCGGTGAGCACCGGCAGCATGTCGTCGCGGCCGGCCGCGGTCACGGCCTGGGCGACGGCGTGGGCGAAGAGGTCGGCACTGACCGTGCCGCTGGCCGTCGGCATCGGCGGCAGCGTCGGGTAGTCGTCGACGGGCAGCGTCTGCAGGCTGAAGCGGGCCGAGCCGCAGGTGAGCGAGACCTTGCTGCCCTCGATCGTGAACTCGACCGGCTTGTTGGGCAGGCTGCGGCAGATGTCGGCCAGCAGCCGCCCCGAGACCAGGGCGCGACCCTCGCCGCTGACGTGGGCGTTGAGCACGGCGCGGGCGGAGGTCTCGTAGTCGAACGTCGACAGGCGCAGGCCCTCGGTGCCGTCGATGTCACCGGCCTCGATGAGCAGACCGGCGAGAACGGGCACGCTCGGCCGCACCGGCAGGCTGCGCGCGGCCCACGCGACCGCGTCAGCGAGCAGGTCGCGCTCGACGGTGAACTTCACAGCAGACCTCCACGACGGGTCGGGTGGTGAGTCGGGTGGTGGGTTGGCGTACGCCGTCCCGAGCACGGGTCGGCTTGCGCATGACACGAGTGCCCCGCCTGGCTTGCACACCGGGCGGGGAGCCGCATCCTGCCACGTCGCGGCGTCCGAGGGGAACGTCGGGCCGAACTTGTCGTGCTGGGCGACGGTGCGCCGACCGGGCGTCCACAGATCGGCGGCCGGCAGGTTGTGGACTCTCGTCCGGATCCGTGAAGACTCGTCTTCGTCATAGGCACGGTGGAAACTGTGGACAACTCTTCTTTATGCAGGTCAGCCCGGGTTTGGTCGTCCCGTGTGCCTGGGGATGGCCTGGGGAGAAGTGGCGTGGTCCGGGGACGACGGGCGGTCCGTCCCCGGGTCGAGGTGCCCCGCCCCCAGGTCCGCGGACGATTTCTGGCAGTTGTCCACAGGGTTGTCGACAGCCCGGGACAGCCGGATCCGGCGCTGAACCCGCGTGGTCAGCCCTGGCGGGCCTGCTGCTTGATCCGGTTGGTGAGCTCGGTGACCTGGTTGTAGACGCTGCGGCGCTCGGCGAGCAGCTGGCGGATCTTCTTGTCCGCGTGCATGACGGTCGTGTGGTCACGCCCGCCGAACTGCTGCCCGATCTTCGGCAGCGACAGGTCGGTGAGCTCGCGGCACAGATACATCGCGATCTGGCGGGCCGTGACCAGCACCCGGCTGCGGCTGGATCCGCACAGGTCGTCGATCGACAGCGCGAAGTAGGCGCTGGTCTGCGCGATGATCAGCGCCGCGGTGATCTCCGGCTCCCCGCCCTCGGGGATGAGGTCCTTGAGCACGATCTCGGCGAGGGTGAGGTCGACCGGTTGGCGGTTGAGGCTCGCGAAGGCCGTGACGCGGATCAGCGCACCCTCGAGCTCGCGGATGTTGGTCTGGATCTTCGAGGCGATGAACTCCAGCACGTCCGGCGGCGCGGTCATGCGCTCGGTGGCGGCCTTCTTCCGCAGGATCGCGATCCGGGTCTCGAGGTCCGGTGGCTGGACGTCGGTGAGCAGTCCCCACTCGAAGCGGTTGCGGAGCCGGTCCTCGAGCGCCTCGAGGCGCTTCGGCGCACGGTCGGAGCTGATGACGATCTGCTTGTTGGCGTTGTGGAGGGTGTTGAAGGTGTGGAAGAACTCCTCCTGGGTCTGGATCTTCCCCTCCAGGAACTGGATGTCGTCGATCAGCAGGACGTCGACCTCGCGGTAGCGGCGCTGGAAGCCGGGGACCTTGTCGTCGCGGATGGCGTTGATGAACTCGTTGGTGAACTCCTCCGACGACACGTAGCGCACGCGGGCTCCGCCGAAGAGGCTGCGGACATAGTGGCCGATCGCGTGCAGCAGGTGGGTCTTGCCGAGTCCGGAGTCGCCGTAGACGAGCAGTGGGTTGTAGGCCTTGCCGGGTGCCTCGGCCACGGCGACGGCCGCGGCGTGGGCGAAGCGGTTGGACGAGCCGATGACGAAGGTCTCGAAGGTGTACTTGGGGTTGAGGCGGGTCTCCATGGCGCTGCCGGGTCGGGACTGACCGCCGTGCGGCGCCGGGTCGAACGCGTGGTGGGCGGCCTGGCCGCTGCCGTCGTACTGCGAGGAGCCCAGCTGGGCGTGCGCCTCGCCGCCGAAGCCGGTGTCGAATCCGGGGGCGCCGCCGGCGGGCCCGCTGTGCTCCACGCCCCCGAACTCGTTGCTAAGTCCATTTGTCGACAAGTCGGTAGGTCGACTCTCGAATCCCCCATCGAACCCGGGATCGGTCGGCTCACGGGTGGCGTGCGGGTCCTGGCCGGCGAACACCACGGACGTGTCGAGCTGCTGGTCGACGGTGACCGCGAGCCGGATGCGCTGGCCGAACGCCTCGGTGAGCGCGTCCTCCAACCGGGTGCGCAACCGCCCCTCGAGCTGGTTGCGGGTGAAGTCGTTGGGGACGGCCACGATGGCGGTGCCCTCGTGCAGGGTGACCGGCTGGGAGTTCGCGAACCACCCGCGCTGGGCTGCGGGGAGGTCCCCGATCAGCGAGGTCCAGACCGTGGCGAGGTCCGGTCGTCCCTCAGGAGACGCGCCCTGTGCCTGCTCGGTGCCCACGGAGGTCCCCTTTGGTCGGTGCTGCAGCTGGTGCCCGATCTGCCAGCGCCGTCCGGCCGACGATGCTGCCGGCCGTCGCGGTGCTTCCACACGTTTGTCCACAAGATGTGCATGCAGAGGTCCGGTCGGGAAGCCGCGACGCTAACAAGGCGATCCTGTCAGCAGCAACAAGTTGTCCACAGGCGCGGGTGGTCCCGCGCCGTGGTCGGACCCAGGCTGTGGACAACTCGGTGACCGGGCAGGGATGCGTGTCGTCCGAGCAGGCGCGCCCCGACGTGGTAGGCCGGTTTGACCGGCTTCCCCGGCCCCGCGTACCGTTGGGCGGTCGGACCGGTGTCGACCGGTGCCGCATGTCCACTTCCCTGAGCGGGCGCTGGCCGCGCGGTGGTAGTCGAACGCGCGCCCTGCGCGACCCGGCTCCCCGCAGACCTGCACCCGCTCGATGCATCGGAGATACCTGTGAGCAAGCGTACGTACCAGCCGAACAACCGTCGCCGTCACAAGACGCACGGCTTCCGTCTGCGCATGCGCACCCGCGCCGGCCGGGCGATCCTGTCCTCGCGCCGCCGCAAGGGCCGCAACCGCCTGGCTGTCTGACCCCGGCGCTCGTGCTGCCGCGCGCGCACCGCTTGACCTCCGGGCGAGGGTTCGCGCTCGCCGTACGCCGGGGGCGGCGTTCGCCTGCCCGCACGCTGGTCGTGCACCTGTGGGAGCCGCCGGCGGATCAGCCCGCCGACGGTGCGGACGCCCAGGTGGGCTTCGTGGTGAGTAAGGCGGTCGGCACGGCCGTCGACCGCAACCGGGTGAAGCGCCGGCTGCGGGCCTTGGTCGCCGAGCGTCTCGACCGCCTCCCTGCGGGGGCGGTCGTCGCCGTTCGAGCCCTGCCATCTGCCGCGGGCGCCTCCTCGCTGGCGCTGGGCCGCGACCTCGACCGGGCGCTGGACCGGATGTCCGGTCGCGACCGCGCCGGGGCCGGAGCGTGAGCAGCGAGCGTCCCGGACTCCGGGAGACCATCCGGGTCTACAACCCCGTCCGCTGGGTGCTGATCGGACTGCTGCGGCTCTACCGGCTGCTGATCAGCCCGCTGTACGGCCAGGTCTGTCGCTACCACCCGAGCTGCTCGGCGTACGCCCTCGACGCCGTGACGCACCACGGCGCGGGACGGGGCAGCTGGCTCGCCGTCCGCCGACTGGCGCGTTGCCATCCCTGGGCCGCCGGTGGCTACGACCCCGTTCCTCCCGCGCGGACCGCGCGGCACACCGACCCTCTGCGCACAGGAGCCTGAGTGATCGACTTCTTCGTTTCCATCGGCAGCTTCATCATCACGCCGCTGTACTGGATCACCTCGGTGGTGCTGGTCGGGTTCCACAACCTGCTGAGCAACGTGATGGATCCGGCCGGTGGTGCGTCCTGGGCACTGTCGATCGTCGGGTTGACGCTGGTGATCCGCGCCGCGCTGATCCCGCTGTTCGTCAAGCAGATCAAGAGCTCGCGCAACATGCAGCTGCTGCAGCCGCGGGTCAAGGAGCTGCAGAACAAGTACAAGCACGACCGGGAGCGTCTCGCCCAGGAGACGATGAAGCTCTACAAGGACACGGGCACGAACCCGTTCGCGTCCTGTCTGCCGATCCTGCTGCAGATGCCGATCTTCCTCGCGCTGTTCCGGCTCCTCAACGAGGCGGCCAACGGCCGTCCGAAGGGCATCTTGAGCCAGGAGCAGGCGACGCAGTTCGGTGAGGCCACGCTGTTCGGCGGCCGGATCGCTGACACCTTCCTGCGTGCCGACGGTGATGTCACGGTCATGCTGCTCGCGGCGGTACTGGTGGTGGCGATGACGGCCACGACGTTCCTGACCCAGCGCCAGCTGATGAGCAAGAACATGCCGGCCGACGCCATGACCGGTCCGTACGCCCAGCAGCAGAAGATGCTGCTCTACATCCTCCCGCTGGTCTTCGCCGTCGGCGGCGTCGCGTTCCCCATCGGTGTCCTCCTGTACTGGACCACGTCGAACCTGTGGACCATGGCCCAGCAGTTCTACGTCATCCGCCGCAACCCCGCTCCGGGTACGCCGGCGGCGAAGGCGAAGGCCGACCGCGACGCCGCGAAGGCGGCACGCAAGGGCATCGCACCGGGCGCAGCTGGCACGGCGGCCGGCGAGGTGGCCACCGCGGTCGAGGAGGCGCCGCGTCCCGCACGCGTCCAGCCGAAGAAGGCGCCGCGCAGCCAGCGCAAGTCCGGCGGCGGCAAGAAGAAGTAGACCCCGCGCGGCTTCGGCCGCGCACGCGCACGAGCGCGAGGCGAGACAGCCGGCGGTGGCGCCGACGAGCGACAGGAGAAGCAGACGTGAACGAGACCGAGACCGTGGAGCCCGGGACGGCGGACGCCGGGGCACCTGACGCGGGCGGGCCGGTGGAGAACCGGTCGGCGAAGATCGAGCGCCTCGAGAACGAGGGCGACATCGCCGCCGACTACCTCGAGGAGCTCCTGGACATCGCCGACCTCGACGGCGACCTGGACATGGACGTCGAGGGCGACCGCGCGCTGGTCTCGATCGTGGGCGCGGACCTCACGCACCTCGTCGGTCGGGAAGGCGAGGTGCTCGAAGCACTGCAGGAGCTCACCCGGCTCGCTGTCTACCGCGAGACCGGCGAGCGTTCGCGGCTGATGCTCGACATCTCCGGCTATCGGGCCAACCGGCGGTCGACCCTGGAGGCGCTGGCGGCGGAGCAGGTTGCCGCGGTGCGGGAGTCGGGTGAGCCCGTTCACCTCGAGCCGATGTCGCCCTTCGAGCGGAAGGTCGTTCACGACGCCGTCGCGGCCGCGGGGCTGCGGTCGGAGTCCGAGGGCACCGACCGCCGCCGGCACGTGGTGATCCTGCCGGCGGACTGACCGTGTCCGACGACGTTTCACGTGAAACGCCCCCCGTGCCGTTCGCGGCACGGGGGGTGTTTGCTGACCGGCTTCCGTTGGCCGAGCGGTACGTCGAATGGCTTGCCGGCGCCGGCACGGTGCGCGGGCTCCTCGGTCCCCGCGAGGTCCCGCGCCTGTGGGAGCGGCACGTGCTGAACTGTGCGCCGCTGGGCGAGGCGATCAGGCGCGACGCGACGGTCGCCGACCTCGGGAGTGGTGCCGGCCTCCCGGGGCTGGTCCTGGCGTTGGCGCGACCCGACCTCTCCGTGACCCTCGTCGAGCCACTCTTGCGCCGCACCGTGTTCCTTCAGGAAGTGGTCGACGACCTTGGGCTCGCCAACGTCGAGGTGGTGCGCGGCCGTGCGGAGGAACTGCACGGTGCGCGCACGTTCGACGTGGTCACCTCCCGCGCACTCGCCCCGCTGGGTCGCCTGCTCGGATGGTCCTGGCCGCTGGTCGCACCGGGTGGCTGTGTGCTTGCGCTCAAGGGGTCCTCGGCCGAAGAGGAGATCGCCGGGTCCCTGAAGGAGCTGCGCAAGCACCGGATTGCCGCAGAGGCGGTCGAGGTCGTGGAGCTGGGTGGCAGCGAGGGCGTTCCCACGGTGCGGGCGATCCGCGTCGTGCGCTCCGGGCGCTGAGTCCCCCGACACCCGGTCGACGCCGTCGAGGGGATATGCCGCGGACGACCCGGTTGCCCGATTCATCCACAGGCAGATTCCCCGGACCACGCGGGGTTTCGCGAGTTCTCCCCAGGCGCATCCACAGACGTCGTGTGGGCGCCGCTACCGGTTGGGAGCGGGCCGTTTCACGTGAAACACTCCTCCGGTGCCCCGGCCCCGCCGGCGGTGCGAGGGTCGAGAGCGGCGGGCACGTCCGACCGCAATCCGGTGAGCAAGGCAGGGAGTCCCAGGTGGAACGTCAGCGCAACGAGCTGGACGCACGTCAGTTCGGTCCGCACCCGGCACCCGGCCCCGGGGTCCGCACCGCGGCTGACTACGCGGGCCACGGCGCCGGTCTCGGGGATGCCAGCACGCCCCTGGCGCGATCGGTCGAGCAGGAGCTCCTGGTCCGCAAGGGGCTGCGTACCCGGGCGCCGCTGCCGCGCCCGAACCGGACGCGCACGATGGTGGTCGCCAACCAGAAGGGCGGCGTCGGCAAAACGACAACCACGGTGAACATGGGTGCTGCGCTCGCCCAGCAGGGATTGCGCGTGCTCGTCATCGACCTCGACCCACAGGGCAACGCCTCGACCGCCCTCGGCATCGAGCACCGCCGCGGCACGCCGTCGATCTACGACGCCGTGATCGAGGAGCGCCCGCTGACCGAGATCGTGCAACCGTGCGCGGAGATCCCGGACCTGTACGTCGCACCCGCCACGATCGACCTTGCCGGCGCCGAGATCGAGCTGGTGAGCCTCGTCGCTCGGGAGTCACGGCTGCGCAAGGCAATCGCCGCCTACCTTGACCAGGTCCCAGCGGACGAGCGCTTCGACTTCGTCCTCATCGACTGCCCGCCCTCGCTCGGTCTGCTCACCTTGAACGCCCTCGTCGCCGGAGAGGAGATGCTGATCCCGATCCAGGCGGAGTACTACGCCCTCGAGGGGCTCGGCCAGCTGATCGAGACTGTCGACATGGTCAAGGCCCACCTCAACCCGCACCTGCGGATCTCCACGATCCTGCTGACGATGTACGACGGCCGTACGCGGCTCGCGGCGGGCGTGGGCGACGAGGTGCGGTCGCACTTCGGGGACCAGGTGCTCAAGACGGTGATCCCCCGCTCGGTGCGGGTCTCCGAGGCGCCGAGCTATGCCCAGACGGTGATGACCTACGACCCGGGGTCGCCCGGAGCGCTCAGCTACTGGGAGGCGGCGCGCGAGATGGTGCACAAGGACGTGGCTCCTTCCAATACGGCAGACAGCGAGAGTGGGGAGACGTCATGACGAACAAGCCGGCCCGACGCGGTCTCGGCCGCGGACTGGGCTCCCTCATCCCCACGGCACCCGAGCCGGCCCCGGTCTCGCCCAGCCCAGACGTACGGGACGAGACACCGGACCCCGCCGCCGGCGCGCCGGACGGCGCCCCTGGTGCCGGTCCGTCGCCCGCCGTGCCGGCGACGACGATCGGCGCGTACTTCGCCGAGCTCCCCGTCGCCGACATCCGGCCCAACCCGCGCCAGCCGCGCCAGGTCTTCGACGAGGACGCGATGGCCGAGCTGGTGCACTCGGTGCGCGAGATCGGTCTCCTGCAGCCGGTCGTCGTGCGGCCGATCGAGGGGGAGGACCACCCCTACGAGCTCATCATGGGTGAGCGGCGCTGGCGTGCGACCCAGGAGGCCGGCCTGGAGACGATCCCGGCCATCGTGCGCGAGACCGGCGACGACGACATGCTGCGCGACGCGCTGCTGGAGAACCTCCACCGCTCCCAGCTCAACGCGCTCGAGGAGGCGGCCGCCTACCAGCAGCTCCTCGACGACTTCGGGTGCACGCACGACGAGCTGGCCCAACGCATCGGCCGCAGCCGCCCGCAGATCTCCAACACGCTGCGGCTGCTCCGCCTCTCCCCGGCCGTGCAGCGCCGCGTCGCCGCCGGGGTGCTGTCGGCCGGCCACGCGCGCGCGCTGCTTGCCGTCGAGGACGCCGACATCCAGGACCGCCTCGCGGCTCGGGTCGTGGCGGAGGGCATCTCCGTGCGCGGTCTGGAGGAGATCGTCGCCGTCGGGGACGCCGGGTCCGGCGCGACCGGGTCGGTGCGTCGGGCTCGGCCCACCGCACCCGGCCTGACGGAGATCGCCGACCGGCTCTCCGATCGGTTGGAGACCCGCGTGAAGGTCGACCTCGGCAAGCGCAAGGGGAAGATCACCGTCGAGTTCGCCTCGATGGCTGACCTCCAGCGCATCATCGACATCCTCGACCCGCGCAACCGCACGGACCGGCCGATCTAGCGACCTCTCCACAAGTCGCTAGACCGATTAAGTGACTTAGCAATAAGTCGACAAAAGGTCTAATCGACCGAGCGGCGCTCTGCCGGGCCGAGCCGCGGCGCTACTTCGTGCGCTTGGCGGCGCGCTTCGCCGCGCGTTCCCGCAGCTCGGCGGCGTCGAGCTCCTTCGCCTGCTCCGGCGTCGGCGCCGATCCCCCCAGCCGAGCGGGCAGCCACCAGGATCCCGGCGGCTGCTCCTGCGCCGGGTAGGCCGCGATCGTGTCGTCGAGGAGCCGCGCCATCGTCGCCTTCAGCTCGGCGGTCTCGGCCACGGCGTTCTCCCCGGTGGGGTGCAGCGGGTCACCGACAGTGACCGCGATGGTCTTGCCGCGGCTGAAGTCCTTGGGGTGGTCCTTGGTCATGATGCGCTGCGAGCCCCACAGGATCAGCGGGATCAGCGGCACCTCGGCCTCCGCAGCCAGACGGACGGCGCCGGACTTGAGGTCCTTGATCTCGAAGGAGCGCGAGATGGTCGCCTCCGGGAACACCCCCACGACCTCGCCGCGACGCAGGTAGTCCACCGCGTTGCGGTAGGAGGCCACGCCCTCGGACCGGTCGACCGAGATGTGGTGGTAGGACCGCATGAGCGGGCCCGACACGGGGTGGTCGAAGGTCTCGCGCTTGGCCATGAACCGCACCAGCCGACGCGACGGGTGGGCGCCGTACCCCGCCATGATGAAGTCGAGGTAGGAGATGTGGTTGATCGCGAGCACTGCACCGCCCGTGCGCGGCACGTTCTCCTGCCCGCTGATCTGGAAGCGGAAGTCCATCGCCTTGAACCAGGCGAGACCGGTCAGGATGGTGGCGCGGTACGGCAGATCGAGCGGCATGGGACGTCCTCGGCGGGAAGTGTGGTGGAGCAGGTCAGCTGGGGCCAGTCTGACAGCGATCCACCGCGCGCCGCGCCAGCCGGGCGACGACCTCGCCCAGGTCGAGGCCGGCCGCCTGCGCCGCGAGCGGCACCGTGGAGGTCTCGGTGAGTCCGGGAGCGACGTTGACCTCGAGGAACCACACGGTGCCGTCGGCGTCGATGATCAGGTCCGAGCGCGAGACGTCGCGCAGTCCGAGCGCCGTGTGGGCGGTGAGGGCGGCCTGGGCGCACGCCGCCGCCACGTCGTCGTCGAGCTTCGCCGGAACGCTGAACTTCGTGCTGCCGGCGGTGTAGCGCGCCGTGTAGTCGTAGACCCCGCCGTCGGGCTCGATGCCGACCGCGGGCAGTGCCCAGGGTGCGCCGCCGTCGTCGACCACCGCGACCGCGACCTCCATGCCTGGGATGAAGCGCTCCACGAGCGCGGTGGTGCCGTAGGCGAACGCGCTCACCATCGCTCCGGGAAGCTCGGCGGCGTCGTGCACGACCGATGCCCCGAGCGCTGAGCCGCCCTTGGCGGGCTTCACCATCAGGGGCAGGCCCAGGCGGCGTACGAGGGCGTCCATGACCGCAGTGGCGCCGAGCTCGCGGAACGTCTCGTGCGGGAGCGCGACGCCGGGAGGGACGTTCAACCCGGCGCGGGCGACGACCGACTTGGCGACGGGCTTGTCGAAGGCCACCCGGCACGCAGCGGGTCGGGACCCGACGTAGGGCAGGTCGAGCAGCTCCAGCACCTCGCGGATCGCACCGTCCTCACCGGACTCGCCGTGCAGCAGCGGCACCACGCAGGCCGGCGGGTGCTCGGCGAGCGCGGGCAGCAGCGAGGCGTCGACGTCGCGCTCCTCGACCTCCACACCGATGGCCCGCATCGCCTCGGCGACCCGACGCCCCGAGCGCAGCGAGACGTCCCGCTCGTGGGACAGCCCGCCGGCCAGGACGACGACCCGGCCCGCGAGCGCGGGTGCCGGGGTGCTGGTCGGGTCGGGTACGGCGTCGGGGGTGGCGGTCATCGCGGACTCCTGGCGGTCGGTCGCCGGTCGAGGAAGGGGCTGGGGCTCAGGTGAGGTCGGTCGAGGGCGACTCGTAGTCGCTGCGGGCCGGCAGCCCACGGCCGCCGGTCGGGTCGGTCACCGCGCCGAAGGTCTCGCGCAGCTCCATCTCAGCCTCGAGCACACCGGCGAGACGGCGTACGCCCTCCCGGATCCGGTCGGGGTCGGGGTAGCAGTAGGACAACCGCATGCTCGAGCTGCCGAAGCCGTCGGCGAAGAACGCCGTGCCCGGCACGTAGGCGACCCGCGCTGTGACGGCCCGCGGCAGCATCAGCTTCGCGTCGATGCCGGGCGGGAGCGTCAGCCAGACGTAGAAGCCGCCGTCGGGCACGTTCCACTGGCATGCGGCGGGCATCAGGTCGCTGAGTGCCTCGACCATCGCGTCGCGGCGCTCGCGATACATCTCCCGGAACTGCTTGATCTGTCCCTGCCAGTCGTGGCGGGACAGGTAGGCCGACACCGCCATCTGGGAGAACTGCGGGGGGCACAGGGTCGCCGACTCCTGCGCCAGCACCAGCTTCTCGCGCACGGCGTGCGGGGCCAGCGCCCAGCCGACCCGGAAGCCCGGCGCGAACGTCTTCGAGAACGACCCGAGGTAGATGACGCCCTCGGACTCGTCGGCGCGCAGCGCGCGGTAGGGCTCGCGGTCGAAGCCGAGCAGCCCGTAGGGGTTGTCCTCGAGCACGAGGATGTCGGCCTCGCGGCAGATCTCGAGGATCTCGGGGCGTCGCTCCGGGCTCATGCTGACGCCGGCGGGGTTGTGGTAGTTCGGGATCGTGTAGAGGAACTTGATGGTCTTGCCCGCGGCCTTCGTCGCCATGATGGCCTGGCGCAGCGCCTCGGGCACCAGACCGTCGGCGTCCATCTCGGCGTGGACGATGTCGCACTCGTAGGCGCGGAAGACGCCGAGCGCGCCGACGTACGACGGAGCCTCGCAGATCACCACGTCGCCGGGATCGCAGAAGATCCGGGTGACCAGGTCGACCGCCTGCTGGGAGCCGACCGTGACGACCACGTCGTCGGGATGCGCCTCGATGCCCTCGAGCGCCATCACCGAGCAGATCTGCTCACGCAGCTCCGGCACGCCCTGGCCGGAGCCGTACTGCATCGCCACCGTGCCCTGCTCCTGCACGAGGTCGCCCAGCGCGTCGCCGACGACGTCGAGCGGCAGGCCGGAGATGTTGGGCATCCCGCCAGCGAGCGAGACCACCTCGGGTCGCGACGCGACGGAGAACAGCGCGCGGATCTCGGATGCGGTCATCCCTCGGGTGCGCGCGGCGTAGCGATCGACGTACTGGTCGAGCCGGGTGGAGCTGCCGTGCTGGACGTCGCGGTTCACCTTCCCAGGGTAGGCGGATCTACGATGAATGCGTGGGCCGACCCCGCCGTAGGACTCCTCAACCGGGCTCGTCGAGGGCCGGGAGCCTGCGCACGCGCCCGTTGCGGGCCGCGGACCTCGAGCGGCTCGACCCGTGTGGCCCCGCCTGCGGGCTGGCCGCCTTGGACCACACCACGCTGCTCGCGGCGATCGATGCGCACGAGGCGGCGGCGTACGTCGCGACCGGCGCCGAGTCCGACCACCTGGACCCGTACGCCCCGCTCGTCGTGCTGGCGGCACCGACCTTCGCCGCGCGCTGCGCGTGGATCCCCGGGGAGCCGAGCCCCGACGCGTGGGTCGTCCTCGGGCTGCGCACGGGTGAGCCGCGCGACGCGGCGGTCGGGCGGATGCTGCTGCGCGCCGGCGTCTCGGGCATGCGCGGTGGTCCCGACGGGAGCCGGGTGCAGGCGGTGGAGGCCTGGGCCGGCCGAGCGGACCCGTGCGAGGGAGACGTCGGCCAGTGGCGCGAGCTCGGCTTCACCGTGGTCCGTCCGCACCCGGTCCGTCCGCGCGTGCGCGTCGACCTGCGGGCGCTGCCGGCGTGGCGCGACGGCGCGGTGCACGCCTGGGGCCGGGTGGCCGGCATCCGCGGACGACCGGCGGCCGTGCCGGAGGCTCAGCGGTCGAGCCGCTCCAGTGCTTCGCGCAGCTGACCGAGACTCATCATCCCGGTGCGCGCGTCGGTCTCGGGGCTGAGGTAGAACCGCTGGACGGCCACCGTGATGGCCTCGGCGACCACGTCGCGGAAGGCGGGGTCGGCCAGGCGTGCGGCGTCGGACGGGTTCGTGATGTAGCCGAGGTCGATGCGGACCGCGGGCATCGTCGTACGCCGCAGGACGTCCCAGGTCTTGGGGTGGGTGCGCAGGTCGAGGAGGTCGGTGCGCGCGACGATCTCGCGCTGGACCAGGCCGGCGAAGCGCTCACCAGCGGCCGACCAGGCGCCGTGCCCCTCGATGCCGTAGAAGTACGTCGCGACCCCGGACGCCTCGGGGTGGGACGAGTCGTCGATGTGCAGCGTCACCGTCAGGTCGGCACGCACGCGGTTGGCGAACGCCGCCCGGTCGCTCTCGGCGAAGCCCTCGTTGCCGCCGGCGCGACGGCCTCCGCGCGCGGTCCCGGTCGGCTCGGCGCCCCGGGTGAGGTGGGCCTGGACCCCGAGCGGGACCAGGCGACCCTCGACCCGCCGGGCCAGGTCGAGCACGGCGTCGTCGGCGGCACGGACCTGGGCAGCACCGAGGGTGCCACCCCAGGCGTGGTCGGCCGGGTCGATCACGACGACCTTGCCGGCCAGCTGGGGCCCGGCCTCGCGGATCCGCGCCTCGGTGCGCAGCGTGTTGGGGGCGCCGCCGCTGACCAACGGGTTGAGCCGGCGCAGGGCCCGCAGGGTGGCGGGCCCGCACGTGCCGTCGTCGGGGACGCCGATGTTGCGCTGGAACTCCCGGACGGCGCGCTCGGTCTGGGCACCGAAGACGCCGTCGACCCGCCCGACGTCGAAGCCCAGCTCGAGGACGCGGCGCTGCAGCGCCAGCACGTCGTCGCCCGCCAGCGGCTGGCCGGAGCGGTAGGTCAGCACCCGGTCGCCGAGCTGCCAGCGTGCCTCGTCGAGGCGGCGGTAGGTGTGCGGACCGACGATGCCGTCGACCAGGAGCCCGCGATCCTGCTGGAAGGCGCGCACCGCGCGGTCGAGCGCCTCGTCGAAGACGTCTGCCGGCTCGTCGGGGCCGTCCGGGGACGCCAAGAGACCGAGGTTCCGCAGCAGGTGCGCGATCTGGCGCACGGCGGGACCCCGGTCTCCGAGGGCGTAGACAGCCACGACAGGAGTGAGCCGACGGCTCACAGGTAGTCGGCCAGCTCCTTGGCCAGTGCAGCCTTGGGCTTGGCGCCCACGATCTGCTTGACGAGCTCGCCACCGGAGTAGACGTTGAGCGTCGGGATGCCGGTGACGCGGTACGACGCCGGGGTGGCGGGGTTCTCGTCGACGTTCATCTTCACGAACGTCAGCTTCTCGCCGTGCTCGGCGTTGAGCTCCTCGAGGATCGGGGCGACCTGGCGGCACGGTCCGCACCACTCGGCCCAGAAGTCCACGAGGACGGGCTTGTCGGACTTGAGCACGGTGCTCTCGAAGTCGGCGTCGGTGACGGCCTGGATGTCAGCCACGGGGTTTCCTCTCGATCGGTGGTGCAGGGATTCGGGGAGGACGGCTCAGGAGAGCGCGTTCTCGGTGATCAGGGCGGTCGCCGCGACGCTCGCGGCGTCCGGGGCGCCGTTGCCGCCCGCCTGGGCGAGGTCGGCGAGGTAGCGCTCGGCGTCGAGCGCGGCTGCGCACCCGGTGCCGGCGGCGGTGATCGCCTGGCGGTAGCGGTGGTCGACGAGGTCGCCGCAGGCGAAGACGCCCGGCACGTTGGTGCGGGTCGTGGGGTGGTCGACGAGGACGTAGCCCTCGGCGTCGAGGTCGACCTGTCCGGTCAGCAGCTCCGAGCGCGGGTCGTGGCCGATCGCGATGAACAGCCCGGTGGCGTCGAGCTCGCGCTTCTCGCCGGTCACGGTGTCGACCAGGGTGAGGCCGGTGAGCTTGTCCTCGCCGTGGATGGTGTCGACGGCCGAGTTCCAGGCGATCTCGATCTTCGGGTCGTCGAAGGCGCGCTGGGCCATGATCTTGGAGGCCCGCAGCTCGTCGCGGCGCACGATCAGGGTGACCTTGGAGCCGAAGCGCGACAGGAAGGTCGCCTCCTCGACCGCCGAGTCTCCGCCCCCGACGACGGCGATGTGCTGCTCGCGGAAGAAGAAGCCGTCGCAGGTGGCGCACCAGCTCACGCCGTGGCCGGACAGCCGCTCCTCGTCCGGGAGACCGAGCTTGCGGTAGCCCGAGCCCGTGGCCAGGATCACCGCGCGCGCCGCGAAGGAGCCCTCGGCGGTGCGGACGGTCTTGACCGGTCCGGTCAGGTCGACCTCGATGACGTCGTCGGAGACCAGCTCGGCACCGAACCGCTCGGCCTGCGCGCGCATCTCGTCCATCAGCGCGGGGCCCTGGATGCCGTCGCGGAACCCGGGGAAGTTCTCCACCTCGGTGGTGTTCATCAGCGCACCGCCGGCCGTGACCGAGCCCTCGAAGACCAGGGGGGAGAGGGCCGCCCGCGCCGCGTAGATGGCGGCGGTGTATCCGGCCGGGCCGGAGCCCACGACGATGACGTCGCGGATGTCGGACGGGTGGTCGCTCATGCGGGACTCCTGCGGGTTGGGGGGCTTACGGGCCTCAACCGATCCTAGGCAGAGGGCATTCCCACGCCGAGCGTGTCTCGGGTCATGCGGGCGCGATCACGCTCGCCCGCGGCGCCACGCTCGCGTCGCGCGCCAGCTCCCGGCACTGCCAGGCTTCGAGGACCCGCTCGTCGGCACCCGCGCCCCGGGTGCCGGGGAGGCGGGCGACGAGTACGCCGGGGCGTCGGTCGAGCCGCACCCGCCAGGCACGGTCACCGTCGGCCAGGTCCGGCACGGGACAGGCACCGCTCGTCCGGCTGGTGGTGAGCTCCGGCTCGGGGGCGTCGGCGGCCGGGCCGTCCCGCCGCTCCAGCTGTGCCTCCAGCACCGTCACCGTGCCGGGGGCGGTGACGGCGAAGGTGGCGGTGCGCAGGGCGGGGACGGCGTACGCCGAGGCGGCGTTCATCGGGACGCGAAGCCCGTCACCGCGGGCGAGGTCCTCGCTGTCGTCGGTCAGCGCCTGCGGACCCGCGGACGAGAGCTCGGACCCGCCGGATCGCCCGGCGCCGTCCGATTCGGCCTCCGAGCCGGCTGTGGTGCCGGCAGCGGTGGTCGCGGAGTCCGAGTCCGCACCCGAGCCGAGGACCTGCACGGCGCCGAGCCCCACGACACTCGCGACCGTGGCGGCGGCCAGCACGGCGCCCCAGCGCCGCCGGCGGGTGGTGTCGCGGGGCGCCAGCGCCACGACGGTCGGGTCACGCTCCTCTGCGGCGAGGTCCGCGAGTACGCCGTCCAGCCGCGCGCTCACCTCGGCCGGCAGCGGCGGGGTGGGCAGGTCACCGAGCAGCGCACGCACGGCGTCGTGGTCCTCGGGTCGGTCACGCATGCTGCTCACCTCCTGTCGTGATGTCGCTGTCCGGGGATCGGACGTCCGGTGGCGGATCGGGGTTCCCCAGCACCGGTTGCAGCAGCGCCGCGAGCCGGGACCGCCCGCGCGAGCACCGGCTCTTCACCGTCCCGGTGGCGACGTCGAGGATCGTCGCGGCCTCCTGCACGCTGCGACCCTCGATGTCGACGAGGACCAGCGCGACCCGCTGGTCGACCGGGAGTCGGGCCAGCGCGTCGAGCACGAGGCGGCGGCGCTCGTCGGTCTCGGCGGCGGCGACGGGGTCGCCCCAGGCCGCGTCGGGGCCGCCGACGGTGCCCCGTACGTGGGCGGCGCCGCCGGCGTCGAGGTCGTCGGGAAGGGGGTCGGCGTGGCGCACCTGCTCACGGCGTACGCGGTCCAGGCACGCGTTGACCACGACGCGGTGCAGCCAGGTCGTGACGGCGGCGTCGCCGCGGTAGGAGCCGGCGCGGCGATAGGCCGAGATCAGCGCATCCTGCAGGGCGTCGGCCGCGTCGTCGGGGTTGCCGAGGGTGCGCAGGGCGACCGCCCAGAGCCGGGCGCGATGGCGGGCGAAGAGCACGCCGAAGGCGTCGGTGTCCCCGGTCAGGTGGGCGGCCAGCAGCGCGCGGTCGTCGCGCGGGTCGTCGCGCGGATCTTGCTCGGCGTCCCGGGTGGACCGGGCGGCCGGAGGGCTCACCCGCGGACCACGATCTCGGCGATCTCGCCGCGGAACCGGGAGCCGCTGGAGGGCAGCGCGGTCAGCCACACGACGACGTAGCGCGCGGAGACGGTCTCGTCGAGCTGGATCCGGGCGGCCTCGTCATAGGTCCCGGAGGCGACCTCCTCGAGTCCGTCGACGGACGACGGCTCCTCGGTCGCGGCATAGATCGACACCGACGTGGGGGCGCCGACGAAGCGGATCCCCAGGGACCCGACGTCCTGCACCTCACCGAGGTCCAGGACCAGCCCGACGCCCGGCTTGAGCGCCGGGAACTGGTCGAAGTACTCCTTGGTGATCCAGGTGGTGCCGGGGTCGCCGTCGACGACATTGCCCACCAGCTCGGCGTTCTCCTCGCCGTTGCCGGCCGGGGGCGGGTCGAGGTCCTGCACGGCCACCACGTCGAGCGGTGCACCGGTGGCCGACGGGCTCTCGGTCGGCGATTCCCCCGAGTCGGCGCGGGGCGTGCCGCCACCGCGCTGACCGAGGGTGAACGCGACGACGACGGCGACGACGAGCAGCGCGAGGACGCCGACGGTGGCGGCGACCCGCAGCCACCCGCGGCCCGGTGTCGTGGAGCCTCCGTGGGCGGTGTCGTCGGCCCCGGGGTCGTCCCAGCGCCAGAAGCCGTCGGGGCTCACCCCGGATCCGGTGCCGGTCCCCGTCCCGGTGGAGGTCGAGAAGCCGGAGACCGGCTGCGGCCGCCGGGGCGCGTCCGGGCTGAAGAGAGGTCGCGGCTCCGGCTCGGGCAGTGGCGGTGGCGGGGGCGGCGGCGTCCGCCGGGTGTCGCCGAGCGTCGGAGCGTCGCCGTCCCCGTCCGCGCCCCCGTCCGCGGCTGCGTCCGATCGGCCGTCCCACCCGACCCGGGTGTCGTCGTCGAAGAACATCGGGGCGCCCGCCTGGGTCGCCTCCGGGTCCTCGGTCCCTGCCGGGGACAGGTCGGCCACAGGCACGGCGGGCGCGGTCCACGCGCGCTCGGGCTGGTGCAGACCGGTGGGGTCGCCGACGAAGTCGCTGAGGGCGGCCGCGATCTCGTGGGCCGTCTCCACGGCGTACCCCTGCGGATCCGCCTCGGGCTGCAGGGCGCGCTGGCACAGCGCGTCGAGGGGGCGCGGGACACCGGCGCGGACCTGGCGCGGACGCAGCAGGCGTCCCTGCTCGGCCGGGGCGGGCGGCAGCGCCGAGCCGGACGTGCCGGGCCACCGGCCGGTGAGCGAGACGTAGAGCAGGGCGGCCAGGTTGACCACGTCGGACTCGTGGTCGCCCAGTGCGGCGCCCTGAGGGCCCCAGGGCTCGCGCGGCTGCGCCAGGACGGCGTCGATCACCGACCCGATCAGCTTGACCGAGCCGGTCTCGGTGACGAGGACGTTCTCGGGGATCAGCCGGCCGTGCGCGACGCCGTGTGCGTGCGCTGCGCTGATCGCCTCGGCGACCTGCTTGACCAGCCACGCCGCGCGGCGCGGCGGCAGCGGCGCCTCCGCGATCAACAGGTCGAGGGACATCCCCGATCCCCACTCGACGACCGCATAGGCGACGTCGCCGACGATGTCGGCGTCGAAGACGCGCAGGAAGCGACTGTCGGAGACGGCGGCCGAGGCACGGGCGGCGGCGATGACCGGTCGGGCGCGGGGGTCGTCGGCGGACAGGACGTGGACTGCCACGTCGCGGGCGAGGATCTGGTCCGACGCCCGCCAGAACCGCGCGCCGTCGTGGTCGGTGAGCAGGTCCTCGAGCCGGTAGCGACGCGCCAGCACGGCACCGTGGCCCCACGGGTCCCCAGGTCGCGGCGGTGCGTCATCGGCCACCTGGCACTGCCCTCCCCAGCTCGTCGGCTTCGGTGTCGTGGAGCCATGGTAGGTCCCTCAGCGGCGAGACCGGCCGGGAAGGCGTCGCGCGACCAGCGCGGTCATCTCCTGCACCTCGGCAACGCGCAGCGCGCGGGCCACGACGAGGTAGACGACCAGCTCGACACCGATGGTGGCGGCCAGGACGGCGATCGCCGCGAACTTGCTGTCGGCCCACGTGGTGTCGTCGAGCAGGCGTTCGAGGCCGATCATCACGCCGGCCGCCGCGAGCACCGCCGGCACCAGCGCGGCGGCGATGCGCGCGGCGAAGACGCCGAGCGGGCGCAGCGCCAGGCCCGGGACACCGTCGGTCGTCGTACGACGACGCAGGACGGCGAAGGAGACGATCGCCCCGGCCAGGTAGGCGCTGGCATAGGCCAGCACGAGGCGCGGCGCGGTGTCGATGGGGTCGATCCCGCGGGTGTAGCCGACCGCGGCGGCGATGTTGACGACCGCGACGATGCACTGGATCCAGAAGACCGTGCGCGTCTGCTCCATCGCGTAGAAGCCGCGCAGCATCAGGTAGTGGATGGTGAAGAACAACAGCCCGGGTCCGAACAGCGCGAGGGATGGCGCGTAGGCGTCGGCGCTGTCGGCGGCCGCGCCGTACCCGAAGACCAGCTCGCTGACCGGCAGGGCGACCAGGCCGAGGGCGGCCGCTGCCGGGGCGATGAGGGTCAGCGCGATCCGCAGGGTCGAGGCGACCTCCCTCCCGAGCCCGCGGCGGTCACCGGCGTTGGCGAGGCGTGACAGGCGCGGGAGCATCGCGGTCGCCAGCGAGACCGTGGCCACCGAGTGCGGGAGGATCATCAGCAGGAACGTCTGGGAGTAGACGGTGTAGCCCGTGCCGGTCTCGGCCACGGCGCCGGCGGCGGCTCCGGACGACGCCACCCGGACCACGACCGTGTAGGCGATCTGGTTGACGATGACGAAGCCGATCGTCCAGCCGGCCAGCCGGGCGGTGTGTCCCAGGCCGGAGCCGCGGACGTCGAAGCGGGGGCGGTAGCGCACCCCGGCCGCGCGCAGGAACGGCACCAGCACCGCCAGCTGGACCACGATGCCGAACGTCGAGCCGAGGCCGAGGACGAGCTCCTGGGAGGAGGAGTACGCCGCGTTGACGTCGGAGGTCGGGCCGAAGACCCACAGGTAGCCGCCCAGCACCGCCATCGAGACGACGTTGTTGGCGATCGGCGCCCACATCATCGGGCCGAACACCCCGCGGGCGTTGAGCACCTGGCCGACCAGCGTGAACATCCCGTAGAAGAAGACCTGCGGCAGGCAGTAGCGCGCGAGGTTGATGATCGACTCGCGGTGCTCGGCGTACGCCGGCTCGAAGAACTGGTCGCTGAGCAGCACCTGCATGATCCACGGCGCGCACAGCACGAGCAGCGCCGTGACGCCGGCGAGGAACAGGCCGGCGACCGTGATGACGAGGTTGGTGTAGCGCTCTCCGCTCTCCGGTCCCCGCTCGATGGCGCGGACCAGCTGGGGCACGAGGACGGCGTTGAAGACGCCGCCGGCGAGCAGGATGTAGAGCATGTTCGGGATCGTGTTGGCGATCGTGAACAGCTCGGCGTGCAGGAACGCGCCGAGTGCCGCGGCCAGCAGCGCCGCCCGGACGAAGCCGCTGATCCGGGAGACGACGGTGCCCGCGGCCATCACGGCGCTCGAGGCGAGGATGCTGCTGCGCTCCCGGGCGGCGTCGTCGCTCACGCGGACGGCTCCGGATCCGGCTCGGCCTCGCGCCGACGGCGCACGACCCGGACCACGAGGGCGACGACGAGCACAGCGGCACCGAGACCCATCACGACCCAGATCACGACTCCGACCTGGCTGCGACGGACGTTGATCGTGGTGGTGTTGGGCAGCAGGGAACCGTCGGCGGTCGCCGGCGTCAGGCGCACCTCGCTGACGCCGAAGCCCGATGACCGCGCCCCCAGGCGCAGCGAGACCCGCGCGCCCCCGGTGAGCTCGAGCGGGGCGGGTGCGCTGATCGTGAGCTCGTCGTCGTCGGTCGTCGAGAGCACGGCCACACGGACCGGCTCGTCGAGGTCGTTGACGACGGTCACGGCGAAGTGGCCTTCGCCGCTGGACATCGTGACGAACTCCGGGCCCTCGACCCGGATGCTGTCGAGCAGCTCGCCGACCGTCGCGGCGGTGGCCCGCGCCAGGCTGACCGGGGTGGTGGGCAGCTCGCGCGCCTGCGCCGAGGCCGCGCTGAGCGCGGCGCGGTCGATCTCGGTGTCGACCGTGTCGTTGAGCATGAGCAGTGATGCCAGGGTGCGCCCGGCCTCGCGCAGGTCGGCGGCGGTCTCCAGGTTGCGCGCCGGCAGCTCGGCGCGCCGCGCGGAGCGGGGGTAGGCCAGGTCGGTCGGGTAGTCCTCGTCGCGTCCCCGGTCAGTGACCGCGGTGCGCAATGCCGAGAGGTCGAGCCAGTCGACGTCGAGCCCGCCCAGGAAGTCGCCCGCGTCGCCCGTGCCGGGGTCCCAGTCGTCGGGCAGCTGCACGACGAGCGGTCGGCCGGTGCCGCCGACGGCCGCGGCCTCCTCCGGCGTCGCGTCGCTCGGCGGCTGGTCGGTGCCGACGCCCTCGACCCGCAGCGCGGCCTCGGCGAGGACCCGTTGCCGGATCGCGAGGGAGTCGTGGGGGTCGCCCGGTGCCGGACCGCCGCTGCCGGCAGCGGCGTCGCTGAGGACGACGCGGTGGTCGGCGGCGCGGATGGTGCTCGAGGTCGCCTCGGGTGCAGCGGCGTCGGAGAGCAGGACCGTCGCGTCCTCGGCGGTCTCCGCGAGCAGGTCGCCGAGCGGTCCGAGCGCCTGGCCGGGCAGGAGACCGTCGAGCGGGGCGACGGTCACCGGGGCCGCACGGAAGCCGAGGTCGGCCAGCGCGATGCCGCTCTGGGCGACCGCGTCGGCGACGAGGTCGAGGCGTCCGTGGCGCCATGCGGCCGCGACGTCGGGGTCGGCGTACGGCAGGGTCAGGAGAGGTACGTCGGCGACGGCCTCGCGGAAGCGCTCGAGCCAGGTCCCGGCGAGCTCGGCGCGCCTGACCGTCTCGGGGTCGGGGGTCCGGGGCGCGGTGCCGTCGGCGCCAGCCTCGCCGCCGTTGCCGCTGCCGGTCTCGTCGGTCGGCGTGCTCGGGCTGGGGTCGGGACCGCCGGTGCCGCCCGACGGCGTCTCCTCGCTCGGGCCGGTGTCGAAGCCGGGGTTGTTCGCCGCCAGCCGGGCCACCGCGTCGAGGACCGCGGGGTCGACGAGCCAGGTGAGCGGTGCGGGAGCGGTCGCCTCGGCGAACTCGAGCAGGCGGGCCAGCCGTCCGTCGTCGTCGAGCAGCTCGTCCCAGGAGGCGGTCTCGGCGATGGTGCCGCCGGCGCGTCGCAGCACCTGCTCGCGCAACGGCACCACGAGGGAGGTCGTGACGGGGGTCCGTTCGGTCCGCGGGGCCGCCGGGACCAGGGGCAGGAAGGTCCGGGCCCGGCCGTCGGCGATGTCGTCACGGTTGCCGTCGGTGTCGGTGCCGAGCACGTGGACCGAGAGCCAGTAGACGCCCGGTGCGCCACTGATCGGCAGCTCGCGGCGCGGGATGCTCAGGCGGAAGGGGGCCGTGGCGCCGGCGGCCAGGGTGCCGACGTTGACGAACTGTCCGTCGTCGAGCAGGCGTCGGCCGATGACGAGGTCGGGGTCGCTGGCGGCCGCCTCGGCGAGCGCGGCGCGGGTGCGCAGCGGCTCGGGGGAGACCACGAGCGACGCCTGGAGGTTCTGCCAGAGCTCCTCGGAGGTGTTGGTCACCGTGCCGGTGACCGTCACCCGTCCGCGGCGGGGCACGGCGCTGGGAGTGAGGGAGTCGATCCGGACCGTCAGCGCATCGGCTTCGGGTTCGGGGTCGGGGGTCTCGTCGGACTCCTGGGCGACCCGGACCGCATCCGACTGGGCGCTGCCCGGCGCGGGGTGCGCGGCGGGGGCGGTGAGCAGCGTCGTACCCCCGAGCACGGCACCGAGCGCGAGCGCGAGCAAGCGGTGCGCGGCACGGAAGGTCACGGCGCCCAGGGTAGAGGTCCGCCTCGGCCGTCGGGCACGCCCCGGGGCGCGTCTAGACTCGTCGGCCGTGCCGACCCCCAGCCCTGCCCCCGGGCCGACCCCCAGCCCGGCCGTCGTCCGCGTCGCCGACGTGCCTGGTCGCGTCGCCGCGACGCTCGACGCGATGGGTGACGTGCTCGACGAGCTGGGTGGGCTCTTCGCCGAGGCCGGGGAGGAGCTCGCCCTGGTCGGCGGACCCGTGCGCGACGCGATGCTCGGTCGGTCCCACCACGACCTCGACTTCACGACCTCCGCCCGTCCCGACGTCACCGAGCGGTTGCTGAAGAAGTTCGCCGGCGGTGCGACCTGGGACATGGGGCGGGCGTTCGGCACGATCGGTGCGCGCCGCGGTGACTGGGTGGTCGAGGTGACGACCTACCGCTCGGAGTCCTACGACCCGTCCTCGCGCAAGCCCGAGGTCGACTTCGGCGACAGCCTCGAGGGCGACCTCGGCCGGCGCGACTTCACCGTGAACGCGATGGCGGTCCGGCTGCCCGGGCGGGAGGTGGAGGATCCGTTCGGCGGAGTCGTCGACCTCGTGCAGCAGGTGCTGCGCACCCCCGGCACGCCCGAGGACTCCTTCACCGACGACCCGCTGCGGATGATGCGCGCGGCGCGCTTCGCCGCGCAGCTCGGCTTCGACGTTGCCCCCGAGGTCGTCACCGCGATGACCGCGATGGCCGAGCGGATCTCGATCGTCTCGGCCGAGCGCGTGCGCGACGAGCTGGTGAAGCTCGTGTGTGCGCCGTACCCCCGTCGGGGGCTGGCGCTGCTCGTCGACACCGGCCTGGCCGACCACGTCCTGCCCGAGCTGCCCGCGCTGGCACTGGAGCGCGACGAGCACCACCGGCACAAGGACGTCTACGAGCACACCCTGACGGTGCTCGAGCAGGCCATCGACCTCGAGCACCGCCTCGGCGACGGCCCCGACTTCGTCGCCCGCTTCGCCGCGCTCATGCACGACGTCGGCAAGCCCCGCACCCGCCGCTTCCTCGACGACGGCACGGTGACGTTCCACCACCACGACGTGGTCGGCGCGAAGATCACCCGCAAGCGGATGAAGGCACTGCGGTTCTCCGGCGACGAGATCGACGCGGTCGCCAAGCTCGTCGAGCTGCACCTGCGCTTCCACGGCTACGGCACCGGCGAGTGGACCGACTCCGCCGTGCGCCGCTACGTCCGCGACGCCGGCGACCAGCTCGAGCGCCTCCACGTCCTCACCCGCGCCGACTGCACCACCCGCAACCGGCGCAAGGCCGAGCGCCTGCGGCGTACCTATGACGACCTCGAGGCCCGCATCGAGCGGCTCTCGGAGGCCGAGGAGCTCGCCTCCCTGCGCCCCGACCTCGACGGCAACCAGATCATGGAGATCCTCGGCATCGGCCCCGGCCGCGAGGTCGGCCAGGCCTACCAGTTCCTCCTCGACCTGCGCATCGAGGAGGGCCCGAAGTCCGCCGACGAGGCCCGCGCCGCCCTCCTCGCGTGGTGGGAGCAGCGGGCAGTGTGACGCGCGTGACGTCCCGCCTGACGCCGACCTCTCGACACGGTCGCGCGGGGATGGGAGCGTACGCACGTTCCTACCCGCCAGTACGCCGTACGCCGCCCGCACGCAGGAGCCCTCCATGACGCAGACCGCCACCCCCGAGCTCGAGGCCACCATCGAGGTCGCGGCGCCGCCGAGCACGGTCTGGCAGCTGCTCGCCGACCCGCGCCACATGACCCGCTGGAGCCCGCAGGTCGTGAAGACGTTCCTGCGCGGCGGTGTGCCGAAGCAGGGTGCGACCTTCGTCAACATCAACCGGCGCGGGCCGCTGTTCTGGCCGACGCAGGCGAAGATCGTCCGGTTCGTCGAGGACCGCGAGTTCGCCTTCCGGGTGAAGGAGAACTACACCGTCTGGAGCTTCGAGCTCGAGCCGACCGCGACCGGCACGCGCATCACCCAACGGCGTGAGGCGCCCCAGGGCATCTCGAAGCTCTCCACGACGCTCACGAAGCGGGTTCTCGGCGGCACCGAGACCTTCACCGCCGAGCTGCAGGCGGGCATGGCGCAGACCCTCGCGGCGATCAAGGCCGACGCGGAGCGCTGAGCGCCACGTCCGCGGGGGTACGCCGTGTGAGCCGGGCGAACGCCACCGCCGTCACGAGGTAGCCCAGCGCGCACGCCACCAGCACCGGCACCGACCGCCCGTCGGCGGGCAGGACCAGCGCGGCGGCGGCAGCCGCGGCCACGAAGGCGGCGTTGAAGATGACGTCGTACAACGCGAACACCCGCCCGCGGAAGGCGTCGTCGACGCCCGACTGGACGAGGGTGTCGACGCAGATCTTCACGCCCTGGCTGACGACCCCGAGCAGGTACGCCGCCACGAGGACCGCCGGCTGGGTGTAGAGCGCGCTCGGGAAGAGCTGGACGACCGCGGCGAGCACGAGGAGCAGCAGGACCCACCGGTGCCGGCCGAGCCGCGGCGTCACCATCGGCGTGATCACCGCGGCGGTCACGAAGCCCGCTCCCGCGACCACGACGGTCGTCGCCAACCCTGCGAGGGCGGCGTCGGTGTCGCCGGGGTGGAAGTGCTCGCGGTAGAGCAGGATCAGGCCGACGGTGGTGAGGCCGTAGCAGAACCGGTGCGCGCCGATCGTGGCCAGGGCGTACGCCGCGTCCCGGCGTGCGCCGAGGTGGCGCAACCCCGCCACGAGCCCGTCGACGACGTTGCGCACCGCGGCGCGCACGGCCGGACGGGCGGGGTCGAAGTCCGGGCCCAACGCGGATCGGGCGAACCCGGCCGCGACGAGGGCCGCGGCGACGTACCCGAGCGTCGCGACCAGCACCGCCACGACGTCGCCGGCGTCGCCGACGCCCGGCAGCACCACCTCCCCGACCGGGCGTACGGCGGCCCCTGCCGCAGCACCGAGCACGAAGGCGCCTGTCCCGGAGGTGGGGGTGACGGCGTTGGCCCACACCAGCTCGTCGGCATCGACGACGTGGGGGAGCGCTGCGGAGAGCCCCGCGAGCAGGAACCGGTTGACCGACAGGCAGGCGAGGATCAGGACGAACAGGCCCGGACCGTCGACGCCCGCCACGAAGCAGGCGGCGAGCGCGAGCAGCATCGGGACGCGCACGAGGTTGGCCCACACGAGCACCTGGCGGCGCGACCACCGGTCGAGCAGCACGCCCACGAACGGACCGAGCACGCTGAACGGCAGCAGCACGACGGCCAGGGCAGCGGCGATCCCCCAGGCCGAGGGCGCGCGCTCGGGGGCGAAGACGACATAAGAAGCCAGCGCGACCTGGAAGACGCCGTCGGAGAACTGGCTGGTGACGCGGACGGCGAAGAGCCGCCGGAAGCCGCTCCCGCCGAGCAGGTGCAGCAGCTGACCGAGGCCGGTGCGAGGAGCGCGGACGGGCGGGCGGACGGGGAGTGCGGGGCTCACCGCTGGTGCCGGCGGGCCCACATGCGGGCGACCGCCGCGACCCGCGCGCCGTCGGGGAGCGCGGGGATCCAGACCTGGTCGGGCAGTCCGGCCTGGTCGAGCTGCAGGCCGACGTGCACGAGCGGTCCCGCAGGACTCGGGGTCGGGCTCGTGGTGTGGGCGGTCGGCTGCCACCACGCGGCGCGGACCGCGCGCCACGGCACGACCAGCTCCTGCCAGCCGTCGGGTCCCGGGTGGAGCAGGTAGGCGCGCTCGGTGGTGAACCGGATCCGCGGCTCGGGGCCCCACCAGACGGTCGTCTCCTCGGCGGGCACGGGGTCGAGGACCAGCGGGGAGAGGCCGGTGTAGCCCTGGGTCGAGACGTGGTCGGTCCACACCGACCCGCTCCACCAGCGGACCTCGAAGTCGTCGCTGGGGTCGGCGTACCAGCCCGGCGGGGGGAGCGGCGGGACCGGCGTCCGCTCCGCCTCGGCGGTCACCGCACCGCCCCAGGGAGCCGGGGCGTCGGGCGCGGGGTCGGACATGCGCTCACTGTATCCGGCCCCGGGGGGCGCGAAGAGCGCCGAGCGCCCGCCCCCACAGAGGGGACGGGCGCTCGGCAGTGCGCATGAAGCGGCGTACGGCGGGCTCAGGCTGCGCCTGGTTTCGGTGCGCCCGTCGCGGCTTCGTTCCTCAGCCGCGGGGCTTACTCAACCTTCGGGCCAGAGGGTGTGCGCTCGTGCCTCGCGCTCACACCTCGCCCTTAATGAACTTCTCCAACTCGGCGCGACCGAGGTCGTCCTGCATCTGGACCGGCGGCGACTTCATGAGGTAGGCCGAGGCGGACAGGATCGGACCGCCGATGCCGCGGTCCTTGGCGATCTTCGCCGCGCGGACGGCGTCGATGATGATGCCGGCGGAGTTCGGGGAGTCCCAGACCTCGAGCTTGTACTCCAGGTTCAGCGGGACGTCACCGAACGCGCGACCCTCGAGGCGCACGTAGGCCCACTTGCGGTCGTCGAGCCAGGCGACGTAGTCCGACGGGCCGATGTGCACGTTGCGGTCGTCGGCGGTCTTGCCGCCGAGCGAGCCGGTGAGGTTCGACGTCACGGCCTGGGTCTTCGAGACCTTCTTGGACTCCAGGCGGTCGCGCTCGAGCATGTTCTTGAAGTCCATGTTGCCGCCGACGTTGAGCTGGTAGGTGCGGTCCAGCGCGACGCCGCGGTCCTCGAACAGCTTCGCCATCACGCGGTGGGTGATGGTGGCACCGACCTGCGACTTGATGTCGTCACCGACGATCGGGACGCCGGCGTCCTCGAACTTCTTCGCCCACTCCGGGTCGGAGGCGATGAAGACGGGCAGGGCGTTGACGAACGCGACACCCGCGTCGATCGCGCACTGCGCGTAGAACTTGTCGGCCTCCTCCGAACCCACCGGGAGGTAGGACACCAGCACGTCGACCTGCGCGTCCTTGAGCGCCTGGACCACGTCCACGGCCGGCGCGTCGGCCTCCTCGATGGTCTCGAGGTAGTACTTGCCCAGACCGTCGAGGGTGGGCCCGCGCTGCACGGTCACGCCGGTCGGCGGGACGTCGCAGATGCGGATGGTGTTGTTCTCGGAGTTGTTGATCGCATCCGAGAGGTCGAAGCCGACCTTCTTGGCGTCGACGTCGAACGCGGCGACGAACTCGACGTCACGCACGTGGTAGTCACCGAACACGACGTGCATGAGCCCGGGGACCGTGCCGTCGGGGTCGGCGTCCTTGTAGTACTCGACACCCTGGACCAAGGAGGTGGCGCAGTTGCCGACTCCGACGATCCCTACTCGTACCGAACCCATAGGGCTCTCCTCTACTCCTGTGTTGCGGTGGGCTTGGTGGACTGACTGGTCTGGTCGGCCTGCTGTTGCGGGCCTTCAGGGGCAAGCTGGCGGGCGTGCTCCGCGGCGATGAGCTCCGAGAGCCAGCTCACCTCCCGCTGCACCGACTCCAACCCGTGGCGTTGGAGCTCCACGGCGTACCGGTCGACGTCGCGCTGGGTCCGGTCGATCTGGGCCTGCACGCGGTCGAGCCGCTCCTGCAGCCGCGACCGGCGACCCTCGAGGATCCGCAGCCGGCTGGACAGGTCGGTGCGCGAGAAGAACGCGAAGCGTACGTCGAACGAGCCGTCCTCCCAGGCCGACGGTCCGACCTCGTTGACCAGCTCCTTGAAGTGCTGCTCCCCGGCGTCGGTGATCTCGTAGACGATGCGCTGACGCCGGCTCACGACGGCAGCGGCACCACCCGGGACGGGAGTCTCGGCGATGAGCCCGGCGCGCAGCAGCTTCTTCAGCGCCGGATAGAGCGTGCCGTACGACAGGACCCGGCCCCACCCGAGCATGAGGTTGAGCCGCTTGCGCAGCTCGTAGCCGTGCATGGGGACCTCGTGCAGCAGTCCGAGGACTGCGAGCTCGAGTGACTCACCACGACGGGCCACGGGTCTCCTCACGGGTGTGACTTGGGAGGGCGGGACGGGAGTACGGCGACGGCCTGCGGGACGACCTAGCGGGCGAATCTATCGCATCGATATATCGAACCGCCACACGAGCGCGTCGGCGGTGCAGGTGAGTCGCGCCACGGGAGGACCGTCGTCCGCGGTCGGATCCCGTACCCTCGAACCTCGTGAGCGACCACGGGAAGCGGTCGGCGCCCAGGGGTGGGCGTCGGGCTGCCACGAGCACGCCGGCGAAGGCGGGCAAGAACAACGCCCCGGCGACCAAGCGCAACGGCAAGCCGAAGAAGGAGCGTAGCCGACGGGCGAGGATCGTCCGCGGCCTGCTGCTCACCCTCCTCGGACTGTTCGTCCTGGGCGCGGGCGCGTTCGCCTACGTGTACGCCGCCGTGGAGATCCCCGACCCCAACGAGGACTTCGAGGCGCAGACGACGTTCGTCTACTACGCCGACGGCAAGACCGAGATCGGGCGCTTCGCCGTGCAGAACCGCGTCAGCATCCCGCTGTCGCGGGTGCCCGAGCACATGCAGGACGCGATGATCGCTGCTGAGGACCGCACCTTCTGGTCCAACCAGGGCCTCGACCCCCGAGGCATCGTGCGCGCGGCGTTCTCCAACGCCACCAGCGACTCCACGCAGGGCGCGTCCACTATCACGCAGCAGTACGTCAAGGTCCTCTACCTGACCCAGGACCGCACCTGGTCGCGCAAGATCAAGGAGGCGTTCCTCTCCTTGAAGGTGCACCGGCAGAAGGACAAGTCCGAGATCCTCGAGGGCTACCTCAACACCATCTACTTCGGCCGCGGGGCCTACGGCGTCCAGGCCGCGGCGAAGGCGTACTTCGGCGTCGACGCCGCCGACCTCAACCTGCGCCAGTCCGCTGCGCTCGCCTCGATCGTCAACCAGCCCAACCGGCTCGACCCCGCCAACGGCGACACCGCGCGCGATCGGCTGGAGCGTCGCTACCGCTACGTGCTCGACGGGATGGTCGAGCTGGAGCAGGTCAGCCAGAGCGACGCCGACGAGGCCGCCGAGCGGCTGCCGAAGTTCCCGCGCCAGAAGGCCTCCAACCGGTTCGCCGGGCAGAAGGGCCACATGATGCGCTTCGTGCGCCAGCAGCTGGTGCGCCAGGGCTTCACCGAGGAGCAGATCGACACCCAGGGCCTGCGCGTCACCACGACCTTCACCCGCGACGCGATGCGAGCAGCCCGCGAGGCGGTGCGCGACAACAAGCCCGAGGGCCTGCCCGAGCTGCACGTCGCGGTCGCCTCCGTCGAGCCGAGCACCGGTGCCCTGCGCGGGATGTACGGCGGCCAGGACTTCCTGCGCAGCGAGATCAACTGGGCGGCGGCCGGCGGTCAGCCGGGCTCGACGTTCAAGGTGTTCGCGCTGATGGAGGGCCTGCGCCAGGGCTTCAGCCTGCGCGACACCTTCGACGGCAACTCCGGCTACACCGTCCCGGGGGCCGAGCGGCCCATCAACAACCAGGGGACCCGCTCCTACGGCCGCGTCGACCTGATCCGGGCGACCGCCGACTCGATCAACACCGCCTTCATCGACCTGACGATGGCGATGGACGACGGTCCGCAGTCGATCGTGAAGCTCGCCGAGTCCTTCGGCCTGCCCAAGGGCTCCATCGACGACAACATCGGCGTGGCGCTGGGCTCCTCGATCGCCAGCCCGATCTCGATGGCCAACGCCTACGGCATCGTCGCCAACGGTGGCGTCGGTGGACGCTGGCACGTGATCGAGCGGGTCGAGAACCGCCGCGGCGACGTGGAATACAGCGCGCCCAAGCGCAACAAGCGGGTGCTCGACACCGACCTGGCCGCCGACACGTCGTACGCGCTGCAGCAGGTCGTCACCGCCGGCTCGGGTCGCAACGCCCAGCTCGCCGGCGGCCGCGCGACCGCGGGCAAGACCGGCACCGCGACCAACGCCAAGGGCGAGGTCTCCTCGTCGTGGTTCATCGGCTACACCCCGCAGCTGTCGACCGCGGTGATGTATGTCCGGGGCAAGGGCAACGAGCAGCTCGAGGGCTACATGCCCGAGTTCTTCGGCGGGTCCTACCCCGCGCGCACGTTCAAGGCGGCGATGGATGCCTGGCACGAGGACAAGCCGTTCGAGGACTTCCCGCCCCCGGTCTTCGTCGACGGCGACCCGCCCAGCGACGGTCACGCGCCGGTTCCGGTCGCGCCCGCCCCGGCACCCGCGCAGCCGGAGGAGACCGAGGAGACCGAGCCCACGAAGAAGCCGCGGCCGAGCCGGACGCCGACCCCCACCCGGGAGCCGACGCCCACGCAGGAGCCGACACCCACCGACGAGCCCACCACGGGGCCGACCGACAACTGCGGCGGGCCGTTGCGACCGTGCGAGCCCGACCCCGAGCCGACCGGCGAGCCCACCGGTGAGCCGACCGACGGGTCCACCGCGGGTCGTCCCCCCGGACAGGGGTCCGGCGGCACCGGCGGACGCCGTACGCCGTCGGGACGCGGTCGCCGCGCGGCCTGACCCGCGCCACTGACTCGACGGAGGTGACCGCCCTGCCCACGTCCCGCGTCCGGCCGACCCACGAGGACCCGGCACTGCGGGCGTGGAGCGAGGGCGTCGGCGGACCGAGCGGCCGGCACGCCGCGGGGCACCGGTGGTGGAGCCCCGTCCGGGTGGTGCTCGCGCTGGGCGTCGTCGCGGTCGTGCTGGCGATGCTGCAGAAAGCACCCTGCGTCGCGGCGGGCTGGGGCGGAGGATCGCTGCGCTACGCGCGGATGTGCTACTCCGACATCGGCTACCTCTACACGGGCCGGGGGTACGCCGAGGGGGTCTGGCCCTACGCCGCGACCGACGGCCGCTACCCCGGGATGGAGTACCCCGTCGGCATCGCGGTGCTGGTCTGGCTGCTGGCCGCGCTGACCCACCGGCTCGCGGGCGCCGACCTCGAGGCGCGGTCCTTCCTCCCGGTCGAAGACCTGTGGGGTGCCGTGGGCGCGGGTCACGGCGAGCTGGCGCTCTTCGTCGCGCTGAACGCGATCGCCCTGGGTCTTGCGGTCCTCGCGGCGGCGTACCTCCTCGTGCGTGCCCAGCCCACGCGGCCGTGGGATGCGGCGCTGGTCGTCTGCTCACCGGTGCTCGTGCTGACCCTGCTGATCAACTGGGATGCCTGGGCGCTGCTCACGGTCGCCGCGGCGCTGTGGGCGTGGGCGCGCGACCGGCCGTGGCTGGCGGGTGTCGCGGTCGGGGTCGGCGTCGCGGTGAAGCTCTACCCGTTGTTCCTGCTCGGTGCGTTCCTCGTGGTGTGCCTGCGCCGGCGCGAGCTGGGCCGGTGCGCCCGGACCCTGGTCGCGGCGGTGCTCAGCTGGTTGGCGCTCAACGTGCCCGTGGCGCTGACCGGCTGGGACGAGTGGCTGGTCTTCTGGCGCTTCAACTCCGACCGCGCCGGGGACCTCGGGTCGGTCTGGCTGGCGTTGTCGACGATGGGGGCAGAGGCCTCGACCGCGGTCGTCAACAACGTGTCGTGGATCTTCTTCGCCGGCGTGTGCCTGCTGGTGCTGCTGCTCGGGCTCGTGGCGCCGCGGACGCCGCGGGTCGCGCAGCTGGCGTTCCTCGTCGTGCTCGGCTTCCTGCTGATCAACAAGGTCTACTCGCCGCAGTACGTGCTGTGGCTGCTTCCGCTGGCCGTGCTCGCCCGTCCGCGGGTGCGCGACCTGGCCGTCTGGCAGGCCGGTGAGGTCTTCTACTTCGCGATGGTGTGGCTGCACCTGGGCGGGTGGACCGCGGCCGCGACCAGCGGGGCGCCGGACGCGGCGTACGCCCTGGCGATCGTGGTCCGGATCGCCGCCCAGGTCTACCTCGGGGCGGTGGTCGTCCGCGACGTGCTGCGACCCTGGCACGACCCGGTGCGTCGCGACGGGCTCACCGACGACCCGCTGCATCCAGTCGCGCCCGCGAGCGCCGGTGGGCACGGCCGATGATCGCGCCGACCGCGACGACGATCACGCCGAGCACCAGGTGGCCCAGCGGCCAGAAGTAGCTCAGCTCCTCCAACCCGCTGCCCCAGTCGTCTGCGTGGTAGCGCTGGATCGTGGTCGTCGCGGCCACGGTGTGGGCGGCCACGGCGAGCACCACCGTCAGGACGCCGCCCCAGACCCAAAGGGCGGCCGCCACGCCGGCGAGCGGCACCAGCAGCCAGGCGGCGTTCCAGAAGCCGGTGTCGACGTACTCCACGCCCCAGCTCGACGTCTGCGCGTCGAGCAGCACGACGCCGGCGGCCCGGTCGAGTGCCAGCACCACCAGCATCACGTGGGCGAGGACCGTCAGGGCGGTGACGGCGAGCGAGTGGCGTTTCCGGTCGTCACCGGTCGGGGAGAGCTCCATGGCTCCACCTTGGGGCCCACGAAATCAATGCGGCAGGGCAGAAGTACTCAACTCACGTCAGCTGACGACGGTCCGGTCGAAGCTGGTGGCGGTGAACCGCACCCGCACGTCGACCTCCTCGCCGATGTCCGGCACCCGCGACCCGGCGGGCAGGAAGAGCATCGAGGCCTGCATGTGCGGCGGCTCGGCGAAGAGCCGCTGCTTGGAGTCGATGAGGTACGGCGAGCGCACGAACCCCGCCGCGTCGAGCCCGCCCTTCGCCAGCGACGCCGCGCGCGAGCGCAGGTCGCTCGGGCCGGTCGGGGCCTCGAGGCCGATGCCGTGCGCGGTGCCGCCGGAGACGACCAGGATGGTGCCGTTGCGCGGCGCCGTACGCCCGCGGTAGCCGTACTCGTCGCCGCGCTCGACGGCGTGGGCGTCGAGCACGGTCGCGCGGACGCTCAGCGCGTCGCGGTCGCCGAGCCACAGCCGGGTGCCGACGCGGGGCCGGATCTCGAAGTCGGGGTACGCCGCCCGCAGCGCGGCCAGCTCGGTGTCGTCGAGGTGCGAGACCCAGACGCGCTTGGCCGGCATGCCGGCGGCGACGACGTCGGTCATCAGCCGCTCGACCTCGCTCAGGTGCGAGCCCTGCGCCAGCGGCAGGTGCAGGCTCACGCCCTCGAGCCGGCATCCGCCGTGCTCGGCCCAGGCGGCGACGGCGGTGCGCAGGTCGCGTGCGCTCAGGCCGTGGCGCAGCATCGACGTGAGTCGTTCCAGGACGACCCGCGGACGGTCGCCGCGCGCCATCAGCGCCTGCAGGTCCTCCAGCCGGCCGACGGTGTGGATCACCCGCCGGTCGCGGACGGCGTCGCCGTACTGCTCGTCGACGAACGGCCGCCACGGCGTGAGCACGAGCAGGTCGCCGTCGAAGCGCGACGAGACCTCGGCCAGCTCCCCGTAGGTGCCGACCGCCAGCGTGTCCGCACCGAGCCAGCCGGCGCGGCGCGCGAGCCGACCCAGCCCGAAGCCGTAGCCGTTGCCCTTCGCGACCGGGACGATCCCGGGCAGCGCGTCGTAGGTCGTGCGCAGGTGGGAACGCCAGCGCTCACCGTCGACGTAGAGGCTGAGCACCTCCTCACCGCCGCTTCATGTAGAGGTCGAAGGCGGCGTAGAGCGCACGGTTGAGCGGGAGGTCCCACTCCCCGGCGTACTCGATCGCCTCGCCACCGGTGCCGACCTTGAACTGGATGAGCCCCAGCTGCGCGTCGCCCTCGGCGAGCGTGTCGGTGATGCCGCGCAGGTCGTAGACCCGCGCCCCGGCGGCGATCGCGTCGCGGATCATCTGCCACTGCGCGGCATTGGACCCGCGGACGTCCCGCTTCTCGGTGGAGGAGGCGCCGTAGGAGTACCAGACCCGCTGCCCGACCCGGATCGCGATGGTCGCCGCGACCAGGTCGCCCTCGTGGTGGGCGAGGTAGAGGCGGAACCGGTCCGCGTCCTCACTGCCGAGCGCTGCGGCCATCGTGCGGAAGTAGGTCAGCGGCCGCGGGGTGAAGCCGTCGCGCTGGGCGGTGTGGACGTAGAGGTCGTGGAACGCGGCGAGCACGTCACCCCGGTCGGTCGAGCTTGTCGAGACCACCGCGTCCCCGTCGTACGCCGTCACCTCGACCCCGGCCTTGTCGGCCTTCTTGATGTTGCGCCGCCACTGCTGGTTCATGCCCTTGAGCACCAGCTCCTCGGTGAGGGCGGTGCCGTCGGCGTCGGTGAGCGGGACGACGAAGTTGAACTGCGGCTGGCCGGCGGCGAAGCCGCCCTCGACCGCCTGCGGTCGCCAGCCGAGCTCGCGCAGCTGGGAGACCACCCGCGCGCCGGTCTGGCTGCGCTCCGTGGGCGGCAGATCGCCCAGGCGGCGTACGGCGTCGTCGGCGATGCCGGCCTTGACGGCGGCGGCGTCCCAACGGCGTACGACGACCGGAGGGCCCATGCGGATGCCGAAGGCGCCCTGCTTCTTGAGGTGCGCGGCCAACGGCGCGAGCCAGGCGCCGAGGTCGTCGCTCTCCCAGTCGATGACCGGGCCCTCGGGCAGGTAGGCGAGGTAGCGCTTGACCTTCGGCAGCTGGCGGTAGAGGACGAGCGCGGCGCCGACGAGCCGGGTGCCGCCCTCGGGGGAGACCGCGGCCCAGCCGAGCGACTCGGCCTTCCACTCGCTCTTGACGCGGGCCCAGGCCGGGGTCTGGAGGAAGCTCACCTCACCGCCCGCGGCGGCCCGGTCCTCGAGGAAGGCGAGGTGCTCCTCGGGACTGATGGGGGCGAGGGCGAGGCGGGGGGCGGTCACGGGGGTCGACCTTAGCCGCGGTGCGATCGCGGGGCTGCCGGGACGCTCAGAGCCGCTCCCGCAGCCAGGCGAAGTCCGCGCGGTGCTCGTCGGGACCACCCGGGGTCTCGCAGACCACCGGTGCTCCGGCCTGCCGCACCACGGCCGCGAGCGCGTCGGGATCGATCTGGCCGGCCCCGAAGTTGGCGTGCCGGTCGGCGCCGGAGTCGAAGGCGTCGCGCGAGTCGTTGGCGTGCACGAGGTCGATGCGCCCGGTGATCGCCCGGACCCGGTCGACGACGTCGGCGAGCCCGTTGCCGCCGGCGTGGGCGTGGCAGGTGTCGAGGCAGAAGCCGACGTTGTCGAACCCGTCGGCCTGCGAGATCGCGGCCCACACGCCCTCGATCCGCTCGAGGTAGCGGGTCATGGCGTTGTCGCCGCCGGCGGTGTTCTCGATCAGCAGCGGGAGCTTGAGGTCGGTCGCCTCGATGGCCTTGCGCCAGTTGTCGAAGCCCTGGGCGGGGTCGTCGGCCTTGTTGACGTGGCCGCCGTGGACGATCAGGCCCTTGGCGCCGAGCGCGGCCGCGGCGTCCACGTGCTGCTGCAGCAGCTTGCGGCTGGGGATCCGGATCCGGTTGTTGGTGGTGGCGACGTTGATGATGTAGGGCGCGTGGACATAGAGGTCCACCCCGGCCGCAGCCAGCCGCTCCCGCAGCGCGTCCGCGCCGTCGGCGTACCGCACCTCGGGACCCTTGTAGCCCTGCGGGTCGCCCAGGAAGATCTGCACCAGATCGGCGCCGCGGGCCTCGGCCTCCGCGACCGGGTCGGTCTGGTCGACGTGGGCTCCGATGCGCAGGCTCGTCGTGGCGCTCATGGCTCCCAGGCTAGGCCGCGCGACGATTTCGGCTGCACCCCGGCCCGCTGGTAGTCTTGCGCGGTCCTGCGCATGCCCGTCCGACACGGTGCCGCTGCGCGGACCACCCGGGACCTGTCCCGGACGCAACGCCCTCCTGTCACGGAAACGCCGTGACCGCCTGAGTCCGAAGGAGGTGGAGATCGCTTTGCGTGCATACGAAGTCATGGTCATGCTCGACCCCGAGACCGACGAGCGCACCGTCGCGCCTTCGCTTGACACCTATCTGAACGTCATCCGCAACGATGGCGGAACCGTCGAGAACGTCGACGTGTGGGGCAAGCGGCGCCTGGCCTACGAGATCAACAAGAAGTCCGAGGCCGTCTACGCCGTCATCGACCTCAAGGCCGAGCCCGCCTCGGTCAAGGAGCTCGACCGCCAGCTCGGCCTGAACGAGACGGTCATCCGCACGAAGGTCATGCGCGTCGACGCCAGCTGATCTGCCGCGCGGGCTCCCCGGAGTTCCGTGCACAGAGCAAGCTGCACCCCTGGCGAGTGTCGGTCCGAGTCTCTAACGTCTCGATCGACTCTCTTCCGCTCGCGACCCGAAAGGCCTCCACATGGCAGGCGAGACCGTCATCACCGTCGTCGGCAACCTCGTCGACGACCCCGAGCTGCGGTTCACCCCTTCGGGGGCGGCTGTGGCCAACTTCCGCATCGCGTCCACTCCCCGCACGTTCGACCGACAGGCGAACGAGTGGAAGGACGGCGACGCGCTCTTCCTCACCTGCAACGCCTGGCGGCAGATGGCGGAGAACGTCGCCGAGTCCCTCCAGCGGGGCATGCGGGTCGTCGTCCAGGGCCGGTTGCGGTCCCGGAGCTACGAGACCCGTGAGGGCGAGAAGCGCACGGTCTTCGAGATCGAGGTCGACGAGGTCGGACCCTCGCTGAAGTACGCCACCGCCAAGGTCACCAAGGCCAACCGCTCCGGCGGTGGGGGCGGTGGCTTCGGCGGCGCCCCGCAGGGCGGCGGCGGGTTCGGCGGCGGCCAGCAGGGTGGACCCCAGGGCGGCAACGACCCGTGGGCCACCGGCGGCGCGCCGTCGGGTGGCGGCGGGTACGGCGGCCAGGGTGGCGCCCCCCAGGGTGGCGGCAACGACCCGTGGGCCAGTGGGCCCGCGGGCGGCGACGAGCCCCCCTTCTGATCCCACGTCGGTCCGCGAGGGCCGCATCCCCCGCTCGGCACGCAGCGCGTGCCGTGAGCGGGAACGAACACGAAAGAGAGCACCATGGCGAAGCCAGTCGTTCGCAAGCCGAAGAAGAAGATGAATCCTCTTAAGGCTGCGAAGATCACCACGATCGACTACAAGGACACCGCACTCCTGCGGAAGTTCATCTCCGACCGCGGCAAGATCCGCGCGCGTCGGGTCACCGGCGTCTCCGTCCAGGAGCAGCGCAAGATCGCCATCGCGATCAAGAACGCCCGCGAGATGGCGCTGCTGCCCTACAGCGCCTCCGGCCGGAACTGAGAGGGGACTGACGCATGAAGCTCATCCTCACCCAGGAGGTCGACGGCCTCGGTAGCCCCGGCGACGTCGTCGAGGTCAAGGACGGCTACGGCCGCAACTACCTGCTCCCGCGCGGTTTCGCCACGCGGTGGACCAAGGGCGGCCAGAAGACCGTCGACTCGATCAAGTCGGCTCGGCAGGCCCGCGCGGTCCGTGACCAGGACCACGCCAAGCAGGTCAAGGCGCAGCTCGAGAACGGCGTCGTCAGCGTCCGCGTCCGCGCGGGCGAGGGCGGTCGGCTCTTCGGTGCGGTCACCCCGGCCGACATCGCCGAGGCGATCAAGGCCGGCGGCACCGACATCGACAAGCGCACCATCGTGCTCGGCAACCCGATCAAGTCCCTGGGCTCGCACCAGGTGACCGTCCGGGTCCACGACGAGGTGGCGGCCACCGTCCAGCTCAACGTCGTCTCCGCCTGACGCACGCGCATCACCAGCACGTCCACGAAGGGCGCTCCCGCTACCGGCGGGGGCGCCCTTCGGTGTTCCCGGCCAGGGCGATCGCCGTCACAGCCACGACCAGCTGGCCCAGGTCGATGAGCGGCGTGAGGAGGGCCAGGCCGCTGCCGGCGGCGTAGCCGCCCACGTCGCCGGCGCCGAGCAGCCCCGCGGCGGTGAGCACCCCGACGGCGTACGCCGCAGCGAGAGCCAGCGTCGGCGCGCGCCACCGGCCGACCCGGGGGTCCCGCAGCACGGCGGCGAGCACGCACAGCGTGATCACCGCCTCGAGCACCCACGACGCCGCGGCGGTCGCGTACCACCATCCGTAGCCGTCGTCGTGCACGACGGCGAGCAGCCCGCCGTACCCGACGACCTCCAGGGGTACGGCGAGTGCCGCCGCGACGGTGAGCACGGGTGTGCCCAGGGCGCGGCCGGCGAGGACGAGCAGCACGAGCGCGACGAGGTCGGGGGTGAGGTCGCCGCCGGCCCAGGGCAGGCGCACCGTCAGCATCAGCAGGCCGATGCCGGCGCACAGCAGCCCGCGGCGCATGCGCGTGCTGCCCACAGACGTCGCGGGGGTGTCGACCACGGCGGTCACGGCCGGCTCGCGGTCGGGGTGGCCGGCGCGCGGTGGACCCAGGGCGCGCGGTGGAGGACGAAGAGCACCACGATGAGGACCAGCATCGCGACGGCGCCGGCGAACGCCACGGCGCCGTACGCCTCCTCGACGTCGGCCAGCACCACCAACGGGAGCGCGGCCACGACACAGAAGGCGTAGGCCAGCCAGCGCAGGCGCCGCGACCAGGGCGAGGCCGCGGGGGCCAGCCCGCCCAGGCTGGCGCTGAGCGCGGCGCAGAAGAGCGGCTGCCACACGACGAGCGGTGCCAGCTGGGCCGGCGAGGCGTCGCGCACCATGACGGGGACGGCCAGGACGACCGAGGCGAGGGCCGCCACGACCGCGGCGAGCGTGACCAACCCGCTGCGGGGCAACGGACGAGGTGCGCCGGTGCGCAGGCGCGCGACGCCACCCAGGACCAGCAGCCACCCGACGGGGTCGAGCAGCAGGTCGATCTCGCCCACGGGCGCGGTGAGGACGATGACGACGAGCCCCAGCGCGATCTGCTGCAGGGGCGTCATGGGGGCTGAGCATAGAGCCCGGGCATGGGCGGTACGGCTCAGCGGGTCGCGCCGACCAGCAACCACCGGTCCCCGCGGGAGCGGTGGACGAGGACCACGGCACGCCCGGTCATGAAGACCCCGACGAACGCGACCCACAACCCGACGAGGGCCGGTCCGGGGAAGTGCGGGCTCCACCAGGCGAACGGCGCGAAGACCGCGAGCACGACGAGCCCGCCCCAGGCGAGGTAGCGACCGTCACCGGCGCCGATGAGGACGCCGTCGAGGACGAAGACGATCCCGGCGAGCGGTTGTCCGGCTGCGGCGATCAGCAGGGCCGGCACGAGCGCCTCGTGCACCGCGGTGTCACCGGTGAAGAGTGGTCCGAGGACCGGGGAGAGCGCGGCGAGGCCGACACCGGTGACGATGCCGCTCAACCAGCCCCACCGCACCATCCTGGCGGTGATCCGCCGGGTCTGCTCGATCTCGCCGGCTCCCAGCGACCGGCCCGTCAGCGCTTGGGCGGCGATCGCGATGGCGTCCAGGGCGAAGGCGAGGAAGCCCCACAGGGTCATCGCGAGCTGATGCGCGGCCAGGGACGTCGTACCTGCGCCGGTGGCGACGACGGTGGTGAGCAGGAGTGAGGCGCGCAGTGTGAGGGTGCGCACGAGCAGGGGTACGCCGGCGCGCCCGGCCCGCAGGATGCCGAGCGGGACCGGAGCCAGCCGGGCGCCCTCACGGCGCGCGGCGCGGACGACGACGACGAGGAGCCCGAGGGCGGAGAGGCTCTGGGCGACGACGGTGCCGATCGCCGCGCCCGCGATGCCCAACCCGGCGCCGTGCACGAGGGCGAGGCTGAGCACGACGTTGAGGGCGTTGCCGCCGACGGCGACGTAGAGCGGCGTACGCGTGTCCTGCAGCCCGCGCAGGATCCCCGTGCCAGCGAGGACGACCAGGAGCGGCACGATGCCCCACAGAGCCCAGGCGAGGTAGTCGATCGCGTGGGCGGCGGTGGCGGCGTCGGCCACGAAGGCGGTCACCAGGGGGCCGAGCAGGACCAGACCGAGGGCGGTTGCGAGGACGCCGATCACCGCCGCGAGCCAGATGCCGTCCATCCCCTGGCTCAGGGCCGCGCGGAGGTCGCCGGCACCCAGGAGGCGCGCCACCGCGGCGGTGGTGCCGTAGGCGAGGAACACGCACAGGCCGACGACGGTCTGGAGGATCGCGCCGGCGATGCCGAGCCCGGCCAGCTGGGGGGTGCCGAGGTGGCCGATGATGGCGGCGTCGGCGAGCAGGTAGAGCGGCTCGGCGATCAGCGCCAGGAACGCCGGGACGGCCAACCGGCGGATCTCCCGGTCGAGCTCGCGATTGGCAGGACGGCGCACCGCCCCATGGTGGACCCGCCCCCGACCGGGGGCACCAGGGGGTCCGACCGGGCCGGTCCGGTGGCCGCGGAGATGGCCCGATCGGATCATTGCGGCCGGCTGGGTGCGGCGGTTACAGGCTGTGCAGAACTCGGCCCCTTTTGTGGATAGTCCTCCACGGGTTCGACGCCGGGACGCTTTGTCGACATGGATACCGGTGACACGCCGGTGACGAGAAGGTGGACGAAACACGCCCGGGAGTTTCTGCGTTCCACACCCGAACATCGGCGTTTGTGCAGGTCAGCGGCATGTTTCGCGGTTCAGTGAAAAAGTTCTCCCCAGCGGGGTCAACAGGCTGTGCACACGTTCGTCGGCGGGTTGCACAGGCTGTCCCCAGTTATCCCCAGGTGCCTGTGGACAACTGAGTGGTGCCGAGGCTGTCCGGCGCCGTACGGTCACGGTTCGTCGTGGACCTGGCACCGGCGTTGTCGGTGCCCGCACCTAGCGTCACCCCCGCAGGATCTGGCAGGTCTGGCCGAGATCTGGTGGTGATCGACGCGCCCGCGCCGCGGGTCGCGGGGGTGGTGAAGTGGAGGGCATCAACTGTGAGTGTGGCCGAGTTCGCGCGCAGCAACTTCGAGCCCGAGGAGGACTACGCGCCCTCCGGTGGCGACCGGATGCCTCCTCAGGACAACGTGGCAGAGCAGTCCGTCCTGGGGTCGATGCTGCTGAGCAAGGACGCCATCGCCGACGTGGTCGAGGCGATCCGCGGCACGGACTTCTACCGGCCGGCCCACGAGGTCATCTACGACGCGATCCTCGACCTCTACGGCCGTGGCGAGCCGGCCGACCCGGTGACAGTCGCCGCCGAGCTGCAGCGCCGCGGCGAGCTGCAGCGGGTGGGCGGTGCGCCCTACCTCCACACGCTCTCGGCCTCCGTGCCGATCGCGGCCAACGCCGGCTACTACGCCGAGATCGTCCGCGAGAAGGCGATCCTGCGCCGGCTCGTCGACGCCGGCACCTCGATCGCGCAGATGGGGTACGCCGGGGAGGGCCAGGTCGACGACGTCGTCGACCGCGCCCAGGAGGCCGTCTACCGGGTCACCGACAAGCGCGCCAACGAGGACTACGCGCCCCTGGCCGAGATCATGGAGGGCACCCTCGACGAGATCGAGGCCATCTCCAACCGCGACGGCCAGCTGGTCGGCGTCCCCACCGGCTTCGCCGACCTCGACGAGCTCACCAACGGCCTGCACCCCGGGCAGATGGTGATCATCGCGGCGCGTCCCGCTATGGGCAAGTCAACCCTTGCACTCGACTTTTGCCGGTCGGCGTCCATTCACCACGGCATGACCGCGGCGATCTTCAGCCTGGAGATGACGCGCAACGAGATCACGATGCGTCTGCTGTCGGCCGAGGCGAAGATCCCGCTCAACGTCATGCGCAACGGCGACATGAACGACGACGACTGGGCCAAGCTCGCCCGCAAGATGGGCGAGGTCTCCTCGGCGCCGCTGTTCATCGACGACAGCCCCAACCTCACGATGATGGAGATCCGCTCCAAGGCCCGGCGGCTCAAGCAGCGCCACAACCTGCAGCTCGTTGTCATCGACTACCTGCAGCTGATGAGCTCGGGCAAGAAGGTCGAGTCGCGCCAGCTGGAGGTCTCGGAGTTCTCGCGTCAGATCAAGCTGTTGGCCAAGGAGCTCGAGATCCCGGTCATCGCGCTGTCGCAGCTCAACCGTGGGGCGGAGCAGCGTTCCGACAAGCGCCCGATGCTGTCGGATCTTCGCGAATCGGGCAGTATCGAACAAGATGCGGACGTCGTGATCCTGCTCCACCGCGAGGACGCCTACGAGAAGGAGTCGACCCGCCCCGGCGAGGCCGATTTGATCGTGGCGAAGCACCGCAACGGTCCGACCCGCGACGTCGTCGTGGCGTTCCAGGGCCACTACTCGCGGTTCGTCGACATGGCGCACTGATGAGACGCGACACCTTGATGTCAGTGGTCGCGACACCCGATGTCAGTAGGACGGCGACACCTTCTTGTCAGTGACGCGACACGACGTGTCAGTAGCCCTGTGGACAAACGACATGAGGTGTCAGTAGTGACATCGCTTGTCGTTTCTCCACAGGGGACTGGTCGACAACCGTTCGCTGAGATGCGCGCGCCTGGGCTCGCCGGGGGCGACCCTGCGAAGCATCGTTCGTTGGGCTACCGACGAGGGGTCCTGAGGACGAGCGCGGCACTTTGTCGGTGTCGGCCGGTAAGGTGACCACTACATCTAGTAGTTACACCGTCGTAGTTAGTCGGCGTCGCTGCTTGGTGTGCCGGTGAAATAGCAAGTCCCGACGTGGGACGAGCCGACACCACTTCTGTGGTCCCGACACGTTCCGGTTTGCTCGGGGCGCAGTCGGTGTGGTCACAGCGCCTGAGGCTAGGGGTTGACGAGGCGTATGCGGGGCAGATGCTGGTCAGGCGTCGGGGTCCAGCGGTGCCCAGTCGGGTCGCGGAGGCGTGAAGAAGGGGTCGTTGCTGATACGGACCCGCTCCGCCTCTGCGACATCGCTCATCGGCACCAGCCACCGGTATCGGTAGTACAGGTCGCGACGAATGACGCAGACCCGAGCCTCGTGGGTCAACGCCGCGACGCGACCGGCCTCCCGCAGTGAAGCCAGTGGGACGCGGCGGGTGCTCTTGAGATGAGCGAACATGGGCTCGGCGTGGGTGCCGTGCCTCGGTACCGGGGCGAGGAACACGGTGTGCGCAAACGCGACCGTGACACGCTCCCCCTTCTCCTGCCAACCCGCCACAATCGCGGCTTGAGCCTTGGGGTCCTGGGTGTCGAGCCGCAGCACTCGGACCACCTCGATGCTGTCGTTGTCGCGAGCCTTCGAGACCATTTCGCAACTGGGAGAGGCCACCATGACGGCGTGCCACGGCTCACCCTGCTTGTCCGTCAGGGGCACTCCATGCTCGTCGACCGGTGGGGCATTGAATAGGTCGCCGAACCTGTACGGCCAGGCCCCGGGCTGCTCGGCCTCATCGGCAGGCACCCAATAGTCGCTTGGGCGGGGGTACCACGCATCGGTGATGATGGCGTCGCGCTGAGAACCCTCCGCCATCAGTCGAGATTGAGGTCGTCGTCGTTCCCAGACTCTTCGATGGGTCCAGCGTGGGCCGACAAACGAGCACGCGTGATGTGCTCGCCGTGCTCGCCCGCCGACAGGCGCACCGGGAAGGTGGCTGCAAACTCGGCGATGGCGCGCCAGTCGTCACTCCCGTGACCCGGCATCACGCGCTCCAACGTCTCCGACGGGATGGCAACACCAGTGCGTGCGGCAGCCAACAGCATCGGCAGCGTTGCGCGCAGTTCGTTCTCCCGCTCAGCAGCGCGCGTCGCATTCTCAACCAGACCGTCATAGCGGTCTGGGGCCACCAGATAACCCTCGACCTCGTTGTAATGGGTGACCGCGACCGCTTCGCTGGTGCGGAGCATGTCCAGCGTCGGGCGAGTCTTCTGATGCAACGTGCTGGCCGAGACCCGCTTATCCGTTCCGGCCGCGACGAAGCGGCCTCGCGGCTTGAGGCTCTTGGCATCCGTGAGACCGCTGAGGCGGGTGACATCCATGCCGGACTCCTCTCGGGTCGTGGTGGTCGTGAGACACGTCCAGTATCGGCTACCGGAGCGTCTTGCGCAACATGTTGCACAACATTTTCCAGTCAACGGAGGAGGAGTACAGCGCACTGTCGGCGGTCGCAGGCATGATTCTGCTCGCGCCGATGTTGACCTCATCCTGCCCGCCACCGCTCGGGCGGCAACCAATAGGTCAAGAGTCAGCGCAGCCACACCGAAGCGTCTTTCGGCGACGTATACGGGCACTAGACGACACGGTCGGAGCACCAGCCGCCGACCGTAGAGCCCGTGCGCAACGGTGGCGGCCACCTCATGTCCACGCACATACTGAGGCTGGCCGGGATGGTTCGGATGCGAGGAGTATTGACAGGCTCCTCGACCCAGACACGGCCGACCACGTGAGCCCGAGCCGCTGTTGCAGGCGGCTCGGGCCACGCTCGTCCGCCACCGAGGCGGAGCCTGCACCCCGGCCCCTAGCACCGGTCGGGCACCCTCCGTCTCCGAATCACCCCGACCTGTCGGTGCGACGGCTTAACCTGCCGTGGACGAGTCGTCGGCAGGTGAACGGGGGTGAGCATGAGCGACATCGTGGGCGAAATCGCCAGGGTGACCGAAGCCTTCGAGAAGCCGACGCTGCGCCTACTCGACGGCAAGTGGGCAGCGTTCCGCGTCGCCGTGTTCCGGGCCGCGTTCTCACGCGACCGGCGCAGCGTGCCCGCCGACCGCCTCCACGCCCAAGTCGACACCTACCTGAGCGAACTGCTTCGCGAAGGGCTGGACGTGCCGCCGGTGCAGAACGGGCGAGCGCTGTGCAACACCTGGGTCAACGACCAGTGGCTGTTTCGCGACAACGACGCCGACGGCGCGCTGGTGTACTCGCTCACGTCCTCTGCGCTGGAGGCGCTCGACTTGGTGGCAACCCTGTCCCGGGACCGGGTGCTGGTGTCCGAATCGCGGCTGACCACCATCTTGGACACGGTGCGCCGGTGGGCGCTCGAAGCCTCACCGGACGCGCAGGCGCGTGTGGACCGGCTCAACGCTCAGATTCGCGAACTTGAAGTCGAGCGTGACCGGCTCGCCAACGGGGGAGAGGTCATGCTGGCCTCCGACGACCGGATGCTCGACGGTTACGCCAACCTCATCGACCTCATCGGGCAGTTGCCGTCGGACTTCAAGCGGGTCGAAGAGTCCGTGCTCGACATGCACCGCAAGATTCTCCGAGACTTCCGCGAGGAAGAGCGACCTGTCACCGACGTGCTCGACGAGTACCTGCACAAGCAGGACACCCTGGTGAAGGACACCGCCGAAGGGCGGGCCTTCGACGGGGCGTTCGTTTTGCTGCGCGACGATGACATGCTTCTGCAACTGCGCACCAACGTGCAGGTCCTGATGGACCACCCCGCCTCCGCTGCGCTCGTTTCCTCCGACATGGCCGAACTCCGGGGCGCGGAGGCCATCATCCGGCAAGGCACCAAGGACGTGCTCGCGCAGCGCCGACGCCTCACCGCCACCTTGAAAGAGCACATCGTCAACAACGACGTGCTCCACGAACGCGAACTCGACCGGGTGCTGCGTGGCATCAACCGGGAACTGGCCAAGTGGATGGAGTCTGCCGGTCCGCGAGCCACGGTCCCCGTGGAACTCTTGCCGCCCACCATGAAGGTCGGGCACCTCCGCGAACGGCTCTGGGACCCCGCCTCCGCCGCACCACCGCCTCCGCTCGAAGACATCGAGGATGACGTCCCCGAGCCGCCGACCGTGGAGGAACTCCGCATGCAGGGCGGCCCCTCGCTCGACGACCTCCGGGCCGCGCTCGTCGGAGCCCTCAACAGCGGCGATTCCGAGACCATCGGCGACCTGTTCCATGCCCTGCCCGACGACCTGCGCCGTCCCGTGGAAATCCTCGGGCTGCTGCATCTGGCCTCCCGCGTGAACGCCCTCGACCAGGTTGCAGACACGGAGGTCTTCGAAGCCATCCGGCCCAACGGAGAACTTCGCCACTTCCTTGTCCCCGCCGTACCGCTCACTACCGACGAGGCCAACGCTCTCGCCCGTCTCGCGGACCTCGACGACCCCGCCGCAGACCTTGAAGGTGAAGGAACCACCCCATGACTGACTTCAACGGCGACGACCTCGACGACTTCACCCACGACACCGACGACGTCTTCCCCGACCTCGACGACGACTTCACCGACGCCGACGAGGCACAGGAATCGACTCTCGCGCTCTTCCCCGACGACTCCGGCGGACTCTCCTTGCCGCAGCGCCGCGCGTTCGTCTGCCTGCTTAAGAACAGGTTCGTCTCCGCCATCGACAACCCAGTGGAGTGGCGGGTCATCCGCGAAGACCCCGAGCCGTTCAAGTCACGGCTCAACGACATGTTCCTCGACCTGCACCTCGACCTGCAGCACGAGGTGGCGTTCAAGCGGCAGGCAGCCACCGACGGCGGCGCGCGAGAGTTTCCCACCCTCCTGCACGACATCGCCTACACCCGCGAAGAGACCATCCTGCTGGCGTTCCTGCGGATGCGCTTCCAAAGCGAGCGCGCCTCGGGCCATGAGGACGTGACCGTGGACCGCGACGAGATGCTCACCCACGTGGCCTCGTTCCGCCCGGCCCACGCCACCAACCGGTCCGGTGACGCCGCCAAGGCCAACAATGCCGTCGACAACCTCATCAAAGCGAAGGTCCTGCGCAAGACCAACGACAGCGACCGGCTCCGGGTCTCCCCGGTCATCGCGGTGCTCCTGCCGCTGCCCCGGCTCCATGAATTGTTCGAGTGGCTCATGTCCCAGAACGGCACCCCGTCCGACGAGTCCACCGACCATGCCGGGGACCTCGACACTGACCGCGACACCGATGAGGCCCTGTCATGACCACCACCCAAGACGCGCTCCTCTACCTCCCAGGGGCCACCGAAGGCACCACCCAATGGAAGGTCGAGAAACTCCAACTGCTCGCCTGGGGCGGCTTCCACAACCACACCGTCGTCGAGTTCGCACCCACCGTCACCCTGCTCTCCGGCGCATCCGGCACCGGCAAGTCGACCCTCCTCGACGCCTACATTGCGCTCCTGATGGATTCGGGCACCCCCTTCAACGGGGCCTCCAACGACGCCACCATCGGCAGGGCACGCGGCTCCGAACAACGCAGCCTCGTTTCCTACCTGCGCGGCAAGATGGACACCAACCGCAGCGCCGCCGGGGAACTCGAAGACCAAGTGCTACGAGGACGCGACTCAGCCACCTGGGGTGCACTCGCGGTCACCTTCATCGACGACCACGACCGCCGGTACACGGTCGCCCGCCTCTACTACGTGCCCCGCTCCGCCACCAAGGACAGCGACCTGGTCCGCAAGATGTGCACCATCGAGGGCACCATCCACCTGCCCGACCTCGAACCCCTGGCGGCAGGCAAGTTCGACAAGCGCGCCGTCGAAGGCCGGTTCGCGAACCTCAAGATGCACGATTCCTACACCGCGTTCGCGCAAGCGTTCTGCACCCGCCTCGGCATCGGCCCCCACGGCGACGGAGCCAAGGCACTCCGGCTGCTGGCCCGCATCCAAGCCGGTCACCAGATTCCCACCGTGGACGACCTGTACAAGAAACTCGTCCTCGAACAACCCGGCACCTACGCGGCAGCCGACGCCGCCGTCGAGCACTTCAAGGACCTCGAAGACGCCTACGAGGCCATGGAGTCCGAGGCAAAGAAGGCCGAAGTCCTAGCGCCCATCCCCGACCTGTGGGAGGAACGGGAGGCCGCACGGAAGAAGGTCCGCCTCATCGACACGTTCGGACTCGGATACTCCCAGGGGGACACCCCGTTCGGGTTGTGGAAACTCACCACCGAAGACCGGCTCCTCGAAGCCGCCGAGGACAACCTTCGTGCCGAGCGCGAAACCTTCGAGAAGGCCAAGCGGACCGCGCAGCAGCGGGAGGCCGACCTCAACATCAGCAAAGCCAACGTGGAAGCCGACCTCACCGAGAACGAGTCACACGGCACCATCGCCCGGCTCGACGCCGACATCGACCGGCTCGGCCTCGACCAGAACGCTGCACGCATCCGCCGCGACACCTTCGACCGTGCCACCGCCCGGCTCAACCTGACTATCGACACCGAAGCCGACTTCACCACCGCCCAAGCGACCTCGAAGGCGTTCCTCGACGACTTCCAAACCACCCTCGACGACCTGGACCGGCAGAAGGCGCTGCTGAATCGGCAGGTCGCCGCACCCATGACCGAGAAGGACGACCTCGTGACCGAGCGAGAGTCCCTCAAGGACCGCAAAGGCCGCATGGACCACCGCCTCCACGTCGCGAGGCTGGCGATGGCGCAGGCTGCCGGGATGCGCCCCGAAGACCTCCCGTTCGTCGGTGAACTCATCGACGTACGCGACGGTGAGCAGCGGTGGCGCAAGGCCATCGAAACAACCCTGTTCGGCATCGCCCGAGTCATGCTCGTCGACGCCAACCACCTCGACCGGTTCTCCCGCGCCGTCGACCAGGCCGACATCCCGGCACGTGTCAACTTCCAAGGCGTCGACCTGTCCGACTTCCAGGCCGAGAATCTCGACGCCCGCTACATCTCCGGGAAACTGGACTACAAGGACACCCCGTTCACCAACTGGGTCCTCGACCGGCTCACCGACGACAACACCGACGCTCTGTGCGTGAACACCCCCGACGAACTCTCCGGGCACGGGCAGCGCGTCACCGTGAACGGGCAAACCCGGCGGGGCCGCTCAGGTGCACACGGCTCCAACAACGCCCCCTACGTCATCGGGTTCTCCAACGCCGACCGACTCCGCGAAATCGACGACCGCATCCGCGACCTCGACGCCATCATCGGCGACCTCGGCAAGCAAGAACGAGCGCTCACCCAGCAGTCGAACGCGCTGCTCGCCGACAAGTCCGCCCACGAGCACATCGTCGCCACCGACTGGGCGCTCATCGACGAAGACGGCATCAGCGCACGCATCAACGACCTAACCCAGCAGCGCGACCGCATCCTGGACGACGACGATGACCTGCGCGCCCTCAAGGAAGAGCAGGGGCGCATCGTCTCCGCGCTCAAGGAGGTCACCGGCGACATGCGGATGGCGGAGGAGAAACTCACCGCCATTGCGGACACCACCAGCGAGGTCATGGCCCGCAAGGACCAGGTCGGCCGCGAAATCGAACGCATCGACCGCGCCCAGCAAGTCGTGCTCACCGACCATCAAGTCGACTACCTCGACACCGAATACCGCCAAGTCGCCAACGAAGGCGACCTTCACGAGTTCCGCCACGGCGGCTGGGCCAGGCTCAAGACCCGCCTCGGTGACCAACTCAAGGGCGCAAACGACAAGGTCAACGACAAGACCCGCGCCCTCGAAGCCACCTTCCGTCGCTACCTGGACCGGTGGGAAGAACCCAACCTGTCCGAGTCGGTGGAGAACTACGACACGTTCCGCCGCATCTATGACGACATCATGGCCCGAGGTCTCGCCGACCGCCGCGCCGAATGGTCCAAGCGCCTCACCGACTGGTCCGGGCAAGACCTCGTGCCGCTCGCTGGCGCATTCAGCATGGCCATCGAAGAAATCCGCCAACGGCTCGACCCGGTCAACACCATCCTCGAACGACTTCCCTTCGGTGCCCACCGCGACCGGCTCCGCATCGACCTGCGCGAACTGCACCGCGACGACATCGTGAAGTTCAAGAAGGAACTGCGCATCCTGTCCCGCGTCAACGCCGACGACTTCACCGACGAGCAGATTCAGAACTGGTTCAAACGACTCCGCAAGTTCATGTCCGCCATCCGCAAGGACACCACCGGGAAGTCCACTCGCGACCGCGACTACTTCCTCGACGTAAACCGCCACATCGAAATCACCGCCGTCGCCTACGACCCCATCACCAAGGTCGACCGGTCCACCTACGCCGCCCTCGGCGGCAAGTCCGGCGGCGAAACCCAGGAACTCGTCGCGTTCATCGTTGGAGCAGCGCTGCGGTTCCAGTTGGGCGACGACACCAACACCCGGCCCCGGTTCGCTCCCGTCTTCCTCGATGAAGGATTCGTGAAGGCCGACAGCGAGTTCGCCGGGCGAGCCGTCGACGCGTGGAAGGGGCTCGGGTTCCAACTCATCATCGGTGCCCCGTACGGACAGTTCACCGCCCTCGAACCCCACGCCGAGCAGATTCTCTACATGTCCAAGAGCGACAAGGGCATCTCCTACGTTAAGCCGGTCCAACCCACCAGCAAGCCCGCCGCTACCAGGGCTGCGGGCTCCGAGGTCACCGGATGAAGACCCCAGAGGCGGTCCTCGCCGACATCAGGCGGCGGTTGGACAACACCTGGGCCGACCACCTCGCAGGCCAACCCGCGTGGCCACACCGGTTCCCCCTCGGCACGGACTCCAAAAGCGTCCTCGAAGCAGAATGGCAAGACACCTACCAGCCGCTGCGCCGCACCTGGGCTGACTGGGCGCGGAAACACCCCGCCACCACACTCCACACCGAACCAAAACGCGTCTACTCCACCACCCAGGACCTCCCCGTCGGCCTAACCATCACCACCATCGACGCGGCTGCCCGCCTCGCCGGAGAAGACTGGCCCACCCGACTGGAACGTGCCACCCACCGCCTCACAACACTCCGCCAACGTCACCCTGACCTGGTCAATCCCAGCAAAGTGCTCCGAGCCGTCGACCGGTACACCGAGACCGACTTCGGGCTACTTCTCACCGTCGCCGACTGGTTTAGCCGCAACGACGCCACGGGCCCCACCCCACGACAGGTCCCCATCCCCGGCGTCCACGCCAAATGGCTCAAGAGCCACCGCTCACTCCTCCTCACCCTCACCGGACGAGAGACCCTCGGACTCCTCCCCGAACACCCGCCACGCATCCACTTCACCTACCTCGACCCCGACCACCGGGCCGCAGGCGGACGGGTCCACGACTCCGCCACCGTCGACGACGCATTCGCCCCGGCCTACCCACCGCAGGTCGTGGTGATCTCCGAGAACAAGGACACTGCCATCCATTTCCCGCCCATCCCCGGCGGCATCGCCGTCGAAGGCGACGGGTTCGGAGGCAAGACCGCCGCCGCGTTCCCCTGGCTCACCAGCGCACCGCACCTCTACTATTGGGGCGACATCGACGCCCACGGCTACGAAATCCTCAACGGGTGGCGCGCCGACGGAGTACCCGTCACCAGCATCCTCATGGACCCCGACACCTACGAGACCTACGAACCGTTCGGCACCAACACCGACAAGAACAACCAGCCCCTCCGACCCGGTGTGCCGAAGGCGCTGCCGTGCCTCACCCCGGACGAGCGAGCCGTCTACGAACGGGTCCTCGACGCTGCCCACACCGGACACCGCCGCATCGAACAAGAACGCATTCCGCTCGCCGTCGCCCACGCCGCCGTCAAAGCACGCCAGTCATGACCGACGATGGGACCAACGGCACCGGCTACGCGGCGTGTCGCGGAGGTTCGGGCTACCCGTGAACATGCCGGTCAACCGGTTCACAGGTAGCGGCATACATCTTCGGGTTGACACTCGGCCGGATTGGCATGCGTGGCGTCGGCTCGTAGTTGGGCGACGTTTGCGCGGAGCGCGTGCAGGTCGGCGATCTGCTGGTCGAGGGTGGTGAGGCGGTCGTCGAGGAGTTCGGCGACGTGACGACAGGGAGCGGTCCCGGCGTCCCGGATGTCGAGCACCTTGCGAATCTCCGCCAGTGTGAGCCCGGCCGCGCGGCCACGCCGGATGAAGTCGAGCCGGGCGATGGCGTCGTCGCCGTAATCCCTGTATCCGCTGGCGGTGCGTTCAGCGGGCGGCAGCAGGCCGCTGTCCTCGTAGAAGCGCAGCGTCTTCGTCGTGGTCCCGGCGAGGGATGCCAGTTCTCCGATGCGCATGCCGATCTCCGCTCTGACGACTTGACCTTCTAGTGCGCTGGAACGTCCATGGTGGATGAACGAACAGGCGAACACCAACCGAAGGAGATGCAGATGAGCGCGGAGTACGACGTTGACTTGGCCGTCATCGGGTCGGGAGGAGCCGCGATGGCGGCAGGGATCGCAGCCCGCAAGGCAGACGCCAAGGTGGTGCTCGTCGAACGCGGCGCTCTGGGCGGGACATGTGTGAACGTCGGCTGCGTTCCGTCGAAGACCCTGCTGGCTGCTGCCGGGACCCGGCACGGTGCACTGGCGAACCCGTTCGACGGCGTCCCCACCTCCGCCGCTGCGGTTGACCTCGGAGCGCTTGTGGCGCAGAAGGCTGAGTTGATCGACCGGCTCAAGCAGCACAAGTACGCCGAGGTCGCCGACGCGTGGGGGTTCCCGGTGATCTCCGGTGAGGCTCGGTTCACCGACAAGGACACGTTGGAGGTCGACGGGAAGCCGCTGAGGGCACGTGCCTACGTGATTGCGACCGGCTCGCAGCCCACGGTCCGTGGCATCGCCGGGATCGAGGATGTGGACTACCTGACGTCGACCACGGCGATGGAACTATCCGAGGTGCCCGAGTCGCTCGCGGTCATTGGCGGCGGCTACGTCGGGATGGAGCAGGCGCAACTGTTCGCCCACCTCGGTGCTCGCGTAACCGTGGTCGGACGATTGGCCCCGCATGCGGAGCCGGAGTTGCGGCAGGTGATGGCCGGGGTGTTCGCCGATGACGGCATCACCGTGCTCGCCGAACACGCAACCGGTGTCGAGGCCGCCGAGGACGGCGGCGTCAGGGTGATGACCGCGTCCGGGGAGGAAGTCAGCGCCGAGCGGCTGCTGGTGGCGACCGGCAGACACTCCGACACGTCCGCCTTGGACCTGGCGGCAGCCGGAGTCGACACCGACGAGCGGGGCTTCGTCGTGATCGATAAACACCAGGCCACGTCAAACCCGCGTGTGTACGCGGCAGGCGACGTAGCGGGCACCCCGCAGTACGTGTACGTCGCCGCCGACTCCGGACGAGTCGCCGCAGCCAACGCGCTCGGACACAACGCCCCCCAGACCGTTGACTACACCGGTCTGCCATCGGTGATGTTCACCCGGCCACAGTTGGCCTCCGCCGGACTCACCGAGGAAGAAGCACTCAAGCAAGGCCACGAATGCGCCTGCCGCATCCTGGCCTTGGAAGACGTCCCCAGGGCGCTGGTGAACCGCGACACCCGTGGCGCGTTGAAACTCGTCGCCGACGCTAGCACCGGCAAGGTCCTGGGCGTCCACGCAGTCGCCGACGGAGCAGGAGAGATCATGCTCGCCGCTACCTACGCGATCAAGGCGCAGATGACCGTCGACGACCTCGCCGAGACCTGGGCTCCGTACCTGACCATGGCCGAGAGCCTGCGGATCGCCGCCGGACTGTTCCGTAACGAACTACCCACCTCCTGCTGTGCCTGACCCGGCCCGGCCCGCCGCTCTCGGAGCCCTCGCGATGGTTGTTGCTGCGCCGGGCATGCAGTGCTGCTAGCGGTCGGACTTGGTGGCATCACAGCGCTAGCGCGTTCGGGTTCTCCGCGCCCAACCTGGAGTACCCACTCAGCACCAACGTTCGCGGGTTCATCGCGCTCCTAGTGTTCGGCCTCGCCGTAGCCGCGAGCGTCGAGACCGGCTGGGCAATCATGCGACGCCTGCGCTAATCGCACCGGCAAGGTGTGTGAGACCGAACCGGTCGGCGGGCCCCCGACGCCGAACTTGAAACAGGGCTGCTGTTCACTGACCTCCCGAATGCGCAACACCGGCGTAGCAGTCGGCCGCGGCCTGAATCCCCAGGTTCGCCGGTACCTCAGTCATGGCAGCACCGGCCGATGCCTGTGGAGGAACAACATAAACGTGTCAGCACTGACATCAGTTGACGTGACCACTGTCAGGTACATGTCGCCCAACAACTGATCGGCGGGTGTGCTGAAGCCGCTGACCCCACGGCGGCCCCGGCACCGGAATCCTCGACATTCGGGGTCTCAACGATTCCGCGGGACCTCACATGCACGTCGAACCAGCGGAACGTCATGTCGCCCCCGTTCAGGTCCGAGGAGCCGCACGAGGCGACCACGCCGGCACAAGCCGTGGAGAGAACGCTGTCCAGCGGCATGGCGCAAGCGTTCGGGTGGGGCACCGATTACGCCCTGTCGGCCGATGAGCACACTGCGTGGGTTCTCCGCGAGGACGGCACGGCGGTCGCCGCTCTGCGCATCGAGAAGTTCGGCCGGTTCTACGCGATGGACGGCTTCGAGGCCTGCGCCGACGAGCCGGCACGCTGAGCTCGGAGCTAGAACACGACGAGGGCCACTGTGGCCACGACGGTCGCCACGACCGCAAGGATCACGGCGGCGGTGCCGATCGCGCGGATTCGCGGGATGCCCCGGGCCATGAGGCCGAGCGTGATGGCCAGCGCTGCGGCCAGGTACGCGTACGCGCTGAAGAAGTACGTCGGCGCCAGGAGTGCGCTGAGGATCGCCAACCCCAGGCCGAGAGCGCCGAACGGACGCGGGTCGGGCTCGCTCCAAGCATCGCCCCTGCGGGCGTGCGGAGCCGATGCCCTGCGCCGTACGCCGACGACGGCCACCGGGATCGCCACGGCACCCACGGCGACGATCCCGCCGACGAAGAAAGCCGGATCCCACAGGCCCGCGATCACGAACGTCGGGACCAGAAGTGCCACGACCAGCAGGCCGGGGACGGCGAGCAGCATCGCCACCCGTCGTCCGTCACGCACCCTGCTCGTCACCATCGCACCGTAGCGGCGGGCCGCTGGACCGTCACGACTCCTCCGGCTTCGGCACCTGCGCACTCCACCGCGCCTGCCGCTCCTCGTCGCTCTGCTCCCACCACGGCGTACCCCGCTCACCGAGCGCGACCTTGGCCGCCTGGACGCCAGCGCGCGAGCGGGCCTCGTCGTCGGTTCCCTTGGTCCGGCGTACGTCGCGCCGCCAGGCCATGAGGATGCGGGTGAGCTCGGCGCGGCGGTCCTCCGGGATGGCCGGGTCGGTGGCGCGCCACCGCCGGCCGTCGATCACGACGTACCTGCCGTCGGGGGTCCGCTCAGGACCATCAGCCATCGTGATCGACCACCTTCCGCGGAACGGCGCGCCGTGGCGCCGTGAGTGCATACCCTGACGCTCATGTCGCCACGCCCTCCACGACCGTGGGTCGACCGGCCCGGGCTGCTCGCCCGGCTGTCGGACGACGTCCGCGTGCTTGTCCTCGTGGGGCCGCAGGGGAGTGGGCGCACGAGTCTGCTCGCGGCATGGGCTGCGGACCGGCCGGATACGGCGTGGGTCACGGACGGGACGGTCCCGGGCGACGCCACGACCGTGATCGTCGACGACGCCGAGCACCAACCAGCCAGCCTCTGGGAGGAACTCGACGCGCGCCTGCAGGACGACCCTGACCTCTGCGTGCGGATCGCCGCCCACACCGTCGCGACCGTCCCGGACGGCTGGACCCTCGAGGCGCTCGACCTCCCCCCGATGACGGTGCACGAGACCCTCGCGTTGCTCGACGCCGTCGACTCCCCGTTCGATCGGACTGCCGCCGTGGCTCTCACCGCGGGCCATCCCGCGAGCATCGTGATTGTTGCCGGAGCCGGCAAGGTCAGCGCGCAGGAGCTGCCAGCCGTCCTCGCCGCCGTCGGCACGCAGCGGGCACTGCCTCCCGAGCACCATGGGCTCGTCGTGACCGACCACCTCACCCCCGACCTGGTCGCCCACCTCGGGGCGTCGCCGGAGGTCCTCGCCGACGCCGAGCGCGCGGGTCTGGGCTACTGGGCGGACCGTGACCGGCAGGTCTTCACGTTCGTGCCCCCGGTGCGCGAGGCGACCCGCGCCGCCAGGAGCGCGGACCCCGACCAGGACCGGCAGTTGCGCCTCCACGCCGCCGAGCACTTCCTCACCCGCGGCGCCAGCCTGGCGGCGTTCGTCGAGGCCGCCCGCGCGGACCGGCTCGCGCTCGTCGACGCCGCGATCCGCCAGGGCGGGATCCCGTTGCTCCGCAACCACGGCCGCATGATCGCCTCACTCCTGATGCCGGTCTCGGCCGTCCGCCTCGGGCGTCACCCGGTCGCCGCCTTCGCGTTGGCGATCGTGCTCAACGCCCGCCGCGAGCACCGACTGCGGGCCGTCGAGCTGCTCGGTCTGTCCGTCGCCGGCGCCCGACTGAAGCCGCCGGGCTCGGCGGAGCGCGCGCTGTTTCGCGTGGTCGAGAGCGTCGCGCTGCGCGTCAGCGGACTGGCCGACGGTGGGGTCGCAACCGCGCAGAAGGCCGCCGCCCTGCTCGGCGACCTCTCGCCCCGCGAGCGCGCGACGCTCAGCGAGCTCGAGGCCGACCTGCTGCTGCACACCGCCATCAGTCTGTTGTACGGCGACGTGTACCCCGACGCGGACCGGTTGCTCGAGCGCGCGGCCGCGGTGACGCGGCGTAGCTCGCAACACCTGGCCGTGCTCGGTGCACGTGCGACCAGTGCCGCCCTCCGCGGTGACATCACCACCGCGACCGGACGCGTCGCCCAGGCGACCGAGCACACCTGGCCGGACCACGAGCTCGACGAGTACCCCGGCAGCCTGCTGCGCGTCGCCCAGGCGCATCTGGCGATCGAGCGCTGCGACTTCGCCGACGCGGCCGAGAAGATCGTGTCCATCTGGCCGATCATCGACACGATTGAGCACTGGCCGTTGCTCGCCCACCTGCAGGCACTCGTTGACCTGTACGCCGGGCCGCCCGAGGCCGCCCTCGAGCGCTTCCAGGTGCTGCGCCGTCAGCGTTCCGGACGGTGGAGCACGCCGGAGTCCGTCCGGTCGCGTCTCAACGTCACCGAGAGCCTCCTGCTGCTCGCCACCGGCGACCACACCGGCGCGCGCCGGTGCGTGTCCGGGGGCCGTGCGGCACGAATGGTCCTCCAAGCTGCCCGGGTCGCACTCTGGACCGGCGACGACACCCTCGCTGCCGCGACGCTGGGCACGGTTCGATCCAAGACCCCGGGCGAGGAGCTCGTCTGCGCGACGTTGACGGCTGTGGTCATGCGGCGCACCGGGCGGGACCACGAAGCCGACGAAGCCGTGTCGACCGCCGCGGCGCTGGTCGAGACCCACGGCATGCGCAGCCCGCTGATGCTTCTCCCATCGGCCGAGCTCGCGCAGTTCGGCGACCTCGCCACCGGCGTCCCGTCGCTGCTCGTGGACCGGGCGGCTAGGTTCGACCTCCCGACCCACTGATCCCCCACTGATCCCAGGGAGCACCCATGGAGCTGTTCGAGCTCGACCAGACCCAGCGCGTCTCGCGCGAGGAGGCGGCCAAGCGGCTGCACGCCCTGGCCGACGCGCTCGCGCGCCACAACTCCGTCGAGTTCGAGCGCAACGGCCACCGCATCACCGTCGACGTGCCCGACGAGGTCGAGCTCTCGGTCGAGGTCGAGATCGGCGAGGAGAACGAGCTGGAGATCGAGCTGTCCTGGTGACGACCACCGGGTGATCCGCCCGAGCCGGGCTCACCCGTCGCTGCGCGTGCGCCCAGCGAGGAACGCCCGTACGGCGGGGTCCGGCTCGCCCGTGACCCGCTCCATCTCCTCGCCACCGTCGCAGGTGTAGAGGCCGACGGTGATCGTCGTGTCGGCGTCGGTGAGCACCCGCCAGTGCCCACCGGAGGACTCCCACCGGGTCAACGCGTCGACGAGGTCGGTCATCGGTCCATCATGGCCGCTCCCTCCCGCGGTGTCGCGGGACCGACCTGCACCCGGCTGATGACGGGGATCGACGCGAGCACGAGCACCAAGGCGACCACGAACAGCGCCGTGTAGGTGTTGCCCGTCGCCGCGAGCAGCGCGCCTGCCACGGCCGGCGCGACCGATTGCGGCAGGATCGTTGCCAGGCCGAGCACGCCCAGGTCGCGGCCGTGGTCGGCGCTCGAGGGCAGCACGTCGAGCATCAAGGCCAGGTCGGCCGTCAGGTAGACCCCGCGCCCGACCCCCGACACCACGGCGTACGCCGCGATCCCGGCCACGCCCGGCACGACGATCGGGAGGGCGAGGCCGCACGCGACGACGACGGTCGCAGCGATGACCGCCGGCACCCGCCGACCCCGCACGACCCGGGCAGCGATGGCGGCGCCGACCACGATGGACAGGATGTGCACCCCGACGAGGACTGTCACGAGGCTGCCGGCGTCGTCGACGTCGCGACCGGTGCGGTCCATCACGACGTAGAGCAGGTAGCCCAGGACCAGCTGGTTGCCCAGCACCAGCGCGAGGCGCGCGACGAAGACCAGCCGGAAGTCCCGGTCCCCCCAGGCGTGCCGCCATGACAGCGACGCCCGCGCGGGCGCCTCGGTGCGGTCGCGGTTGACGACGACGAACCCGATCATCGTCACGACGAGCACGCCGGCCAGGACCGTAGTGAGCAGGGAGATCCGGTTGATCAGCACCCCGGCGACCATCGCGCCGACCGCGAGCCCCAGCGCCGCACCGGCACCGTAGTACGCCGACACCCGGGGCCGCCCGGACTCCGGCACGCGGTCGGCCAGCACCGCGTCGAGCGGCGCTTCGACGACGTTGAGCAGCGGCTGCACGAGCAGCCAGCCCAGCCCGACCGCGACGACGGTTGCGGCCTGCCCGAGCCCGGCGATCGCGATCGCCGACGCCACCGCCCCGAGCGCGATCCACGGCGTACGCCGGCCCCACCGCGATCGCGACCGGTCCGACCAGGCACCGACCAGCGGGTGCACCACGAGCGTCACCAACGACGACAGCGTCATCACCACCGCCAGCGCGGTCTCCTTCGAGGCCTCGTCGGCGCGGGCGAGGAGCGCGGGTACGACGACGGTCGCGAGGGCGGCGTACTGCACGTTGAGCACCAGGCTCGCGGTGAATAGCGACCAGGACAGGCGGGAGGGCACCATGCGCAGATCGTCCCAGGCGCGACCGTGTGACACGGGCGAAGTGCACGATCGCGTACCGTCTTGACTCCGTGAGCACCCCCGCGCCTTCCTCCGCCCCTCCGGCCGAGCCGCGGACGCCGACGGTCCGTGAGGCACTCCGCTCACCCCGCCTGCTGCGCACCGAGGTGCTGGCCGGCCTGGTCGTTGCGCTGGCCCTGATCCCCGAGGCGATCTCGTTCTCGATCATCGCCGGGGTGGACCCGCGCGTCGGCCTGTTCGCGTCGTTCACGATGGCGGTCTCGATCGCCTTCCTCGGCGGCCGTCCGGCGATGATCTCGGCGGCCACCGGCGCGATCGCGCTCGTCATCGCACCGGTCGTGCGCGAGCACGGGATGGACTACCTGATCGCCACGGTGCTTCTGGGTGGCTTGATCCAGATCGTCCTCGGCCTGGCCGGGGTGGCGAAGCTGATGCGGTTCATCCCCCGCTCGGTGATGGTCGGCTTCGTCAACGCGCTGGCGATCCTCATCTTCCTCGCACAGATCCCGCACCTGGTCGACGTACCCGCACTCGTCTACCCGATGGTGGCCGTCGGTCTGGCGATCATCGTGATGTGGCCGCGACTGACCACCGTGGTCCCGGCGCCGCTGGTGGCGATCGTCCTGCTCACCGCGTTCACACTCGTCGGCGGGTTCAGCGTGCCCGACGTGGGTGACGAGGGCGAGCTGCCCGACAGCCTGCCGTCGTTGTTCGTCCCCGACGTGCCGTGGACCCTCGAGACCCTGCAGATCATCGCGCCGTACGCCGTGTCCATGGCGCTCGTCGGCCTGCTCGAGTCGCTGCTCACGGCCAAGCTCGTCGACGACATCACCGACACCCACTCCGACAAGTCCCGTGAGGCGTGGGGCCAGGGCGCCGCCAACGTCATCACCGGATTCTTCGGCGGCATGGGTGGCTGCGCGATGATCGGTCAGACGATGATCAACGTGAAGGTCTCCGGGGCTCGCACCCGGATCTCGACCTTCCTGGCCGGCCTGTTCCTGCTGATTCTCGTCGTGGGCTTCGGTGACGTCGTCGCGCTGATCCCCATGGCGGCGTTGGTCGCGGTGATGATCATGGTGTCCGTCGCGACCTTCGACTGGCACAGCGTGGCTCCCGCGACCCTGCGGCGGATGCCGAAGTCGGAGACGATCGTGATGGCGTCCACCGTCGTCGTCACCGTGGTGACGGAGAACCTCGCCATCGGAGTGGGGGTCGGCGTGGTGGTGGCGATGACGCTGTTCGCCCGCCGGGTCGCCCACCTCACCGAGACGCACCGCGAGGTCACCGTCGATCGCGACGGCAACCCGGTGGCGGTCTACCGGGTGACCGGCGCGCTGTTCTTCGCCTCCAGCAACGACCTCTACACGCAGTTCGCGTACGCCGAGGACCCCGCCCAGGTGGTCATCGACCTCTCCGACTCTCACATCTGGGACGCCTCGACGGTCGCTTCGCTGGATGCCATCACGACGAAGTACGCCCGGCGGGGCACCACGGTGGAGATCACGGGTCTCAACCCCTCGAGTGCCGAGCGGCACGGGCGGCTGACGGGGGAGCTGCCGTAGGCCCGGTCCGGTAACACTGGGCCTGTGCACCTCTCTCGGAAGATCCTCCTCCCGGTCGTGGCGATGACTGCCTTCGGTCTGCTGGCCGGGGCGACGCCCTCGACCACCGCTGTCGCCGAGGCCCGGGCACGGGTGTCCGGACCCGGTCACGGCGGCGACTCCTACTTCCCCGCCGACGGCAACCGCGGGTACGACGTCCAGCGCTACCGGGTGCGGATCCACTACCGCACGGCCCGCAAGGAGCTCGCCGGCCGCGCAGTGGTCACGGCCCGCGCCGAGCAGCGGCTCGCGCGGTTCCACCTGGACCTCCGGCTGCGTCCGCGCAGCGTCACGGTCGACGGCCGGCCCGCGAGCTTCGGCAAGCCCACCGGCCGCGAGCTGCGGGTCGTCCCGCAGCGGCCGATCGCGGCGGGTGAGACCTTCCGCGTCGTGGTGCGGTACGCCGGGCGCCCTGGTCGCCTCGGGTGGCGCGGCGAGCGGCCCTGGCAGGCCGACCGGCACGAGGCAGTGGCGATGGGCCAGCCGCAGATCGCCGCCTGGTGGTTCCCCGCCAACGACCACCCGCGCGACCGTGCCCGGATGGACGTCACCGTCGTCGTACCCCGCGGACAGCAGGCGATCTCCAACGGACGGCTGATCGGCAAGCGCGTGCGTCGCCACACGACCGTCTGGCGCTGGCGAGCGGCCGAGCCGATGGCGCCGTACCTCGCCTTCTTCGCCGTCGGTCGCTTCGACGTGCGCACCAGCCGAGTCCGCGGGCTGCACCAGGTGGTGGCGGTGTCGCGGCGGCTGCCGGCACGCGCCCAACGGCGGGCGGTGCGCCAGCTGAGTCGCAGCGCCGCCATCACGCGATGGGTCGAGAAGCAGGTCGGTCCCTACCCGTACGCCGCCACCGGCGGTGTCGCGAGCGCGCTGGAGACCGGCTTCGCGCTGGAGAACCAGACGCGTCCGACGTACGGCGCCGGGGGGATCCCGACGTCGCTCCTGGTGCACGAGATCGCGCATCAGTGGTTCGGCAACCACGTCACCGTGGCCGACTGGTCCGACATCTGGCTCAACGAGGGGTTCGCGACCTTCATGGAGCTGCGGTGGGCCGAGACCCGCGCTGGTGCGTCCGCCGATGCCTGGCTGCGACGGACCTGGCGCCGGGTCGGGCCCGACCGGGCTGCGTGGCGCGTGCGGATCGGTGACCCGGGTCCGGGACGGATGTTCCACGCGGCCGTCTATGTCCGGGGTGCGATGACACTGCAGGCGCTGCGCAACCGCATCGGCGAGGAGAAGTTCTGGGGGCTCGTGCGCTCCTGGGCGGCCGAGCGGGGCGGCGGCAGCGCCTCGACGGCGGACTTCGTCGCCCTGGCCGAGGACGTCGCCGGGACCGACCTCGATGACTTCTTCACCGCCTGGTTGCGGTCACCGAGCCGGCCGGCCTGGACCGAGGCCAACGGGCTGGGATGAGGGTGCGGGCGTGGAGGCTGAGCCCGGGGCGGCTCAGTCGCCGTCAGCGTCGGCGAGGTAGCCGGTCGCCGGGTCGACCTCGGCCAGGAAGTCCCGGATGTGGCCGACGTGCTGCTCGGTGGTCAGCCCCGCCGCCGGGGACAACCCGAAGCCATACCCCGCGTTCGGGCCCGTGAGCCAGTCGTACCCCATCCCGCCGCGGGCGTCAGGGCGCAGCGCGAAGACCTGCCCGTCGACCTCCAGCGTGAACGCCGGGGCCGCGCCGTCGGCCGAGCGCTGGCCGGGCACGGCCGTCCAGCCGGCGGTCGGCGCTTCGTCGTCGTCGCGGTAGATCGGGTCCATGTCGACATGGTGACCGGGTTCTCGGCCGTCGTCTAGGGAGTTCCGGTGTCCACACCGGTTCCGGGCATGCCGGTGCGCCCGCGCGGGTCATCGTTGGTCGAGCTGCTCATCGTTGATCGAGCTTGTCGAGACCGCGCGGGCGTCGGGGCGGGGTCGTTAGGTGGGCGGGTCGGTGCCGCCGGGGCCGGCGACGTACTCGATGAGGAAGTCGTGGAGGTAGAGCTCGACGATCGAGTGCGTCGCGGGATCGCTCGATCGAGACGGCTCTCTTGTCGATCGAGCGGAGCGATGTCCTGAGCTTGTCGAAGGGTCGAGATCACGAGCATCTGATTGGACGAGGTCGTGATCGTCTCGGACGGGTCGACCCCACCGGTCACGCCACGCATAGGTCCCGTCGCGGCGGCGTTGGTAGGTCCACCCCATGTGGGTCTTGAGCCGGTGATGCGAACGGCAGAGCGGAGCCAGGTTCGCCAGTGACGTCTGGCCGGGTGGGCCGCCGTCCTCGAGCGGGACGTAGGGCTCGATGTGGTCGGCATCGCAGGCTCGGGCGGTGGTGGTGCAGCCGGGGAACACGCAGACCTCGTCGCGCAGGATCATCGCCTCGCGCATCCACGCCGGTGGATCGTGCTGATCCACGGCTTGGTCGGTGTTGGTGTCGATCACCGGACGCAGGACGATGCGTCCGGATCCGACACCACCCGGACGGGTCAACCACTCGCCCATCCGGGCCAGCGTGATGGGTCCGAGCTTCTCGATGCTCGCACCGTGGTCGACGCCGGCGCTGGTCATGATCGCGAGGTCTGCCAGTGAGCAGTGGATGTAGATGTTCGCGACTCGGGTCGTTGTGCCTGGCGACTTCGTCTTCGTGGTCCCGCCCGAACTGGTGTCGGGCAGGGTGCCGTTGAGGAAGTCCATCGCCAGTTGCGGGTCGAGCAGCGTCCCGACGGCCTTGGCGCGACGGGCTTGGTGGTCGTCGGTGTCGCCGGCGGCCTTCAACCCTGCGGCGATGGTGTCGAGGGTCCGATCGAGCAGCTCGGCGTCGGGGGCGTCGAGGTTCATGTGCACCCCACGCAACAGGCCTTGGCACGTGTCGGGGTCGAGCCAGACTCCGCGGCCGTCCTGGCGACGTTCTTCGCGCTTCGCGAAGAGCTCGGTGTCGAACCGGCGGATCGCCTCGTCGACCAGTTCGGGGGCGGCGTTGTTGGGCTTGCGCTTCTGCAACCGATGCGTCAGCTGCGCATCCACCCACGACGCGGCCTCGAAGGACAGCTTGCGGGTTTCCTTGGCCACGGCCCGGACGCGCCAGGCTTCGGTCTTCCCCTCGACCATCTGCTGCCACAGGCGCGGGAGGCGGTGGGCGATCTCGATCGCGTCCCCCAGCAACTGGCGCGCGGACTGCAACGGGATCCGGAGGTGGCCGGAGAGCTCACCGGCGGCGTACTCACTCAGGATCGGTGCGCCCTCGCCCGCCAGGGCGACCATGCGCTCGGGGTCGTGACGAAACGCTTTCGTGGCCTTCGCCAACGTGCCGGCTTCGTACAGGCCCGCGAGGTGGTCGGCGATGAGCAGGTCGTCGACGTCGAGGCGGTCGCGCGTGGCGCGGTTCGAGCGCAGCGTTTCCCAGGCTTCGGCCTTGCCGAAGTTCTCCAGGTCGCCTCGATCGAGCATGGTCTTAGTGAAACAGGCGGCGCCGACAGTCACCCTGGCCTCGATACACCGGTCACCGGGTTGGTCGAGTGCCGCGAACGAAGTGAGCGGTGTATCGAGACCACGAGACGGCCGCAGTTGACAGCGAAAGTCCCGCAGCGATGCGGTCGTGGTCTCGATACACCGGTCTCGGCTAGCGCCTCGTCCGGCACTCGACCACCGACATCGCGGCACGCACCCTCCTCGGCCGTCCTGGTTCGTCGAGTGCCCCGAACGAAGTGAGGGGTGTATCGAGACGGGTGGTTGACAGGGAAAGTCCCGGTTGTGGTCTCGATACGCCGGTCTCGGCTGGCGCCTCGTCCGGCACTCGACCACCGACATCGCGGCACGCACCCTCCTCGGCCGTCCTGGTTCGTCGAGTGCCCCGAACGGAGTGAGGGGTGTATCGAGACGGGTGGTTGACAGGGAAAGTCTCGGTTGTGGTCTCGATACGCCGGTCTCGGCTGGCGCCTCGTCCGGCACTCGACCACCGACATCGCGGCACGCACCCTCCTCGGCCGTCCTGGTTCGTCGAGTGCCCCGAACGGAGTGAGGGGTGTATCGAGACGGGTGGTTGACAGCGAAGATCTCGGTTGTGGTCTCGATACGCCGGTCTCGGCTGGCGCCTCGTCCGGCACTCGACCATCCCCGTGGCGGCGCGCACCGTGAAGGTTCGTCGAGTGCCCCGAACGAAGTGAGGGGTGTATCGAGACGGGTGGTTGACAGGGAAAGTCCCGGTTGTGGTCTCGATACGCCGGTCTCGGCTGGCGCCTCGTCCGGCACTCGACCACCAACACCAGCCCGCGCTCGGCTAGCGCCTCGCCCGGCACTCGACCACCAACACGAGCCCCGCGCTCGGCTGGCGCCTCGTCCGGCACTCGACCAACACCGGCTCGACTACGCACAGGACCCGCAGTCGCTCAGAGTGCGAAGGCCTCGGCCAGCAGCTCGTGGGATCGCCGGCGGTCGACGGGGTCGGCGATCAGGTCCTGCACCATCACCTCGTCCGCACCGGACTCCTCGACCATCTGCTCCAACGTCGCGCGCACCTGGGCCGGGGTGCCGGCGACGAACCGCGGCCAACGGCCGTCGACGATCGTGGTCGGCTCCTCGCGCTCGTTCGCGCTGAGCTCGTCGGCGACCTCGTCGGGTGCCGGGACCATGACCGAACCGGCGCCACGGCCGGCGCGCATGAGGCGCGAGTAGAAGCCCTTGGGCGAGCAGACCAGCCGTTGTGCGTCCGGCTCGGTCTCGCCGACCGTCACGTTCACCGCGAGGATCGCGCGCGGCGACTCGAGCGCGAAGCGCGGCCGGAACACCTCGCGGTAGTTGCGGAGCGCGGGTGCCGCGCCCTGCGGGTTGATGAAGCCGGCGAACGTGTAGCCGATGCCGATGCCGAGGCCGCCGGCGAGGTGCGAGCCGCTGGGGCTCGACCCGAGCAGCCAGGTCTGCGGGACCCCGGGCACGCTCGGCATGAGCGGGTGCCCGGCGAAGGGGTGGTCGTCGGGGAAGCCATCGTGCAACCAGGCGAGCGTCTCCAGCACCTGTTGGCCGTGGTCGGCGCGGGCGGGGTGCTCGCGGTTCTGCTGCAGCGCAAGGTCGAGGACCGGGCCCGCGGTGGCGCGACCCATGCCGAGGTCGATGCGCCTGGGCGCGAGGGCCTCCAGCTGCTGGAACATCTCTGCGACCTTGAACGGGCTGTAGTGGTTCATGAGCACCGCTCCGGAGCCGAGGCGGATGCGCTCGGTCACCATCGCGGCCGCCGCGATCAGCAGCTCGGGATGGTGCGAGGCCCCGGAGCGGCTGAGGTGGTGCTCGGCGAACCAGATCCGGTGGAAGCCGAGGCGCTCGGCGTGCCGAGCTGTCTCCAGCGCGTCGGCGAGGGCGTCGGTCTCCGTCGTACCCGGTGCGACGGTCCCCAGGTCGACGATCGACAGCCTCATGCCTGGCAGGCTAACGACCACGCGAGACCGGACGGTGCCCCGGCATGGCTTCGCGATCGCCGGGTACCGAGGTCGGTGTCCGTGTCCCGGCGCGGAGCGTCGCCGGGCCCCCGACCCCAGGAGGCGCCATGGCGACCGCCGACCCGTCGTACGTCGACCCCCCGCGCGACCAGCCGCCGCAGGTCGAGGCCGGCCGACCACTCGTGCTGACCCCCACCCCGCTCGAGCCGGCACCTCGCCTGTCCCAGGCGCTCGGCCTCTCCCCGGACCAGGTCTGGCTCAAGCGTGACGACCTCGCGGGCCTCGGCGGCGGCGGCAACAAGCTGCGCAAGCTGGAGGTGTCGCTGGCAGAAGCCCGCAAGGTGGGCGCCGACATCCTCGTGACCACCGGCGCCGCGCAGAGCAACCACGCCCGACTCACCGCTGCCGTTGCCGCTCGCGCCGGTCTGAATGCGGTCCTGGTCCTGGCGGGCGACGAACCCGCGGATCGCCGCGGCAACCTCCTCCTCGACGAGCTCCTCGGCGCCCACGTCGTGTGGGCCGGCGAGCTCGAGGGCTCCGACCTCGGCGCGGGGCTGTCGGCGCGTGCCGACGAGGTCGTCGCCGAGTTGCGGCAGAGCGGGCGCACGCCGTACCTCGTCCCGTACGGCGGCACCAGCCCCACGACCGCGGAGGGGTACGTCGCGGCCGCACGCGAGCTCGAGGAGCAACTGCCCGACCTCTCCCACGTCGTGGTCGCCGTCGGCTCGGGCGGCACGATGGCCGGGCTGGTGCGCCAGCTCGGCCCGACCAAGGTGCTGGGCGTGGACACCGGCGCCGTCGCGGACCCCCGCGCGACGGTCGCCGGCCTGCTCGCCGAGATGGGCCGTGGACTCGAGCCCGCCTCGCTGCGCCTGGACCACGACCACGTCGGTGAGGGTTACGGGGCGCTCGTCCCGACCGTGCGGGAGGCGGTCGAGCTGGTCGCGCGGACTGAGGGCGTGCTCCTCGACGTCACGTACGTCGGCCGGGCCGCCGCCGGCCTGGTCGCGGGCGTCCGCTCGGGCCTGATCCGCCCCGGCGCCAAGACGGTGCTCATGCACACCGGCGGCCTCCCCGGCCTCTTCGGACACCCCGCGCTCGGCTGACCACGCCGCCAGCGTGCGCGCCCGCGGGCGTGCCCTTTCCCCGCCGACCTCGTTGAGTGGAACATGTTCTCGTTCCGGGAAGCGCGGCGGAGCACGAAAGTGCGCAGGGCACGGCTGGTCGCGGTGGTCGTCGTGGCCACCACGACGCTTGCCGCGTGTGGGTCGCAGCTGGCTCCAGGTGACGTGATCGGGCGCACCACCGCCGGCACGCAAGGGGGTACGTCGATCGAGGCCGGCGGGCTGCCCGGCATCCCCGGGACCGCGCCGGACGCAGCCTCGGGTGATGGCGCTCCGGGCGACGTCCCGGTCGCGGACGGCGGCTCCGGCGCAGCACCCGGCACCGCACCGGTGAATGACACCGGTTCGAGCGGCTCCGGCGGCTCCGGGTCGGACGCACCCGCGGCACCCGGCGGCAAGGGCGAGAACTCCGCGACCGGCGGCCTGAAGGCGGCCAGCTGCGAGGGGTTCAAGAACCAGACCGGCATCAACGACGAGCGCATCCTCCTGGGCAACGCCGCCGACGTCTCCGGACCGGTGCCGGGCATCTTCCAGTCCGCGCGCGAGGGCGCGCGGGCCTACGCGGCGTACTTCAACGCCACCAACAAGCTCTGCGGCCGCAAGCTCGAGATCCTCCAGCTCGACAGTCGGGCCGATGCCGGTGCCGATCAGCAGGCCTACACGCGCGCGTGCCAGGAGACGTTCGCGGTCGTCGGCTCGATGTCGGCCTTCGACGCCGGCGGCGCCGCGGTGGCCGAGAAGTGCGGGCTGCCCGACATCCGCTCGACCAGCGTCACCACCGAGCGCGGCAACTGCAAGACCTGCTTCTCCGCACAGCCGGTCTCCCCGAACCTCGTCGGCACGGCGATGCCCAACTACTTCCTGCGGACCCACAAGGCCGCGACCCAGAAGGCGGCGGTGCTCTACATCAACGCCGGTGCCGCCAAGGGCAACGCCGAGAGCCAGCGCGCCGCCTTCATCAAGGCCGGGTGGAAGGTGCCCTACATCCAGGGCATCGACGTCGCGGAGTTCAACTACGCGCCCTACGTGCAGAAGATGAAGAGCCAAGGCATCCGTCTCGTCGTCTACATCGGCAACTACCAGAACACCGTCAAGCTCCAGCAGGCGATGAAGCAGCAGAGCTTCAAGCCCGACGTCTTCCTCCAGGACGGCACCGTCTACGACGAGCGCTACGTCCAGCAGGCCGGCGACGTCGCCGAGGGCACCTACGCCTACCTGTCGTGGGAGATGTACGACAACCTCAAGCTGCCGGAGATGAACCTCTACCGCCAGTGGCTCAACCAGGTCTCGCCCGGCGCGATCCCCACCGGCTACGGCCTCTACGCGTGGTCGGCGGCGCGGCTCTTCGTCGAGGAGGCCACCAAGCTCGGCGGGAATCTCAGCCGCGCCGAGCTGGTCAAGGCGCTGGGCCGGGTCAAGGAGTGGGACGGCAACGGGTTGCACGTGAAACAAGCCGTCGGCACCAAGACCACGACCGCGTGCGCGAAGATCATCCAGTTCAAGAGCGGCAAGTGGCAGCAGGTCTCCAAGGGGTCCTTCGAGTGCGGACGACTGGTCGACACCGGGATGAGCGGTTGAGCCGGGTCGTCCCGCGCCCCGAGGACCTGGCCGCGGCCGCCGAGGTCGTCGCGACGCTGACGACCGACGAGAAGGTCGCGCTGCTCAGCGGGGCGTCGTTCTGGGAGACCGTGGGGGTCGAGCACGCCGGCATCGCACCGGTGGTGCTCACCGACGGCCCTCATGGCGTACGTCGCCAGGCCGGCGACGCCGACCACCTCGGCATCAACGACGCGCTCCCTGCCACCGCGTTCCCGACCGCTGCCGCGACCGGTTCGTCGTGGGATCCGGCCCTGTTGAGCGAGATCGGTGCGGCCCTGGCAGTCGAGGCGCGCGCGCTGGGGGTCGACGTCCTGCTCGGCCCCGGCGTCAACATCAAGCGGCACCCGTTGTGCGGCCGGAACTTCGAGTACTTCTCCGAGGACCCGCGGCTGTCCGGCGCGCTGGGCGCAGCCTGGGTGCGCGGCCTGCAGGACAACGGCGTGGCCGCCTGCGTGAAGCACTTCGCGGCCAACAACCAGGAGACCAACCGGATGCGGGTCAGCGCGGAGGTCGACGAACGCACCCTGCGCGAGATCTACCTGCCCGCCTTCGAGACGGTCGTCGAGGCTGGCGTCGCCACGGTGATGTGCGCCTACAACGCGCTCAACGGCACGCCGACCGCTCACCACCCGTGGCTGCTCACCGCGGTGCTGCGCGAGGAGTGGGGCTTCAGCGGCGCGGTCGTCTCCGACTGGGGCGCGGTCACGGACCCGGCGGCTTCCGCCGCCGCGGGCCTTGACCTCGAGATGCCCGGCACCGCCGGCGCCAGCGCCGAGCGGCTGCTCGCGGCACTGGCCGACGGCACGCTCGCCGAGACCGAGCTGGACCGCGCCGCGGCCGCGGTCGTGGCGCTGGTGCAGCGGGCGGCCGCGGCCCGCGCCGCCGCTGGTGAGGTGACGGTTGATTTCGACGCCCACCACGCGCTCGCCCGCCGCGCCGCTGCCGACTCCGCGGTGCTTCTGACCAACGACGGGATCCTCCCGCTCGACCCGAGTGCCGCCCAGAGACTCGCGCTCATCGGCCCGTTCGCCCGCACGCCGCGCTACCAGGGCGCCGGTAGCTCCCACATCAACCCGCCACGTGTCGACGACCCCGTCGTCGAGATCGAAACGCTTCTCGCCGCCCGCGGGGGCGGGACGCAGGTGTGCCACGACGACGGCTCGGACGTCGGCGCCGCCGTCGCGCTCGCCGAGGCGTCCGACACGGTCGTCCTCTTCCTCGGCCTGCCCGCGGCCGAGGAGTCCGAGGGCTTCGATCGCACACACCTCGACCTGCCGGCCGACCAGCTCGCGCTGCTCGCGGCGGTGGCTGCGGTCAACCCGCGCGTGGTCGTCGTCCTCGGCAATGGGGGTGCGGTGCTCACCGCACCGGTCGAGCAGCACGCCAACGCCGTGCTCGAGACGTGGCTCGGCGGGCAGGCAGTGGGTGGGGCGATCGCCGACGTGCTGTTCGGAGTCCGTGAGCCCGGTGGGCGGCTGGCGGAGACCGTCCCACTCGCGCTGACCGACACCCCGGCGTACGTCAACTTCCCGGGCACGGCCACGCACGTGCACTACGGCGAGCGCGTCTATGTCGGCTACCGGTGGTACGACCGGGTCGAACGCGCGGTCGCGCACCCCTTCGGTCACGGCCTGGGCTACACGACCTGGGCGTACGCCGACCTCACGGTCGCCGTGCCCGACCCGACCGTGGCGGCCGCGACCGTCTCGGTGACGGTGACCAACACCGGCGAGCGCGAGGGGTCCGAGGTCGTCCAGGTCTACCTGTCCGACCTGGCCGCCTCGGTCGACCGTCCGGTGCGCGAGCTGGTCGGCTTCGCCAAGGTCCGGCTCGCGCCCGGGGAGTCGGAGCGGGTCGAGATCGCACTCGACGAGCGTGCCTTCGCCTTCTGGGACGCCACGGCCGGACAGTGGGCGGTCGAGCCCGGCGCGTTCCGGGTCGAGGTCGGGTCCTCGTCGCGTGCCCTGCCGATGAGCGTCGAGCTCGAGCTCGACGTGCCCCGCGTCCTGGGCCCGCTGACGCTCGACTCACCGATGGGCGAGTGGCTCGAGCGCCCGGGTGCGATGGACGTGATGCTCGGTCTGTTCTCCTCAGCGATCGGTGACGACGTCGCGATGCCCGAGCTCGACGAGTCCCTGCTCGCGATGGTCGCCTCCATGCCGTTGCGGCAGGTGCTCACCATGGCCGGCGCCGTCCCCGACCCGGCCACCGAGGCCGCCGCCCTCGCACGGTTGGAGTCCACCAGGTAGTTTTGGCTTCAACTATCTGAGGAGGGCCATGAGCACCGCCACCCCGTCCGGACCCCGCCCGGTCGAGCGTCCCAGCGAGGTCGAGCTCGGGCTGGACACCTTCGGCGACGTCACCGTCGACGGCGACGGTCGCCCGGTCCACCCCGCCCAGGTCATCCGCGACGTCGTCGCGCAGGGGGTGCTGGCCGACCGCGTCGGCGTCGACGTCTTCAACATCGGCGAGCACCACCGCGACGACTACGCCGTGTCCCAGCCCGACGTCCTGCTCGCGGCCATCGCCGCCCAGACCGAGCGCATCCGGCTCGGCACCGGCGTCACCGTGCTCAGCTCCGATGACCCCGTGCGGGTCCAGGAGCGGTTCGCCACCCTCGACGCGCTCGCGCCCGGCCGCGCCGAGGTCACCGTCGGTCGCGGGTCCTTCACCGAGTCGTTCCCGCTCTATGGCCTCGACCTCGCCGACTACGAGGTGCTCTTCGCCGAGAAGCTCGACCTGCTCGTCGCGCTCCAGGCCGACGGACCGGTCTCGTGGCAGGGCACCATCCGCCCGCCCCTGCAGCACGCGCAGACCCACCCGCGCCCCGAGCACGGACCCATCCCGATCTGGGTCGGCGTCGGCGGCTCGCCGGAGTCGGTGGTGCGCGCCGCGCGCTACGGCCTCCCGCTGCAGCTGGCGATCATCGGCGGCTCCCCCGAGCGGTTCGTCCCGTTCGCGGACCTCTACCGGCGTGCGCTCGCCGAGTTCGGTACGCCGGAGCTGCCCGTCGGCGTCCACGCCCCGGGCTACGTCGCGGCCACCGATGCCGAGGCGCGCGAGCTGCTCTATCCCCACTTCAAGGCCAACCGGGACCGCATCGGCGGCGAGCGCGGGTGGGGCCCGGTGACCCGCGACCAGTTCGAGGCCGAGGCCGACCACGGCGCGCTCTTCGTCGGCTCGCCCGACACCGTCGCGGCGAAGATCGCGGCGACCGTGCGCGCCCTGGGGCTCTCGCGCTTCGACCTCAAGTACGCCAACGGACCGCAGCCGCACGCCGACCTGATGCGGGGCATCGAGCTCTACGGCACCGAGGTCGTCCCGCGCGTGCGCGCGCTGCTCGCCGACGATTAACCGGTTGTCGTCCCTGGTGGACCGGCCTACCGTGGTCTCGTGCACTACTTCTTCCTCTGATCCGGCGCGCCCGCCCTCGAGCGTCGCGTGAGCTGCTGGCCCCTTGGGTCGCGGCCGCGTGCTCGGGCGGGCGTCGCCCTGCGTGGGCACTGTGCACCCGTCCCTGCGATCGGGCACACGCTGGATCGGCCTCGCGCGTCCGCGTGCGCCGAGGAGACCCCATGTCCGACCCGACCCCCCGCCCGGCCCAGCTCGTCGCCACGGGCATCCACGTCCACCGCGGTGCACGCCAGGTGCTGCGCGAGCTCGACCTCACCGTCAACCCCGCCGATCGCCTCGCCGTGGTCGGCGCCAACGGCCGCGGCAAGTCCACCCTGCTCGAGGTCCTCGCCGGGACCCGCCTCCCAGACGCCGGGGAGGTACGCCGCACCGGCACGCTCGGCGTCGCCGCCCAGGAGATCGATACCAGCACCCACCGCACCGTCGGCGACCTGGTCGACCTCGAGCTGGTGGCTGTCCGCCGCGCGCTGGCCTACCTCGACACGGCGACCGCAGCACTCGCGGCCGAGGAGCCCGGCGCCGCGGCGGCGTACGACGACGCCCTCACCCGCGCGACCCGCCTCGACGCGTGGGACGCCGACCGTCGGGTCGACGTCGCCCTCGACGCGCTGGGCACCGTCACCGACCGGGCCCGCGAGCTCGACACGCTGTCGGTCGGGCAGCGCCACCGCGTGCGCCTGGCCGCCCTGCTCGGCGCGGGCCACGACTTCCTCCTGCTCGACGAGCCCACCAACCATCTCGATGCGCACGGGTTGGCGTTCCTCACCCGCGAGCTGCGCACGACCCGGGCCGGTCTGGTGCTGGTCAGCCACGACCGGGCGCTGCTGGCGGATATCGCGGAGCGGTTCGTCGACCTCGACCCGAGCGTCGACGGCCGCCCCCGGATCTATGGCGGCGGGTACGCCGGCTACCGCACCGGCAAGGAGGCTGCGCTGCAGCAGTGGGAGGACGAGCACCGGCGCCAGGTCACCGAACACCAACGGCTGAGCGCGGACCTCGACGCAGCGCGGGGCCGGCTGGTCACCGGATGGCGGCCGGACAAGGGCACCCCGCGGCACCAGCGCGCGACCCGGGCTCCGGGGGCGGTGCGCTCGGTGCAACGACGCCAGGAGGCCCTGGAGCAGCACGCCGTCACCGCCCCACCGCCACCCCCTCGTCTGACCGTGCCCGTGCTCCCGGCGCGCGAGGGGCTGCTCGTGCGCCTAACCTCCGCGACGTATGCCGACCGGCTCGCCCGCCCGGTCGACCTGATCGTGACGGGCGGTGCGCGACTCGTCGTGCGCGGACCGAACGGTGCCGGGAAGTCGACCCTGCTGCAGCTGCTGGTCGGCGCGCTGGAGCCGAGCGCCGGAACCCACCGGAGGGGCGAGGGCGTGCGCATCGGCTGGTTGCCGCAGGAGACGGCCGCACGCGACGGGGGCTCGGCGGGCGAGCGGCGCCGCCGGGCGCTCACGGCCATGCTGGCCACCCGCCCCCACCTCGTGGTGCTCGACGAACCGACCAACCACCTGGCCGCGGCCCTCGTGGACGACCTGACGGACGGGTTGCGGCGTACGGCGGCCGCGGTGGTCGTCGCCACCCACGACCGGCAGCTGCTGCGCGACCTGGGCGACTGGCCGGTGCTGGACCTCAGTCCTTCATGGCACCCCAGCCGTGCCACCGGTCGACCTCGACCCACGCGCTGACCCGGCCCCGGTCGCGCACCGGGTAGGGCTGGTCGCGGTAGTGGTGCGAGAGCCGGTCGATGTCGGCCAGGTCCGGGTCGGGCCGCATCTCGACGACGCGGCCGATGACGCTGAGATGGGTGTACCAGTTGTCGTTGTCGAGGATCGTCAGGCTCACGCGCGGGTCGCGCTCGAGGTGCTTGAGACGCACCCTGCCCTCGTCCATGTTGAGCAGGATGCGGTCACCCTCGAGCAGGTACCACGTCGCGACCGACACCGGTGTGCCGTCGGAGCGCAGCGTGGTCACCGTGCACGGGTTGGGCTTCTCCAGGAAGGCGCGGGCATCGTCGGGCAGCGGGGTGTCGGGCATGGCTCTCCTGGGGTCCGGGTCTGGTCAGGGGGCGGGGCTCGCAGCGGGGTCGTCGGCGTGTTCGCCGGCGTCGGCCACGGCATCGTCCTCGGAGGTGACGGGAGGGCGTACGGCGCGGACACCGAGCGCGAGCCCCGCGGTGACCGCCAGCGTCAGCACCAGCCCGAGGGTGCCGCTCGAGGTGAGGGCGAAGGCGACGTAGCCGACACCCGCGGCGAGCGCGGCGAGGACGGCGTACGGCAGCTGGGTGACGACGTGGATGACGACATCACACCCGGCACCGGTGGCCGAGAGGATCGAGGTGTCCGAGATGGGGGAGGCGTGGTCGCCCGCGACGGCCCCGGCGAGCACCGCACCGAACGCCGGCAGCAGCAGCTCGGGCGCGTCAACGGAGTTCATGATGCCGCCGGCGATCGGGAGCAGCAGTCCGAACGAGCCCCATGACGTGCCGGTCGCGAACGCCATGCCGGCTGCCACGAGGAACATCACCGGCACCAGCCACGCCGTGTCGAACGGAGCGTCCTCGACCAGGCCGCCGAGATAGTCGCCGGTGCCGAGCTGCTCGACCAGTCCGCCCAGCATCCACGCCAGCAGCAGGATGCTGATCGCCGGCCACATGGACCTCGCGCCCTCGACCCAGCCCCGGCCGAACGTGCCGCGGCCGAACTTGGGGTTCTCCGCGGTGTCGCGGACGTAGTAGTAGAGCGCGCCCGCCAGTCCCAGGAGACCACCCGCGACCAGGGCGATCCCGACATCGGCCTCGGCCAGGATGTCGATCACCGACCAGGACCCTGAGGCGGCGTACCCGGTCCAGGTGATCCCGCCCAGCACGCCGATGACCAGCAGGACGAACGGGACGACCAGCGCGTTGGCGGCACCGTGCCGGTGGATCGGCAGGTCCTCGGAGAGCTGGCCCGGGATGTCGGCGTCGTCGCCGTGGACGTCACCCTCGACGAGCGCGCGGCGCTCCTCCGCGCGCATCGGGCCGAAGTCGATCGTGAGGACCACGGTCAGGACGACGCTGAGCAGGGCTGCCCATGCGTAGTAGTTGAGCGCCGCGGTGCTGAACATCGCCTGCACGGCGCTCATGCTCAGCGCGGACGCGGCGACGATCGGTCCGATGACGCCGAGGATGTAGGCACCCCAGCTCGAGAACGGCATCAGCACCGCGACCGGCGCGGACGTGGAGTCGACCACGTAGGTCAGCTTCGCGCGGGAGACGCGGTGCTTGTCGGTCAGCGGGCGGCTGACCTGACCGACGGCGAGGGCGTTGAAGTAGTCGTCGATGAAGATGACGACGCCCAGGACGGTGGGAAGGAGAAGGGACCCACGGCGGGTGCGGATCCGCTGCGCGGCCCAGTCGCCGAAGGCGCGCGTCCCACCCGACATCATGATGAACGCCGCGATCACGCCGAGCAGGATCGTGAAGACGAGGATGAACACGTAGTCGGTGTTGACCGCGCCGTCGACCCAGAAGATGTCGGTGAACGAGGTGAGCACGAGGCGTGCGGTCTCGAGCGGATCGAGGTCGGCGGTCAGGAAGGCCGCGGACACGACGCCGAGGCCGAGGCTGAGCAGGACCTTGCGCGTGGCGATCACCAGGACGATCGCGAGCAGCGGCGGGACCAGGGTGAGGATCGGAGCGGACTCGATCACGACAGGGCTCCTTTCGAGCCCTGGTGTTCTACCCGCCGCGCGTGCGGGTGAATCGCCTACGACGCCGGCGCCGCGCCTCAGCGGTGGACGTCGAGGAACGGGTTGCCCGACGACTCCGCGGGCTCGCGCCGGCGGACGAGCGCGATGAGGGCGAGCGGAACGACGAGGACCGCCGCCCACGCCTGGAACCACAGCAGCCAGGGCACGACGAGGAGGACTGCGATGGGCACGAAGCGCGTGCGGACGAGGGGAAGGAAGCGCCACGCCAGGAAGACGGCCACCAGGGTCACGGCGTTCAGCAGCACCAGGGAGGCGACCTCCAGCACGGGCAGGGTGTGCTCGGCCGCCCACCGTTCGCGTTCCGCCTCCGGCGCGTCGAGGCCGAGGGTCCATCCGGCCCGGGTCATCGGCATCTCGAGCAGCGCCCAACGGTGCAGGGCACCGAGCGCGAACGTCCCCACCCAAGCGGTGCGGACGAGGACGTCGGGCCGTGCCGTGCGCCAGGCACGCAGCCGGAGCGCGAGCACGGCTCCGGTGAGGACGAGCGAGGCTGCCAGCGCCCCGACATGCCCTATCGCGCCGGCGATGAGGCCGGGCGCCACGCCGGCGACGATGTAGGTGGCGAAGTCGCGATCGCCTGGCTCGGCGACCAGGTGACGGTCGCGGACCAGACTCACGAGGTGAGCCACCAGCGCGAGGGTCAGCAACCAGCCGGCAATCGCACGGGCCTGCGCGATCGGACGGACCTCCAAGGTCTCGGTCCAGTCCGCCTCGAGCGGCCCGGACAGAGCGAGCCCGTAGGGGACACAGAGCGCCAGTATCGCCACGATGGCGACGAACCAACCCGTCACCCGGGCGTGGCCGACCGGGCGCAGTCGCTGCGCGCGCCGTACCTGTGCCTCGAGCGGATCGGTCGTACGCCGGACCCGGGCAGCGAGGAGGATCGCCTCGATCTCGGGCAGGAGGGCGTCCAGACGCGCACGCGGAACCGCGACCGACGCGACGATGACGCCGTCGGGATGCCCGTGGTCGACGAGGAAGCGCAGCTCGACCCACTCCTCGCGCATGCGCGGATCCTGGACGGGCGGCACCCGGTGAAGCCGCAGCACGACAGTGCCGCCACGGTCGCTGCGGTCCTCCTCGGCCGGCCGCTGCCGGCCGAGGAGGCGGGTGCGCAGGTCGGCCTCGGCCCCGCGCGCCCACGCCGTGACCTCCATGATGACCGGGTTCTCGGCGAGGTCCAGCCACCGCAGCAACCGGTGGCGGGGCTCGCCCGGGAGGACGGTGCCGACCCGCTCCACCACGGCTGCGATGTAGGGCTGCTCGAGAGCGAAGGGCAGGGCCGCTGTGTTCGTGACGCGGCTGCTGACGAGCTTGCGGGCCCGCTTGAACCAGGCTTCCTCGTCGAGTTCCGGGGTCGGACCGACGAACCACGGCTGCCCGGCCGGATGCAGGTCGACCCGCAACGTGTCGGGCCCTGCGACCAGCGCGTCGTCCTCGGCGGGGTGTGCGCGCATCAGCTCGAGGTCTCGACGGGGTGCGCGTCGCCAGCGTCGTCGCGGTCGTGCGTCTCCACGGGCACAGCGTCCCACCTCCAGGTGGACATGATCGCGTCGAAGAGCTCCACGACCAGACCGGTCTGGTCACTCGTGGGGTCGCCGTCGCCGATCACCGTCGCGGTCACCATCGCCCAGCGCCGCTCGTCGCCGGGCACCGCCGTGGTGTAGCTGATCCTCCGCGCCGGAAGGCCGGCTTCGATGAGGACCTCCCCGTCGCTGCGGATGGTCTCGTCGGTGCGGGTCCAGGCGTGCCCGTCGATGAGCACCTCGGTCGCACCCTCCGCGCGCAGTGCCTGGTGGACGGGACCGACCCAGCTCGCATCCGCGGTCGCGTTGGGGATCACCGACGCCACGACGAAGCTCGCGTTGAGGGAGACTCCGCCGAGCGGTGCTGCGGGGAGGTAGAGGTCGACGGTGCCGCTGTCGCGGAGCTGGTCGAGCCAGCCGCGGAGCCTGCCTTCCAGCTCGACGACGACACGGGTGCGCTCGTCCGGCGCGACGTCCGGCGGGGCGAGGCGTGTCGCGTGGCGGGCGAACGCCCGCGCGGCTGCATGCGCCTCGGCCGGGTCCTCGACGGGCAGACGCTTCCACGGGAAGGGCAGGACGAGGGAGTACGTCGTCATGACCGCACCCGCATCCGGGTGGCGAGCTCATCGAGCTCGTCCTGCACCGCTACCAGGTCGGCGGGATCACGGGAGCCTGCGGTGAGCAGCACGACGACGTCGGTGTCCGCAGGTTCGATGAGGTAGCGCAGCTCCACGAACAGGTGCTCGTCGGGCTGGCTGTAGGAGAGGGCGCGGCGGATGCGGGGGCCGCCCCCGGCCGTGCCGAGCTCCTCGACGACCGCCGGCTCGACGGGCCGCATCTCGTAGGCGCCCAGGAAGTCGGCGTACGCGTCCTCGTCACCCGGCTCGCTGAGACCGAACGACGCCACCAGCGGGCGTGCTGCGACGTCCTCCCACCGCAGCAGGCGGTAGGGGAGGGCGGCTCCGGAGGTGTCCGAGACGCGCTCCAACACCCGTCGCACGTAGGTGCTCAGCCTGGCGGCCTCCTCGCCGTCCTCCAGTTGGAGCAGCCGGAGCAGGACGGGGTGTGCCTCGGCGACCCACTGCTCGGCAGGTCTGTGCTCGGTCGGCCCGATCAGCCAGGGCAGTCCGTCGAGGTCGAGGTCGAGGCGCGGAACGGTCGCGGTCACAAGGAGCTGACCTCCCGCGTCGTACGCCGATCGATCCCGAACGGGTCGATGCCGAGGTTCTGCAACTCGTCGAGCGCGCCGTCGAAGTAGGTCGCACCGGTCGCGATCTCGGTGTGCCGCAACGACGACCAGACACCCAACCGATGTTGGAGGCCCGGTCGGGCGAACTGGGCGAGGTCGGCCAGGTCGTCGGAGAGCGTGAGCGCGTCGCGCCCCGAGATGAGGTTGCGCCCGCGCCACATCGACCCCGGATTGATCGGCGCACTCCGGATCGCCTGGGACACCCGACCCGCGTCGTCCAAGGCGTTGAGGTAGGTCGAGGGCCGGAACACATTGCGCAGGTTGGTGAAGCCGCCGCGCAGTCCCGGATTGTTGAAGGCGTTGCGCAGCGTCTGCATCCCGGAGCGGAACCCCTGGGCGCGTCCGGCGCGTGCAGCGGTGACCGCCCGTCCCGAGCGAGCCATGCGCGCCAAGAGACCGCCGGTCCCGAGGGTCAGGACGCCGAGTGCGCTGAACGCCACGTCGGTCCACGAACCCTCGCCCGCGATGGCGAGCACCGTGTCGACGGCCAGCAGCGCCACGCTCGCGGCAACCAGAAGGATGAACGCGGCGCCGCCGCTGCCGACGATCAGGACGATGATGGTGAGCACGAGGACGATCCGCCCGAGCCACTTCGAGATCTCACGCAACAGGTCGGCGTTGGCCTTGACCCACGCCTTGAACCCCTCGAACCGGCCGTCCTTCAGGTCGTCGTCGGCGGCCTTGCGGATCCGCGAGGCCGCCGCCTCGGCCGCGGTGTCCCAGGCCGTCACGGCGTTCTGGGCGCGGGTGCGGGCCTGCGTCCGGGCGGTGACGGCGTTGTCGTAGTCGTTCTCGAGAGCTGCGGGGTCCTTGCCCGAGGGCAGCTCCTCGTCGGCGCGCGTCGAGGCCGGGATGCCGGGCCGGTGGCCCTGGTTGACGGCCGTGTCCATGTCGTCCTGGGCGTTCTGGGCCTGGATGCGCGCCTGCCAGGTCTCGTCGAGGGCCTCCTCGAGCTTGGGCACGAGGTCGTTGAGCTCGTCGGCGACCGTGCGGAACCGGCCCTCGGCCTTCTCGAGGTTGTCGGCGAGGTCGTCGCACGACGAGCGCAACGCGTCGGCGTACTCCCCCTCACCACTGTTGGACAGGTGGCGCAATGTCGCGATCTGCGAGGTGATGGCGTCGGCCATCAGCTCGTAGTGCGTGGCCTCCGCGACGAACTCGTCGACGTCAGCGTCGATCGGGTCGCTGCCGTAGCCCAGGACGCTCCAGTCCCCGGGGCGCCCCATCAGGAATCGCTCCCGTGGTCGGGGTTGTCGGAGGTGTTCTTCTCCAGCTCCGACCGCAGCTTGGTGTCGGCCTCCTCGAAGGCCTCCTGGGAGGTCTCGATCTTCTTGCGGGTGTCCTCGATCTTCTGCGAGAGCTCCTTGCGGTGATGCTTCATGTTCGTCGCGAACTCGTGCATCGCGTCGCGGAGCTTGTCGTTGCCCCAGATCCCGCGTGTGTCGGAGTTGCGCGACTCGATCGAGTCGAACTCCGACTTCAGCCAGGTGAGCTTGCCGTAGCTCTCCTCGAGCTCGACGCCGTTCACCACCAGATTGCCGCCCATGGGTCCCCCGTGCGTGTCAGTGGCGCCGCCCCCGTGCGACGCTCGACGAACGCAGCATAACCGCCGCGCCCCCTCAGCACACCCAGGAGAATCGGCCCATGACGACCCTCGGCGACTTCAGCGCGATCTCCCTCGACGGCACCCCTCAGGACCTGGCGGCCTATCGCGGCCAGGTCGTGCTGGTCGTCAACACCGCCTCGAAGTGTGGTCTCACGCCGCAGTTCACGGGGTTGGAGGAGCTGTGGCAGACCTACCGGGACCGCGGCTTCTCGGTGCTCGGCTTCCCGTGCAACCAGTTCGCCCACCAGGAGCCGGGCGACAGCGACGAGATCGGGGAGTTCTGCCAGCGTAACTACGGCGTCAGCTTCCCGATGTTCGCGAAGGTCGACGTCAACGGCTCCGAGGCGCACCCGCTGTTCGCGTGGCTGCGCTCCGAGCAGGGCGGGCTGCTGGGCGATGCGATCAAGTGGAACTTCACCAAGTTCCTCGTCGGGCGCGACGGGCGCGTGCTCAAGCGCTACAGCCCCACGACCGCGCCGGCGAAGATCGCCGCCGACATCGAGCGGGCGCTCGGCGACTGAGCAGCGCGGGCGCTCGGCGACTGAGGACTGCGTACGGCGAGGCCGGTCACCGTCCGAGTAGCCGCAGGGCTGCGCGGGGCCACCACTGGCCGGCCGGCGGGTCGCCCCGACCGCACTCGCCGTCGGACTCCCCGGGGCGCTTGACCCACAGGTAGCCGTCGCGCGCACCGGTGAGCCGGATCCGCGGCCGCTGCCCGACGCGGGCCGAGCGGGGGTTGCACACGCCCTCGACGGAGGGGCCGGCACCGTTGCGCGCGGTCTCGATCGCGTAGCGGACCTTGCGGACGCCGAGCGCGGCCAGCTCCGCGCGCACCGCACGGGCGTAGGCGTCCTCGTCGGCGGTGCGCTGGAAGTTGGCGACGTTGGTGATGAACCCGCGGGCGTTCGCGATGCCGGAGCGCTTGAGGCGCTCGGCCATCGTGGCCGGCGAGATCCAGCTGCTGTGGCCACCGTCCAGATAGACCCACGCGCCCGCGGAGCGCAGGCGGTCGACGGCGTACCGGAGCAGCGCCGGGCGGGGTCCCTGGCCGGCGCAGGCGTCGAGCATGGCCACCGCATCCGGCTCGACGATCGCGATCGCGCGGGCGCCGCGCAGGGGCGTGGCGACGCGCCGGACCCAGGCGCGGTACTGGCGCGGGGTGAGGCCGCCGCTGGAGTGCGAGCCGCAGTCGCGGGCCGGGATCGCGTAGAGCGCCACGATCGGCGTACGCCCGGCTTGCGTGGCGGCGGCGACGTAGTCGCGTGCGACCTTCCCGACGCCTGTGCCGTGGGAGTCGAGCAGCCACTTCGCCTGCGGCGCCGTGGCGAGCGGGCGGAACCGCTTGTCGCGCTTGGCCGCCCGCGCCGCGGCGCTGGTGGGGTCGGCGTACAGCGGTCGGGTGCGGCGCACGTCGACCCGCTGTGCCGTGCTGACGACGGCGGTGGTCGCCGTGGTGGCGGTGGGACGTTCGGAGGTCGCCGCCGCGGCTCGGGCCGTGGATCCCGACGTCGGCAGCAGCAGCGCCGCGCTCAGCAGCGCACCGACCACAGCCGCGCTCCGGGGTCTGCTCACCCCGCGATCGTACGGGCGGGGTGAGGTCAGCGCGGCGCCATCCGCAGCGCACCGTCCATCCGGATGACCTCACCGTTGATGTAGTCGTGGGTGAGCAGGAAGTGCGCGAGGTCGGCGTACTCCTCCGGGCGCCCGAGGCGCTGGGGGAACGGCACGCCGGCGGCGAGGCCCGCGCGGAAGTCCTCCGAGACCGAGGCGAGCATCGGGGTCTCGACGATGCCGGGGGCGATCGTGTTGACCCGGATGCCGTACTGGCCGAGGTCGCGGGCGGCCGGGAGGTTCAGGCCGACGATGCCGCCCTTGGAGGAGGAGTACGCCGCCTGGCCGACCTGGCCCTCGAAGGCCGCGACCGAGGCGGTGTTGACGACCGCGCCGCGGACATTGTGCTCCAGCGGCTCGGTCTCGGCGATCTGCTCGGCCGCGAGCGCCAGCACGTTGAACGAGCCGATCAGGTTGACCTGGATCGTCTTGGCGTAGAGCTCGAGGTCGTGGACGCCCTTCTTGCTGAGGATCCGGCTGGCCGGTCCGATGCCGGCGCAGTTGACGACGCTGCGCAGCGGGCCACCCTCCGCGGCGACCTTGACCGCGTCGCGCACCTGCGCGGGGTCGGTCACGTCGACGGGCAGGTAGGTGACACCGTCGACCGCAGCCGCCTGGTCGATCGCGCCGGCCAGGTCGAAGGCGAAGACCCGCGCCCCGTCGGCGGCCAGCCGGGCAGCCGTGGCGGCGCCGAGGCCGGAGGCCCCACCGGTGACGATGGCGGACGTGTCGGACAGGTGCACGGCTGGCTCCTTCGCAGGCGGACAAACGAGTCGGACTGTAGTCAGTCCGACCCCCCGCTCCCGACCGGGTGCGCTACGGCGAGACGGCGGCGCGCGGCAGCCGGCCCACGGGCAGCAGCTGGTCGCGCCAGGTGGCCGCCCAGGTCGCCAGCGCCCGCGTCCCGGTGGTCGAGTAGCCACCGGGCGCACCCAGGGTCACGACGTCGACCGTCCGCTCCACCACACCACCCGCCCCATCGGGTACGGCGATGGTGGTGCGCACCGCGAGGGTGTTCAGGGACGCTGAGGTGTACCCCGACTTCCCGGCGGCGCCGGCGTAGGTCTGCACGTAGTGCGTCTTCTGCTGCACCCGGTGGGCCTTGCCGGCCCCGTTGCGCACGACCCCCGACCCGCGCGTGCCGAGCAGTCGGGCCAGGGCCGGGCGGGCCATCGCCGCGTCGAGCACGCGCGCCATGTCGGCCGCCGTCGAGTGCGCGCCGGGCACGGTGAGACCGGAGGCGTTGGCGACGTGGGTCCGGGTCGCACCCAGCGCGAACGCGGCTGCGTTCATCGCGTCGTAGAACGCCCAGCGCCCGGCCGGATCCGCTGCGGCGAGTGCCTCGGCGGCGTCGTTGCCCGAGGTGAGGAGTGCGCCGGTCAGCAGCGAGCGGCGGTCGTAGCGACGACCGGGCTTGATGCCGGCGCACGAGCACGTCTGGCGAGCCGCCCACCGCGGGACCTTGGTGACGGGACGCGCCGGCACCCGGTCGAGCGCGGTGATCGCCGTGAGCAGCTTGGTCAGCGAGGCGACCGGCAGCCGCTGGTTGGCCAGCTTGTGGCCGAGCACCTCACCGGTCGCACTGTCGACGACGATCCACGACCGCATCCGCACCCGCGGCGGCAGCGCGGTGAGACCCGCCGGCCGCACCACGGCGCCACGGTGCCGGAACCGGGCGGTGCCGTCGCTGGTCACCCAGCGGCGCTTCGGGCCCAGCTGCGTCGGACCCGAGGCAGCAGTCCGCGCACTCATCGTCGCCACGTCCGCCGAGTCCGCCGTACCGGTGGCGGGGGCGGTCCTGACCACCGTCCCCTCCGTCGCCGGCAGCACGAGGAGGACGGTCACCATCCACAGGACGAGGACCTGGAGCGGGCGGATCAAGGAGCGCACGCCCCACTATCGGCCGCGGCGGCGCCGCGGTGAGGCGAAACGGGCGAATTCGCCTCAAGCGGTCAGGGTCGTGCGGCGTCGCGCGCGGCCTGCGCCTCGGCCAGCACGGCGTCGCGTTCCTCGAGCGCCTGCGCCACCAGCCCGTCGCGGGCCTGGCGAGCCGCCTGCACCAAGGTGTCGCGCCGCTCCCGCGCCTCGTCGACGACGTGGTCGCGGATCTCGCGTGCGGTGGCCAGGAGGGCATCGCGGCGTTCGCGCGCCAGCTCCTGCACCTGGGCGTGCAGCTCCGGATCGTCGTCACCGGACCGCAGCGCGGCGCTGATCGCGTTGTACTCCCGGATCGCTCCGCCCGAGATCTCGTTGGAGCGACGGATCGCCTCGCCGGTGATCGTGTTGGCCTCGCGGATCACGGCGCCGGTGATGCAGTTGGAGTTGCGGATCGCCGTGCCGGCCTCGGTGTTGTAGTTGCGGATGGCGGTGCCGGAGCGACAGTTGTAGTAGCGCGTCCACGCCGCCCAGTCGTAGGAGCTGAACGCGTCCTCGAGGTCGTCGGCCTGCTGGGCGTCGGTGTAGGAGCCGCCCGCCGCCTTCGCTGCCCGCTCGAGCTGGCGGGCCGCGTCGCGGTCGACGTCGAAGCCGACGATGTTGACGTCGACCCCGACCCCGGCGGTGGAGAGCCGGCGCGCGGCGGACACCGGGTCGCCCTCGCAGGTCTCGATGCCGTCGGAGAGCACGTAGACGAAGTTGCTCGAGGCCTCGGACCCGACGCGGTCGAGGTCCTTGCGCGCCTCGTCCATGGCGGTCGCCAACGGCGTCCACCCGGCCGGACGCACCGAGCCGATCCCGCGCCGCAACCGCGGCGACGTCGCCGGCACGAACGGCACCCGGCGCTCGGTAGCGGCGCACGAGCGCGCCTTGTCGGCGCCGCTGCCGGTGCCGACGTGGCCGAAGACCCGCAGCGAGACGTTGGCGTTCTCCGGCAGGGTCGCCACGAAGTCGCGTAGCACCCGCTGGGCCACCTGCATCTTGGTGCCGCCGCGCGCCGGGTCGGCCATGGAGCCCGAGGCGTCCAGGAGGAGCTGGATGTTGATGGTCTCCTCCAGGTCCTCGCCCAGGGAGTCGGGCCGCTCGCAGTCCTCGGCGGTGGTGTTGGGCGTCAGGCCGCAGTCGGAGAGGTCGGCGGCGTGCTCGGCCATCGCGGCGGCGTACGCCTCGTCACCGCTGGGCTCCTCGCCGGGGTCGTGGTCGACCTCGCGGTGCTCCTCGAGCAGGGCCGCGAAGCGGTCCTCGGGGTTGCCGGCCAGCGACGGGTCCGCGGACGCCGACGGGCTCCCCGGGTCCGCGGCGTCGCCCGGGGTCGGGTCCGGGTCGCTGCTGCACCCGGCCACGGCCAGCAGCAGGATGCTGAGGACGCCGGCAGCCAGGCGACCGGTGACGCGTGTGTGCCCCATGCAAGATCCCCCCGAGTAGTGCTCTCGGGGGGACCCTAACAATCGCGTCCGGGGTGTTCAGGCCGCTTGCGGGGAGGCCTGCTCAGCGGCCTGTCGGCGCGCCTGCTGCTCCAGGCGCGCCTGGGCCGCACGGCGTACGCGGGCGCCCTTCGTGCTCATCGCGTAGAGCAGCTTGAGCTGCGCGGGGAGGTTCTTGCGGTTGGTCGTGGCCAGCCAGCCGTTGGGCAGCGACAGCCGCACGACCTTGTGCCAGGCGGAGTAGACCTGCTGCGGCAGCGGGGCCTCGTGGTAGTTGAGGTCGTACTTCTCGAACAGTGCCTTCACCTTCGGCGCCACCTCGGCGTACCGGTTGCTGGGCAGGTCCGGGAAGAGGTGGTGCTCGATCTGGTGGGAGAGGTTGCCGGTCATGATGTGGGTCAGCTTCGAGCCGGAGATGTTGGCCGAGCCGAGCATCTGGCGCAGGTACCACTCGCCCCGGGTCTCCTTCTCCGGGATCGCTGCCTTCTCGAACGTCTCCACGCCCTCGGGGAAGTGGCCGCACATGATCACCGAGTGCGTCCACAGGTTGCGCACGAGGTTGGCGGTGAGGTTGGCGGCCAGGGTCGGCAGGAACGAACCGGTCGGCAGCGACAGCAGCGGGTGGGCGACGTAGTCCTTCGTGGCCTGGCGGCGGATCTTGGCCAGGGTGTTCTTCGCGCGTCGCGTGAAGTCGGGCGAGCGCTTCTCCTTGGGCAGGCGCAGGTTGCGGCCCAGCTCGAGGTCGTAGGCCGCGATGCCGTACTCGAAGAAGCAGGCGTTGACGAAGTTCCACAGCGGCTGGCCGAGGTACATCGGGTACCAGCGCTGGTCCTCGTCGACGCGCATGATGCCGTAGCCGAGGTCGTTGTCCTTGCCGACGATGTTGGTGTAGGTGTGGTGCACCTCGTTGTGGCTGTGCTTCCAGCCCTCGGCGGTCGAGGCGTTGTCCCACTCCCAGGTGGTCGAGTGGATCTTCGGGTCACGCATCCAGTCCCACTGGCCGTGCATGACGTTGTGGCCGATCTCCATGTTCTCGAGGATCTTGGCGACCGACAGGCCGATCGTGCCGAGGATCCACGCGGGCGCGAAGGAGCTGCCGAGCAGCACGGCGCGGCTGCCGAGCTCGAGCTTGCGCTGCACGTCGACGACCTTGCGGATGTAGGCCGCGTCCCGCTCGCCGCGGGTGTCGAGCACCTCCTGGCGGATGGCGTCGAGCTCGTAGCCGATCGCCTCGATGTCCTCAGGGGTGAGGTGAGCCGTGGGGTTGACGGGCTGCTTGGTGATGACGGTCATGGGGACTCCTAGACGTCGATCTCACATGCACCAGCCGCAGCGGTGATGCAGGTCTGGATGGGAATGCCCTCGGGGCCGGTCTCGCCGGGGACGGCGGTGGTGAGGGCGCCGTTGCGCAGGTCGCGGACGGCGCCGGAGCGCAGGGGGACGACGCAGCCGAAGCAGACGCCCATGCGGCATCCGCTGGGCATGAGGACACCGGCCGACTCGCCGGCGTCGAGCAGGCTCTGCGCGCCGTCGGCGTCGACCTCGGCGCCGGTGCGGGAGAAGGCGACCGTGCCGCCCTCGCCCGCCACGACGGTGGTGGGACGGAACTGCTCGGTGCTGAGCGGCAGGCCGGCGCTCTCGTGGTGGGCCGCGAGGGCGTCGAGCAGGCCGCCCGGGCCGCAGGCGAGCGTGCTGCGCTCGGCCAGGTCGGGGACGAGCTCGGCCAGCTGGGCGACGTCGAAGATGCCGTGGACGTCGTCGTACCTGCTCACGAGCCGGATGACGCCGGCGTCGGCGAGGGCCTGCAGGTCGCGGGCGAAGATCGTGTCGGGCGCGCTGGGGGCGAGGTGCACGACGGTGATGTCGTACGTCGTGCCGCGCGTGGTGCGCACGACGCCGGCGTCGGTGGACGGGTAGAGGTTGCGCAGCATCCCGATGACCGGCGTGATGCCGGAGCCGGCGGTGACGCACAACAGCTTTGTCGGGTGCTTCGGCGTCCCGGGCGCGGGCAGCACGAACTCGCCGCTGGCCTGCTCGAGGTGCACCAGCACGCCGGGGCGCAGCCGGTGCACGAGGTAGGGGCTGACGACGCCGTCGGCCACGGCCTTGACCGTGACGCTGATCAGCCCGTCGGCCCGGGGGCCGTGGGTCAGCGAGTAGGCGCGCCACTGGCGTACGCCATCGACGTCGACGCCGAGGCGGATGTACTGCCCCGGCACGTGGCCGGCCCAGTCCGCACCGGGCCGCAGCACCAGGGTGGCGGCGTCCGCGGTCTCGGGCTCGACGGCGACCACCCGGGCGCGCAGGTCGGCACCCTTGCGCAGCGGGGCGAACACGTCGAGGTAGTCGGCCGGCACCAGCGGCGTCGCCAGGACCTCGGCGGCCTTGCTCAGCGTGGCACCGACCTCGCGGCGCAGCCGGCCCCAGGGAGTGGCTGCGTCCGCACGCGCGGGCCCGACGGCGCGCAGCGTGGGAGCGGGGGACGTCATGACTCCAGTTTGTCCGTTACGGCGTACGAACACTTGCCCGGCGAGCGTGAATCTGGCGGTCCGCTTTTGTTCGCGCAGGACAAGATCCGGCGTACGATGACCTCATGCCTGAGGGTTTTCCCGCCGTCGCCGGCGTACGGCCCGTGCGCAGCAGCGCGCTGCGACTCCCCCCTCCGGTGGTCTCCGCGATGCGCGAGCGCCTGCCCGAGGTGGCCGAGCGCGTCATCGACTCGGTGATGCGGGAGGTCCCGTCGTACTCCGAGCCCTTCCGTGGCCGGATGGGGCGCAACATCGAGGTCGCGGTCACGATGACGCTCGGCGGCTTCCTCGACCTGGCCTCCAGCGCCGAGGGCGTGGGCTTCGGCGCCCGGGTCGGGACCGTCTTCGAGGCCGCGCACTCCCTCGGCCGCGGCGAGGCCCGCAGCGGCCGGTCGATGGACGCGCTGGTGTCGGCCTACCGCGTCGGGGCGCGCGTCGCCTGGCACGACCTCAGCGCCATCGCCGTCGAGGCCGGACTGCCCGCCAGCGAGGTGGCGAAGTTCGCCGAGCTCGTCTTCGACTTCATCGACCAGCTCTCGGCGGTCAGCGTCTCCGGACACGCCGAGGAGTCCACGACCACCGGACGGATGCGCCAGCGCCGTCGCGAGCAGCTGGCCGCGAGCCTTCTCGCCGGCGCGACCAGCGAGCGGCTGCTGGAGCTGGCCGAGCGGGCGGACTGGGTGCCCCCGCAGACCCTGACCGCGGTCGTGCTCCCGGTCGCGGCGGTGGGTGACGTCGCGGCCCGGCTGGACCCCGCGACCCTGCGCGCCGGCGAGTCACCCCCGGGACTGGAGGACCGCGACCACCTCACGGTCCTGCTCGTCCCGGACCAGGGTGGCTCGGGACGTGCGGTGCTGCGCCGCGCCCTCGGGTCGCACCGCGCGGTGATCGGGCCGGTCCGTCCGTGGGAGGCGGCGCGGGCGTCGTACGAGCGGGCGCTGCGGGTCAGCCTGCTCGAGCCCGAGCCCGCCGACAGCCCCATCGATGCCGACGACCACCTCGCCGAGCTGGTGCTCACCGCCGACCCCGAGGCGCTCGCCGACCTCCGGTCGCGGGTGCTGGCACCGCTGGCCGACCTGCGTCCGGCCGCCCGCGAGAAGCTCGCGGAGACCCTGCGGGCCTGGCTCCTGCACCAGGGCCGGCGTGAGGACGTCGCCGCGGCGCTGTTCGTCCACCCGCAGACGGTGCGCTACCGCATGGGACAGCTGCGCGAGCTGTACGGCGAGCGGCTCGAGGATCCCGCGCTCGTACGCGACCTGGTCGTGGCGCTCGCGGTCAGTCGCTGACCCGCACCTCGATCGGCGTACCGAGCTCGACGGTGCGGCTCACCGTGCACAACCGGTCGTGGGACTGCTGGATCGCCCGGTCGATCACCGAGCGCGCCGCGTCGCCGGCCTCGCCCTCGGGGAAGGCGAGGTCGAAGGTCAGTCGCAGCCCGGTCATGTGGTTGCCGCCGGCGTCCTTGGCCTTGTGGCCCTCCATGGTCGCGACGAAGCGCTCCGGCTCCGTGCGGCGGCTGGTCAGGAAGTCGACGTCGACGGAGCTGCACCCGGCGATGGCCACCAGCAGCAGCTCCACCGGCGTGAACCGCTCGGTGTCGCCGGTGCCGAGGTCGAGGACGGCGCCACGGCCGTTCTCGGCGCGGTACTCGCCCTGCGCGGTGCGGGTCAGCGTGATCGAGCGGAGCGAGTCGGGAGTCGGGTCGCCGGCGGGGCCGGTGGTCGCATCGGTGGCCATGTCTCCGAGCGTATGACCTGGGCCGTATCCCCTCGTCCGCGGCGGCTGCTGCCCTAGGGTGTGGCGCACCTCACCCCCGGCTGCGAAGGCGACCTGTCATGGACTCCGCTCTCACCACCGTGCTGCTCCCGGTCGCCCTCGGCATCGTGATGCTGGGGCTCGGTCTGAGCCTCACGGTCGACGACTTCCGTCGCATCGGGCGTCAGCCCCGCGCCGTGCTGATCGCCCTGGTCTGCCAGCTGGTCCTGCTGCCCGTCGTGGCGTTCGGGCTGGTGCTGGCCTTCGACCTCTCGCCCGTCCTCGCGGTGGGGATGATGCTGCTCGCGGCGTCGCCGGGCGGCACGACGGCGAACCTCTTCAGCCACCTCTTCCGCGGTGACGTCGCGCTCAACATCACCCTGACCGCGGTGAACTCGATCATCGCTGTCGTCACGCTGCCGATCGTCACCAACCTCGCCTTCGCCTACTTCGAGCCCGACCTCGACGGCCAGGTGGGCCTGCAGTTCGACAAGGCCGCCCAGGTCTTCGCCATCGTCCTGATCCCCGTCGCGATCGGCATGCTGGTGCGCTCGCGCAAGCCCGGGTTCGCCGACTCGATGGACAAGCCGGTGCGGTTGGTCTCGGTCTTCGTCCTCGCCGCGGTGATCGCCGGGACCATCGCAGCCGAGCGCGAGAACGTCACCGACTACCTCGCTGACGTCGGCCTCGTGACGCTGCTGTTCTGCCTGTGCAGCCTGGGGATCGGGTACGCCGTCCCCCGCCTGCTCGCGGTGGAGCCCAAGCAGGCCCTGGCCAGCTCGATGGAGATCGGCGTCCACAACGGCACGCTGGCCATCGCGATCGCGGTCAGCGTCCTGGACTCGGTCACCCTGGCCGTCCCGGCGGCGGTCTACTCGCTGATCATGTTCCCGGCGGCGGCCATCGTCGGCTATGGCCTGAGCAAGGTCGTGCACCGTCAGGTCGACGAGCAGGACCCGGCGCCGGTCTGACCTCCGGTCAACCGGTCGGCAGCGCGAAGGTCGCCCAGACCAGGTTGTGGTCCGAGGGTGCCCCGGCGGTGCGCTCGGGGTGCACGCCGTACGCCCGGGTCTTGGTGCCGATGCCCTTGCTGAACAGGTAGTCGACCCGGTCCCCGAAGCCGGACTTGTGCGGCTTCTGCGCCCGGAACTTGTTGGTCGAGGAGAACCCGGCGGTGGTCCGCGACCGGGTCTGGCGGCTGTCCCACCATCCGGCGCCGCCCAGCGCCCGCACCGGCCCGACCGCACGCTTCCGCTCGGCGGCCTGGTTGGAGTAGAGGTCGCCGCCGAGGATCACGGCCGGCAGCCGGCCGCCGGTGGCGTGTCGCTTGCGCAGCGTCTCGATCCGCTCGTCGAGGCCGGCGACGTCCTCGCCGAGCGTCCTCAGCCCGTCGAGGTCGGTCGCAGCCTTGCCGTGGCCGAGGTGCAACGACATGACGAGGAACTCCACGCGGGGCGCGGCCGTGGTGCGCAGCAGGCTCCACGGCACGTTGGTGTGGCCGGGGTCGCGACGGTTGCGGACCCGGAGCGTGCCGGTGGCGACCTGGGTGAACTTGTCGGCGTCGTAGAGGATCCGGCTGCCCTCGACCCCGCCGCCGTAGCTGGCGTCGCTGTTGAGCGCCCAGCTCCCGCCGAGGACGGGCGCCACGGTCTGGACGAAGCGCGTGTAGAGTTGTCCTGCGCCGGTGTCGTTCTGCACCTCCTGCAGCACCGCCACGTCGATCTTGGCGTCCTTCATGCGCTGGGCGATCTCGCGGCTGCGCTGGCTCCACGGGCGGGCGCCACCGCACCCGTCGCAGAGGATGTTGTAGGTGCCGACGGTGACGCCGACACCGGCGGCTGCCGGCGCGGGGGCGCCGGGGAGCCGGGTGTGCCACTGCGGACCGCGGCGCGAGGTCTTCGGGGCGAACGCGTTGCCGGCCTCGACGTTGGTCACCAGCGGGTTGCCGAAGGCGGCGGTGGTCAGGTCCACCTCGCGCCCGCGGGCCACGAAGCTGCGCGCGGAGGCCGGCAACCACCGGCTGTTGACGCTGCTGGCGCCGCCGTACGGCCCGGCCTTCACCCGGTAGCGGGTGGCATTGACCGACCGGCCCCACGACACCTGCACACCCCCGTTGACCGGGGTGCTCCGCACGCTGCCCGCGGGGAAGGGTCCGGGGCGCTTGGCCCGCGGCACGGTGGCGATGATGCGCGACCACGGCCCGCGCTGCGTGCCGCGCACAGCGCGGACGGCGATCCAGTGCCTCTTGCCGATCGCGAGCCCGCGCAGACGGGTGCGCGGGGTGGCGACCAGCCGGCTCTTCGCCTGGCGGAACTGCGCGTTGCGTGCCCACCGCACCTGGTAGCTCTTCGCCCGCCGGACCTGACCCCACGACAGCTGGATCACGCCCTGGGGGAGCGGCGTGGCGCCGACGGCCTGCGCCGCCTTGAACCCGCGGACCTTGGGCAGCGGCGCTGCGTGGGCCGGTCCGGTCAGGGCACCGGCGACCAGGGCGAGCGCGAGCGCGACGGCCGTGGCGAGCAGGAGGGGGAGGGCGCGGGTCCGAGTCACTCGTCGACGATAGGCACGTCGTCGGGCGGGCGGAAGGGCGGCGCTGTGAGACGGCCTCTGGCCAAGACCGCGTAGGTGAGGCTAGCCTTACTTCATGGCCGACCTGCTCTCCTCGCTCGACCTCGCTGCGCGGGCCCGCACGATCGTCGCCGCGGCGACCGACGTGCACGTCGACGTGGCTGGCACGGCCGTCGCCGTCCCGTACGTCGACCTCGACGGGGCGCCGATGCTGGTGCTGCCCGCCGGGATGGCGGCGCTGCTGGGCGAGGACCGGATGGTCTGCCTGCGGCTGAGCCACGCGAGTGGGGCCTCGGTCGTGCTGAGCGGGAGCCTCGCGCCGCTCACGTGCGACCTGCTCAGCGGCGACGCGCGCACCGCGGCGGTCGCGGCCAGCCGCCGGCTCCCCGCGCGCGACGGCCGCACCGCCCTGCTGCAGCTGGTCATCGACGCGGTGGTGATCTACGACGAGGACGGTCCCGCCGGCCTCGACCTGGCGGCGTACTGGGAGGCCGGACCGCAGGAGGTGCTCGCCCGCGGCTGGCAGCTCGCCCGCCACCTCAACGCCCACCACGGCGCGGACCTGCGCGCGCTGGCCGCCGGACTGCGGCGCACCGACCCCGCGCGGGTCGCGTCCGCCGAGATCGTGACGATCGATCCCGAGGGCGTGGAGCTGCGCGTCATCGACCGCGAGGGCGGATGGCAGACGCGGGTGGCGTTCGGCCGCTCCTGCGCCTCCCTGCGCGAGGCCGGCAACGCCATCGCGGCGGTGGTCGCGGCCGGCGAGCTGACCAGCGAGCGCTGACCCAGCGCCGGCAGCAGCAAGATCTGCCAGCAGAAGATCGGCGGAAGTCGTCAGAAGATAGGTACTTCGCCTCACGCGCGAAAGCCCTGCGAGGGTCCACGATGAGCCCATGACCCGCACACCGACCGCCCGGCCCGACCCCGCCGAGGCACACCGCGCCACCTCGCCCCGCTCGCGGGCGGTCGTCGACGCGCTGATCCGCGCCGACCTCCTCGATCCCGTACGCCGCGGTGCTGCCGCCGACGTGGTCTCGGAAGTCCTCGACGGGTCCGCCCGGCGCGAGGACGACCGACGCTGGTTGCCCGAGCTGGCGGGCTACGTCGGCGGGGCGTTCGTCGTCGGGGCGGTGCTGTTGTTCTTCCTCCAGACCTGGGACGAGCTGAGTGTCACGGCGCAGATCATCCTGCTCGGCGTGGCCGCCGCCGTGCTGGCCGTGGGCGGCGTGCTGGTGCGAGGCCGCGCTCGCGCGCCTCACGCAACTGGCGCGCACGGTGTCGACGACGTACGGCGCCGGCTGAGCGCCACCCTGTGCGCCGGCGCTGCGCTGAGCGCCGCGGGCGCGGTGGGGCTGCTGGTCGATGAGCTCGACGGCGCGGACTGGGGCGACTGGCCCGGTGCGGCGTTCGCGCTGACCCTGCTGGCCCTCGGCGTCCTGGGCTACCTATGGGCACCCAGCGTCCTCGGACAGCTGGTGATCGTCTGGGGTGTGGTGCAGAGCAGTGCGATGCTGCTCTTCGGCACCATCATCGAGCTCGAGGGCGTCGCGGAGTCGCTCGCCTTCGCCGCCGTCATGCTGCTCGCCGGCGTGAGCTGGCTGGTCCTCGCCGAGCGGCGGGTATGGCGCGAACGGCTTGCCGGTCGGGTGGTCGGCTGCGGTCTCGTGGCACTCGGCGCGCAGTGGCCGATCTTCGGGGTGGCCAACGAGCTCGGCTACCTCCTGAGCCTGCTGGCGGCCGCGGCGGCGTTCGGCGCCTACGTCCGGCTCCGGGCGTGGCCCTACCTGGTCCTCGGCGTCGGGCTGGTGACCGTCGTCGTACCGGAGATCCTGCTCGACTGGACCGACGGCACCCTCGGCGTCGCGGGGGTCCTGCTGGTCGGTGGGCTCATCCTGCTCACCGGCTCGGTGCTGGGCCTGCGGGTCCACCGCGACGCGCACGCCGACGACTGAGTCACGGCAGGGTCCAGACCAGGAGCTCGGTGTCGTCGCGCAGGACCCGCACCCCCGCACCCCCGCCACCGGGCCACCGGACGGTGTCGCCCTCCGTCAGGGGGCCGGCACCCTCCAGCTCCACCGCCCCGGTCGCCACGTGCACGTGCAGGGTCGGGGCATCGGGGAGGCGCAGGCGTGCCCCGGCCCGAGGCCGGGCGGCGTGCAGCACCGCGCCTCGCGTGCCCACCGGAGCCGCGGTGCCCGCACCCGCCACCGGCACCAGCTCGCCGGTCGCGAGTGCGTCGCCGGCGTCGTGGGCGGCGTACGTCGGCTCACCCCCGGGCTCGTCGGGCCGCAGCCACATCTGGACGAATCGCACGGCGCTGCTGGCGCCGGCGTCGCAGGTCTCGGTGTGCCGGACGCCGTCACCGGCCGACAGCCGCTGGGCCGTGCCGGGGACCACCAGTCCGCCGTGGCCGCGGCTGTCCTCGTGCCGCAGGCCGCCGCCGAGGACCCAGGTCACGATCTCGACGTCGCTGTGGGGGTGCTCGGGATAGCCGTGGCCGGGCAGCACGGTGTCGTCGTTGTAGGCCAGCAGCGGTCCGAAGCCCAGGTTGGCCGGGTCGTAGTGCGCTCCGAACGAGAAGGCGTGGTGCGTACGCCGACCCTCGGCCTCGGTGGTGAAGCGGTCGGCGGCGCGGTGGATCAGCGGGGTCGGCGGGTCGGGGCGGGGCACGGGTCCATGCAACCACTTCGGTCGACCCGCGTGCGTCGGGCAGGATGAGGCGCGTGCGAGGCGTACCGGTGGTCGTGGCAGTGGTCGGGGTGGGCTTGTGCGTCCTCGGTGGGTGCAGCGACTCCGGTGCGCCCGAGGCGGACCCCACCCCCGGCGCGCGGACCTCGGCCGGCCCGTCGAGCGCCGCTCCGACCACCCCGGATCCCACGGCGGCCCCCAGCGGCTTCGTCGTCACCGGCATCGACTGTGGGTTGTTGGACCAGCGCCGGGATGCGGCGGAGGACGGGGCGACCGACGGCTTCGCGGACTCCGACCGGTGCGTTGCCAACGCGCTGGCGACGGGCCAGCCCGCGACCTTCCGGTTGGTGACCGAGTCGCTCGAGGGGGAGGCGGTCTTCGCGCTCTTCACCGTCGAGGGCCCGGGACAGCTCACCATCACCGAGGACCACCGCGCGGTGTTGGTCTCGGAGATCGACGAGCGCGTGAAGACCTGCACTGGTGCGCGCAGCCTGTCGGCGCAGGGCACCTGCGAGACCCGCGACGTGGCGCGAGGCGCCGATGGCTGAGCTCGGCGAGCGTCGTCCACTCGGGCCGACACCTTCTCTCACCGGTCAGCTCGTCGTCCCCGTGCCCGAGCTCGCGGCGGTCCTGAGCGATGCCGTGATCGGATTCCTGAGCTGGGCCGGCGAGCTCGACGCCGCGCTCGACCGCCAGCTGGCGGCGTACGTCGGCGACCGCGCCGGCTTCGACTACGCCCTCACCACGCTCAGCACCTTCCCCGACGGGACGGAGTACGTCCCGCCCGCGCCCGGAGCGGGATTTCGCCGCCTGGGCCACCACCTGCACAAGCAGTTCCGTGAGCAGACCCCGCTCGGCGACTTCGGCCACGCGCTGGTGCCGCACCTCGCCGTGCCCACGGCACCCGGTCCGCGCCAGGGCCTGCTGGAGCGGTTGCCAGTGCACTGCCACGCCGCTGAGGTCTGGTTGCGCGCAGCCGACGGCGAGGTGCTCGCGCGCTACGCCTTCGGGACGTCGGCCGCCTGAGCCTGCGGGTGCCGCGCCTCCCGCCGTGCGGGACGCCCCCTCGCCACGTTGACAGCAGTGCTGTCAGGATGTCGGCCATGAGCATCGAGCTGGGCAAGGGAACCGGACCGCTGGCGGGCGTCAAGGTCGTCGAGATCGCAGGCATCGGGCCCGGCCCGCACGCGTGCATGATCCTGGCCGACCTCGGCGCCGACGTGATCCGCGTCGAGCGGCCCGGAGGGCAGTTCATGGCCGGCGGCGCCCACAACGTGCTCAACCGTGGCCGGCCCAGCGTCGCGCTGGACCTGAAGCGGCCCGAGGCCGTGGAGACCGTGCTGCAGCTGGTCGAGCAGGCCGACGTCGTCGTGGAGGGCATGCGGCCCGGCGTCACCGAGCGCCTGGGTCTGGGTCCCGACGACTGCCTGGCCCGCAACCCCCGCATCGTCTACGGGCGCATGACCGGCTGGGGCCAGGACGGTCCGTGGAGCCAGGCGGCCGGGCACGACATGAACTACATCGCGATCACCGGCGCGCTCTATGCCTCCGGGCAGGACAAGGCGCGGCCGCACTTCCCGATGAACCTGCTCGGCGACTTCGGTGGCGGCTCGACGTACCTCGTCATCGGCATCCTGGCCGCGCTCCTGGAGGCGAAGCTCTCCGGCAAGGGCCAGACGGTCGATGCCGCGATCGTCGACGGCACCGCCCACCTCAACGCCATGACCGCGGGCTTCCTCGCCGGCGGGCAGTTCACCGAGGAGCGCGCCGCCAACCTGCTCGACGGCGGCACCCCGTTCTACGACGTCTACGAGACCTCCGACGGCAAGCACATGTCGGTGGGCGCGCTCGAGCCGCAGTTCTTCGCGACCTTCGTGGATCTGCTGGGCGTCGCGGACGTCGTGCCGGGGCAGTTCGAGCTGGATCGCTACGACGAGATGCGTGCGCTGTTCACCGAGCGGTTCGCGTCGCGCACCCAGGCCGAGTGGGCCGAGGTCTTCGACGGCACCGACGCCTGCGTCGCGCCGATCCTGCCGTTCACCGACGCCATCGAGCACCCGCACCTCAAGGCGCGCGAGACCTTCATCGAGCACGCCGGCGTCGTCCAGCCGCAGCCCGCTCCGCGCTTCTCCCGCACCCGCGCCACGCTGAGCTCGCCGCCCAGCCCGGAGGCCGGCACCGACACCCGGGAGGCCCTCGAGGCGTGGGGGATCGCCGGTGTCGACAAGCTGATCGAGGACGGGGTCGCGGTCCAGGCATGACCTGGCCGGTCGTCGACGGCCTGCGCGCACTCGAGCTCGGCACGCCCGGGGCGCTGCGGCAGGAGCTCAACGCTCTGGTGCTCGCGGGACGCAAGCAGGCCACCGCCGGGCTCCTGAGTGAGTACGCCGAGGAGCAGGAGCCGCTCGAGCACGTCGGCGAGAGGCTCGCATTGCTGGACGACGACGGTCGCCGGGTCGCCACCGTCGAGGTCACCGCGATCGAGGTCCTGCGCTTCGCCGACGTGCCGTGGGAGTTCGCGGCCGCCGAGGGCGAGGGCGACGCCGACCTCGAGGAGTGGCGCGCCGGGCACCGCGGCTACTGGGAGCGCACCGGCACCCCGGTCACCGACGACACCGCGATCGTCTGCGTGCGGTTCGTGCTCGTCTGAGCGGACCGTCGACCGGGCAGACGCAGCGAGAACCAGCTGAAATCGCCGGATCCGACGCCGTTTGCCCGGCTGGCGGTACGCCCTACTGCGCGCGCTTGGCGATCGTCTCGCGCTTGAGCTCGTCCACGGCGCCCTCGAACGCCGCTACGAGCGCCTGGACGGTGACCGGCTTGAGCCGCTCGATGATCTGCTGCAGCTGCTCGGGCGGCACCCCGCCCTCGGCGTACGCCGCCTTGTAGGCCGGCCAGGCGCGGGTGCGGAAGTTCTCGGTGAGCTCCTCGGCCATCGCGCGGCCGTACTTCTGGAAGATCTCGTGGGACACGAGCGCGGCCTCGAGCGGCATCCCGAGCTCGAGGATGGAGACCCCGACCGACAGGTGCGCGGTGGCGACCTGGAACTGGCCGTCGTCGGTGCGGCTGACGATGCCGAAGGCGCCGAGGGTGTCGAGGTCCTCGTCGCTCAGCGTGCGGCCGGCGCGCCGGTCGAGCTCCTCGCGGGAGACGGTCTCGGGCAGGTCGGGCATCCACGGCGCGAGCAGGGTGCGGTGCAGCGCGATCGTCTCGGGGGTCGCGTCCTCGGGGAGGCGGGCGAGGTACTTCTCGATCGCCGCGAGCGTGAACCCGTGCACCTGCAGCTCGCGGATCATCTCCAGCCGCGCGAGGTGGTCGGCGGTGTAGTAGCCGGACCGGCCGCGCCGGATCGGCGCCGGGAGCAGTCCCTTGGAGGTGTAGAAGCGGACGTTGCGCACGCTCGTCGCCGCGCGCTCGGTGAGCTCCTCGAGGGTCAGCAGCTCCCGCTCGTCCGCATCCTGCGGCGCTGGGGACTGGCTGCTCATCGGCGTGCTCCTCTGACGGTCGCGGGAACAGATGTGACCTGGACCCTGTTGACGACGCTAACAGTATTGGTGTCACAATCGAGTGGCACACCAACCCCCCGAGAGTAGGGACGTTCCATGGCGCAGGCCCCTGAAGCATTCGTGTACGACGCCCTCCGCACGCCCCGTGGCATCGGCAAGGCGAAGGGATCGCTGCACGAGGTCAAGCCCGTCGACCTCGTCGTCGGTCTCCTCGACGCGGTCAAGGAGCGCAACCCCGGGCTCGACCCCAACAACGTCGACGACGTCGTGCTCGGTGTCGTGAGCCCGCTCGGGGACCAGGGCGGCGACATCGCCAAGACCGCGGCGCTCGCCGCCGGCTACCCCGACACCGTCGCCGGTGTGCAGCTCAACCGCTTCTGCGCCTCCGGCCTCGAGGCGGTCAACCAGGCCGCGCAGCGCGTCCGCTCCGGCTTCGAGGACCTGATCCTCGCCGGTGGCGTGGAGTCCATGAGCCGCGTGCCGATGGGCAGCGACGGCGGCGCCTGGGCCTCCGACCCGGCCACCGCGTTCGCCGCCGGGTTCGTCCCGCAGGGCATCGGCGCCGACCTGATCGCCACCCTGGAGGGCTGGAGCCGTGAGGACGTCGACGCGTACGCCGCCCAGTCCAACGTCCGCGCTGCCGCGGCGTGGGAGGACGGCCGTTTCGCCAACTCGGTGATCCCGGTCAAGGACAAGAACGGCCTGACCGTGCTCGACCACGACGAGCTGATCCGTCCCGGCACGACCGTCGAGACGCTGTCGAAGCTGAACCCGTCCTTCGCCGGCATCGGTGACCAGGCCGGCTTCGACGCCGTCGCGCTCGAGAAGTACCACTGGGTGGAGAAGATCAACCACGTCCACCACGCCGGCAACTCCTCGGGCATCGTCGACGGCGCCGCGCTGGTCGTCCTGGGCAGCGAGGCGGCAGGCACGGCGAACGGCCTCACCCCGCGCGCCCGCATCATCGCCACCGCCGTCTCCGGCGCCGACCCGACGATCATGCTCACCGGTCCCGCGCCCGCGGCCCGCAAGGCGCTGGCCAAGGCCGGCCTCGAGGTCGGCGACATCGACCTGTTCGAGATCAACGAGGCGTTCGCCGCGGTCGCCATGCGCTTCATGCGCGACATGGGCATCAGCGACGAGATCACCAACGTCAACGGCGGCGCCATCGCCATGGGTCACCCCCTGGGCGCCACCGGCGCGATGATCCTCGGCACCCTCGTCGACGAGCTCGAGCGGCGCGACCTGCGCCGCGGCCTCGCCACGCTCTGCGTCGGCGGCGGCATGGGCATCGCCACGATTGTTGAGCGGGTCTGACGGAGGTACGACGTCAGCCCCGCTGAGGGTGGTCGAGTAAGCGACCGCGGCTGAGGAACGAAGCCGCGCAGAGCGCATCGAGACCCAGTGAGATCACCGGCGGCCCTTCGGCCGGCTGCCCCACGAACTTTCGAGACAGAGAAGAGACCCATGAGCGACACCACGCAGAGCGCGATCCGCTACGAGAAGGACTCCGACGGCATCGTCACCCTGGTCCTGGACGACCCGACGGCCAGCGCCAACACCATGAACGACCTCTACCGCACGTCGATGGACGAGGTCGTCGCCAAGCTCGAGGCCGAGGACGGCCTCGCGGGCGTCATCATCACCTCGGCCAAGAAGACCTTCTTCGCCGGTGGCAACCTCAAGCAGCTGCTCGAGGTCGGCCCCGACCAGGCCGAGGAGGCGTTCGCGATGTGCGAGGCCGTCAAGGCCCAGCTGCGTCGCCTCGAGCGCCTGCCCGTCCCCGTCGTGTCCTGCATCAACGGCGCGGCGCTCGGCGGCGGCTTCGAGATCGCGCTGGCGACCAACTACCGCATCGCCGTCGACGGCCCCGGTGTCGTCGTCGGGCTGCCCGAGGTCTCCCTCGGCCTGCTGCCCGGCGGTGGCGGGGTGACCCGCACCGTCCGCCTGCTCGGCCTGCAGTCCGCGCTGCTCGACGTGCTGCTCGAAGGCAAGCAGTTCAAGGCCGCGAAGGCCAAGGAGAAGGGTCTGGTCGACGAGCTGGTCGCCAGCGCCGACGAGCTCGTCCCGGCCGCCAAGAAGTACATCGCGGCGCAGGCCGGCGACGAGGAGGCCGGCGTCCAGCCGTGGGACCGCAAGGGCTACAAGATGCCCGGTGGTACGCCGAAGTCCCCCGCGCTCGCGGGCTTCCTTCCGGCGTTCCCGGCGATGCTGCGCAAGCAGCTCAAGGGCGCCAACTACCCCGCGCCGCGCGCCATCATGTCGGCCGCGGTCGAGGGTGCGCAGGTCGACTTCGACACCGCCTCGCGGATCGAGTCGCGCTACTTCACCCAGCTGGTCACGGGCCAGAACGCCAAGAACATGATCCAGGCGTTCTTCTTCGACCTGCAGGCGCTCAACGGCACCAAGCTGCGCCCGGAGGGCTACGACCGCTACACCGCCAAGAAGGTCGGCGTCCTCGGCGCCGGCATGATGGGCGCGGGCATCGCGTACTCCTGCGCGCGGGCCGGCATGGAGGTCGTCCTCAAGGACGTCAGCGTCGAGAACGCCGAGAAGGGCAAGGCCTACAGCCAGAAGATCATGGACAAGGCCGTCGACCGCGGCCAGTCCACGCCCGAGAAGCGCGAGGAGCTGCTCGCGCGGATCACCCCGACCGCCGACGCCGCCGACCTCGCCGGCTGCGACCTCGTGATCGAGGCCGTCTTCGAGGACCCGGCACTCAAGGCCAAGGTCTTCGCCGAGGTGCTCGACGTGGTGAACAAGGACGCGCTGCTGTGCTCCAACACCTCGACCCTGCCGATCACCGAGCTCGCGGCCGGCGTCGACCGCCCGGCTGACTTCGTCGGGCTGCACTTCTTCTCGCCGGTCGACAAGATGCCGCTGGTCGAGATCATCCGCGGTGAGCAGACCTCCGAGGAGGCCATCGCCAAGGCGATCGACGTGGTGCAGCAGCTGAAGAAGACCCCGATCGTGGTCAACGACAGCCGGGGCTTCTACACCAGCCGGGTCATCGGCACCTTCGTCAACGAGGGCATCGCGATGCTCGCCGAGGGCGTCAGCCCGCACACGATCGAGCGCGCGGCCACCCAGGCCGGCTACCCGGTCGGCACGCTCCAGCTCTCCGATGAGCTCAACATGGAGCTGATGGCCAAGATCCGCAAGGCCACTCAGGAGGCCGAGGGCGACGCCTACGTCGCCCACCCGGCCGACGCGATCATCGACACGATGATCGAGGCCGGCCGTCCGGGTCGCCTGCGGGGCGCCGGCTTCTACGACTACGACGAGAACGGCAAGCGCCTCGGCTTCTGGGAGGAGCTCACCGACAAGTTCCCGACCGCCGAGGAGCAGCCGCCGATCGAGGACCTGCGCGACCGGCTCATGGCGATCGAGGCGCTCGAGACCGCCAAGTGCTTCGAGGAGGGCGTCATCACCTCGTCGGCCGCGGCCAACATCGGCGCGATCATGGGCATCGGCTACCCGCCGCCCACCGGTGGCACCGTGCAGTTCATGGTCGGCTACGAGGACACCTCCGGGCGCCGCGGCCTGACGGGCTTCGTCGACCGCGCCCAGGAGCTGGCCAAGAAGTACGGCGAGCGCTTCGAGCCCACGCCGTACCTCGTGCAGATGGCGGAGAAGGGCGAGTCCTTCCCCGCCTGAGGCCTCCTACTCCCCACCCCGAGCGTCGTCCTCCGCCCCCGCGGAGCGCGCTCAGGGTGGGGAGTATCGCGTTGTCGGGGCTCAGGACCCGTGCCGCGGGACCGATACTGGGAGGGTCACCGTCCGTCGGACCCGAGGTACGCCGTGTTCCCCCCGCCCGCACCACCGCCTGCCGTCGACGTCCGCGACCTGTGGGTGCGGTTCGGCGAGGTCGAGGCCGTGCGCGGGATCGGGTTCGCGGTCGAGCCCGGCGCCGCGGTGGGCCTGCTGGGGCGCAACGGTGCGGGCAAGTCGACGACCATGAAGGTCCTGGCCGGGGTGTTCCCGGCCACCGACGGCACGGTGCTGGTCGCCGGCATCGAGCAGCGCCGCGACCCGCTGACCGTCAAGCAGCTGGTGGGCTACTGCCCCGACGTCGGCGGCCTCGTCCCGCGCGCGACGCCGTGGGAGCACCTCCAGCTCTCCGCCCGGCTGCGCCGGATGCGCGACTGGGAGGAGCGGGCCCGTGACCTGCTCGAGGTCTTCGAGCTCGGCGACGTCGCCCATCGCGTCACGGCCGGCTTCAGTCACGGGATGGGGCGGCGGCTCTCGGTCGTCCTCGCGGCGTTCCACCAGCCCCGCGTGCTGCTGCTCGACGAGCCGTTCGACGGGGTCGACCCGCTCGGGGTGGAGGCGACGCTCAAGGTGATCGCCGAGGCGCGCGCATCGGGCGCGGCTGTCCTGGTCTCGACCCACCTGCGCGACCTCGCGGTCCTCGCCTGCGACGACGCCCACGTCATGCGCGGGGGCCGGATCGTCGGCAGCCTGCCGTCGGCGGAGCTCGAAGGGGACCGCGGTGCTCACACCTACCGTGCCCTCCTGGACTGAACGCGTCCGCCGCTCCGTCGCCGACGTCGGACCGCTGCTGCGCTTCCGGGCCGCGACGCTGCGCGGTCACGCCCGGCGCCGGATGGCGATCGTGGCGGGCGTCCTGCTCGGCTGCACCCTCGCGGCCGCCATCGTCCCGGCGTACGTCGCCGACGCCGGCCAGGAGGGACGGGCCGGCGAGCTGCTCCTGCTGCTGCCCTCGGCCTACCTCGGTGTCCTCGGCATCGCCATCGTCTCGGCCGCGGCGGCCGGAGGTGGCCGCGAGCTGCTGCTGCGCGACGAGGGCGTCACGTTCCCGGTCAGCCCGACCACCGACCACCTCGGCAGCCTGCTGCTCGCCCCGCTCAACATCGCCTGGCTGCTGCAGACCTGGGCGGTGCTGGGCGCGACGGCGTACGCCTGGGGTCCCGACCGGCTGCTGTGGGTGCAGCTGCCGATCGTGCTGTGGGTGCTGGTCGCGACCGCGGCCGCGCAGGTGCTGGCCTGGTCCTATGAGTGCGTACGCCGCTCGCGACACGGCCGGTTCGCGACGTTGGCGATCGTGGTGGCCGGCGCCGGCCTGGCGTCGCTGGTCGTGGCCGCCGGCCGGGTGACCGCGCTGCTGGACCAGGCGCCGACGATCCGGCTCGCGCTGCTCGGTGGCGCCGCGCGGGACGGCCGGTGGGCGGACTACGCGCCGGGCCTGCTCCTGCTGGTCCTGGCGCTCGTCGCTCTGGTGGCGCTGGGCGCCGTGCCGGCCCACCGGCTCGCACGGATGCCGACCCGCGAGGAGTCGGCGCTGGAGACCAGCCACTATGCGCCTCGCGCCACCCCGCACGCCTGGGCGGCGGACCTGCGGATGATGCTGCGCCTCGACCGCGCCGGGGTGTGGCGCTCGGTGCCGCTGCGCCGCGGCGTGGCGGTGCTCGCCGTGCTGCCGGGCGCGGCCGCGCTCGCCGGCGGGTTGGGCTGGGACACCCTGCTCATCATGCCGGGCCTGGTGGGCTCCGGTGGTGCGCTGCTCTTCGGGGTCAACGCGTGGTGCCTCGACGGCGGTGGTGGGTTCTGGCGCGAGACGCTGCCGGTGCGGCCCGGGGTCGCGCTCGCCGCGCGGGCGATCGTGCTCGCCGAGGTGCTGCTCATCGCGACCGGGGTCACCGTGTTCCTCGCCGGCCTGCGCGCCGGCTGGCCCGCCCCCACCGAGCTCGCCGCGCTGGTCTGCGCCACCGTCGTGGTCACGCTGATGGTTACCGGTCGCGCCCTGCAGTGGTCCGTCACCACGCCGTACGCCGCCGACCTGCGCAGCGCGCGTGCCACCCCGGCCCCGCCGGCGGCGATGTTCGGCTACTCCGTGCGGTTGGCGTCGGTGACGACCCTGGTGAGCCTGCTCTTCGCCGCCACCTCCCGCCTCGACGACTGGTGGGTGCCGGTGCTGCTCGCCGTACCCTTCGTCTGCTTCGGGGCGCTGCGGCTGTATCGGGTCGCGCGGCGCTGGGACGACCCGGCCGTGCGGGGACGGGTCGTGGCGACCGTCGCCGGCTGAGGACGCCGACAGGTCCCCACAGTCCGCAGGTACTGTCCCGGCATGGACTTCGCGCCCTCACCTCGCGCCGCCGACCTCACCGCCCGCGTGCGCGCGTTCATCGCCGAGCACGTCACGCCCATCGAGGCCGACTACCACCGCACCATCCGCGAGACCCGCGAGAGCGGCGGGGACGCCTGGCAGCAGCTGCCGGTGCTGGCCGAGCTGCAGGCGAAGGCCCGCGAGCAGGGCCTGTGGAACCTGTGGCTACCGCACTCCTCCCACGAGCCGAAGGTGTTGGAGTACGCCGAGACCTATGGACCCGACGGTGGCGACGGGCTGACCAACGCCGACTACGCGCCGATCGCGGAGGAGACCGGCCGGTCGTTCCTGGCGCCGTACGTCTTCAACTGCAACGCTCCCGACACCGGCAACATGGAGGTGCTGCTGCGCTACGGCACCCCCGAGCAGCGCGCGCAGTGGCTCGAGCCGTTGCTGGACGGGCGGATCCGCAGCGCGTTCACGATGACCGAGCCCGGCACGGCGTCCTCCGATGCCACCAACATGGAGGCCACGGCCGTCGTCGACGGTGACTCCGTGCACATCAACGGGCGCAAGTGGTGGTCGACCGGCGTGGGCCACCCCGACTGCAAGATCTTCATCTTCATGGGCCATTCCGGGGACCCCGACGCCGATCGGCACCACCAGCACACGATGGTGCTCGTGCCCGCGGACGCCGAGGGCGTGAAGGTCGAGCGGATGCTCACCACGATGGGGATGTATGACGAGCCGTTCGGCCACGGCGAGGTGTCCTTCGCCGACGTGCGGGTGCCGCGCGAGAACGTGCTGGTCGGCCCCGGCGAGGCCTTCGGGATCGCCCAGGGCCGGCTCGGCCCGGGACGGGTGCACCACTGCATGCGGCTCATCGGTCTCGCCGAGGAGGCGCTCGAGCGCGCTTGCCGGCGCGGGCTCGAGCGCACCGCGTTCGGCAAGCCGCTGGTCAACCTCGGCGGCAACCGCGAGCGGATCGCCGAGGCGCGCATCGCCATCGAGCAGGTGCGGCTGCTGGTGCACAAGACCGCCTGGCTGCTCGACACCGGCGGACCACTGGCCGCCCTCAGCGAGGTCAGCCAGATCAAGGTCGCCGCACCCGCGATGGCCCAGCAGGTCGTCGACCTGGCCATCCAGCTGCACGGCGGTGGCGGACTGAGCGACGACTTCCCGCTCGCCGCGATGTGGACCACCGCCCGCGCGCTGCGCCTGGCCGACGGGCCCGACGAGGTGCACCGCGGCGTCGTCGCGCGGCTCGAGCTGGGGCGCTACAGGTGAGCCGCGTCCTGATCACCGGCGCCGCGTCCGGGCTCGGCGCTGCGCTGACGACCGCCTTCCGTGCCCGCGGCGACGAGGTGCTCGCCACCGACCTGCCGGGCCGGGACGGCATCGACCTGGCGCTCGACATCACCTCGGGCGACGACTGGGAGGCCGCCCGTGACCACGTCGAGCAGACTTGGGGCGGGCTCGACGTCCTGGTCAACAACGCCGGTGTCGCCGGCGGCGGCCGCATCGACGTCGCCGACCTCGACGAGTGGCAGTGGATCTTCGACATCAACCTCTTCGGCATGGTGCGCGGGTGTCGCACGTTCACGCCGATGCTCAAGGCGCAGCGCTCGGGGCGCATCGTCAACGTCGCCTCGCTGGCCGGGCTCGTGCACCCCGCAGGGATGGCCTCCTACAACGCGGTGAAGGCAGCCGTCGTGGCGCTCTCGGAGACGCTGGGTCACGAGCTGGCGGCGTACGGCGTGGGGTGCACCGTGGTCTGCCCGGGCTACTTCCGCACCAACCTGATGGAGAGCCTGCAGGGCCGCGACGCCGCCCTGGCGACGGTGATGCGCCACCTCGTCGAGGGCTCCCCGGTCTCGGCCGACGACGTCGCCACAGCCGTGCTGGCCGGCATCGACGAGGGCGCCGAGATCGTGCTGCCCGACGAGGGTGCGCAGCTGGCGTACGGACTGAAGACGGGCGACCGCGCCGGCTACGACGCCGTGATGCGCGCGCAGGCGGTCAAGCTGGAGGAGGCAGCGGGTGAGTGAGGACCGGGGCGAGGACAGGGACGGCGCGCGCGAGGTCCGCGCGGAGGACGCCTTCGACGCCGCGGCGGTCGACGCCTGGCTGCGCGAGCACGCGGCCGACTGGGCGCAGCCGTTCCCGGAGGGCGTGCCGGAGGTCCGGCAGTTCCCGGGCGGCGCGTCCAACCTGACCTACCAGCTCACCTGGGGCGAGCCGCCGGGCGGCCGGCAGCTGATCCTGCGCCGACCCCCGCGCGGCGTGAAGGCCAAGAGCGCCCACGACATGGGCCGCGAGCACCGCATCCAGGCGGCCCTGCGCCCGGTGTTCGGACGGGTGCCGCGGATGGCGGCGTACGCCGATCCCGCGACCGGCGAGCAGATCCTCGGCGCGGAGTCCGGCACCGAGTTCTACGTCATGGAGAAGCTCGAGGGCACGATCCTGCGCCAGGACCTGCCGGCCGGGATGAGCCTGACGCGCGAGCAGGCGCGCACCCTGTCGACGCGGATGATCGACACGCTCGTCGACCTGCACGACGTCGACGTCGAGACGGCCGGGCTCGCCGACCTCGGCCGCGGACCGGGGTACGTCGCCCGCCAGGTCACCGGCTGGACCGACCGCTACGCCCGCGCCCGCACCGACGACGTCGGCGACTTCGCCGAGGTCGCGGCGTGGCTGGCCGCCGAGCAGCCGCCCGACGCGGGGATGTGCCTGATCCACAACGACTACCGCTTCGACAACGTGGTGCTCGGACCCGACCTCGAGGTCGTCGGGCTGCTCGACTGGGAGCTGGCCACCGTCGGCGACCCGCTCATGGATCTCGGTGCGGTCGTGGCCTACTGGACGCAAGGCGACGACGACGAGATGTTCCAGCTCTTCCGCCGTCAGCCGACCCACCTGCCCGGCATGTTGACCCGCGCGCAGGTGTGGGACCACTACGCCGCGCGCACCGGCCGGGCCGTCGGCGAGGGCGAGCGGATCTTCTACGAGGCGTTCGGGCTGTTCCGCCTGGCCGTGATCGCGCAGCAGATCTACTACCGCTACGTGCACAAGCAGACGACCAACCCGTCCTTCGCGGTCTTCGGCACCGTCGTCAACGAGCTCCAGGCGCGCTGCGAGCGGTTGATCGCCACCGGTGACGGCAACGCCACGCGGGCGCAGGGGTCGAGCGCCTGATGGGCCAGATCCTGCTGGTCCGCCACGGTCAGGCCTCCTGGGGCGCCGCGGACTACGACCAGCTCTCCGAGCTCGGCGGCGCCCAGTCGCGCGCGCTCGGCGAGACCCTCGCGGCGCGGGGGGTGGAGCCGGCGTACCTCGTGCGGGGTGGGCTGCGCCGCCACGCCCAGACCGCCGACGGCGTGCTCGACGGCTCCGGCTGGGACCTCGACGTCACGGTCGACACCGACTGGGACGAGTTCGGCCACAGCGACATCTTCGAGCGGCACGCCACGGGACTGGCGGAGGGTGAGTCGTTCGCCGACGAGGTCGCCTTCCGCACCTGGTTCGACGGCGCCGTCGACCGCTGGGTGGGCGGGGAGTTCGACCACGAGTACGCCGAGACGTTCACGGACTTCACCACGCGCGTCGAGGCGGCGCTGGAGCGGACCGTCGAGGCGGTGGCCGGCGGGCGGCGTACGGCGGTGGTGTTCACCTCTGGCGGCACGATCTCCTGGGTCGTCACGCGCCTGCTCGGCGGTGGGGATCCCTTGATGTGGCGGCGGCTGAACTTCGTCACCGCCAACGCCTCGGTCACCAAGGTCCTGTCGGGCAAGGCCGGACCTACGCTGCTCACCTACAACGACCACAGCCACTTCGAGGGCGACGCCGCCCACCTGCTGACCTACCGCTGACCCCCCCACGAGTCGTGGGTCTGACGCCTTCCCATGGGGAGGGCTCGGCCCCACGACTGGAAGGAACCCGATGTCCGTCACCCTGATCACGGGCGCCAGCTCCGGCCTCGGCGCCGAGATGGCCCGCCAGCTCGCTGCGAAGGGCGAGGACCTCGCGCTGTGCGCACGGCGTACTGATCGCCTGGAGGAGCTGAAGGCCGAGATCGCCGCCGCACACCCCGGCCGCCGGGTGGAGGTGCGGGCGCTCGACGTCAACGACGAGGAGCAGGTCTTCGAGGTCTTCCGCGCGTTCGCGTCCGACTTCGGCCGGCTCGACCGGATCGTGCTCAACGCCGGCATCGGCAAGGGTGCGCCGATCGGCACCGGGATGCAACACGCCAACCGGCAGACCGCGATGACCAACTTCGTCGCCGCCCTCGCCCAGACCGAGGCGGCGATGGAGGTCCTGCGCGCGCAGAACTCCGGCCAGCTGGTGATGGTGTCGTCGATGTCGGCGATGCGCGGGATGCCGAAGGCCACCGCGACGTACGCCGCCACGAAGGTCGCGGTCGCGCGCCTGGTCGAGGGGCTGCGGGTGGAGCTCTACGGCTCGCCGATCAAGTTCACCGTGCTCTATCCGGGCTACATCAACTCCGAGATGAACCCCGAGGGGACCAAGGCGCCATTCATCGTCGGCACGGAGAAGGGGGTCGCGGCGATGGTCGAGGCGATCCTCAAGGAGAAGGGCTCGGCCTACGTCCCCGGCTGGCCGTGGGCCGTCCTCGGTCCGGTGATGAAGGTGCTGCCGGTGCCGCTGCTGCGCCGGATGGTCTGATCATCGTCGGGCGGGCGACGAGGGTTCCGCGCCGTGACTAGAGTGCAGGCCATGAGCAACCGGGTCGTGCACTTCGAGGTGCCCTTCGACGACGGCGATCGGGCGCGGTCGTTCTATGGCGAGGCGTTCGGCTGGAGGTTCCACGACGCCCTGGGCCGCCACTACGTCAACGTCGAGCCGGGGCCCGTCGACGAGGACGGCAGGCCGGTCCACCCCGGCTCGATCAACGGCGGGCTGCTCCGCCGCGAGTCGCCCACCGACCGGCCGATGGTGACCATCCAGGTCGACGACATCGAGGCGGCGCTGGCGAAGATCGAGGAGGCCGGTGGGACGGTCGTGCTCTCCCCGCAGCACGTCGCCGACTACGGCAAGACGGCCTACTTCAAGGACACCGAGGGCAACCAGATGGGGTTGTGGGAGCCGGCCTGACGGCCTGATCCGGGCTAGCTCTAGCCCAGCCCCACGCCGACCAGGGCACCGAGACCGTACGTCGCCGCCGCAGCGACACCGCCGAGCAGCGCCTGGCGCAGACCGCCGTACCACCAGCTGCGCACGGTCACCTGCGCGACGACCGCGCCACAGGCGAAGAGCGCGACAAGGGTCAGCGCCACGGCCAGCCAGAGCTCCGGGACCCCGAGGAGCCACGGCAGCAGCGGGATGGCTGCCCCGACGGCGAAGGACAGGAACGACGACACCGCTGCGACGGTGGGCGAGGCGAGGTCGTCGGGGGAGATGCCCAGCTCCTGGCGGGCGTGGACCGTGACCGCGATCTCGGGGTCGCGGTGGATCTGGTCGGCCACGCGGTCGGCCAGGTCGGTGTCGACCCCCATCACCTCCAGCCGTGCGGCGAGCTCGGCGACCTCCTCGGCGGGATGGCGCCGGATCTCCTCGCGCTCGCGGGCGATCTCGCGCTGCGCGGCCTCGGACTGGCTGGCGACGGAGGTGTATTCGCCGGCGGCCATCGACAGCGCCCCGGCGGACAGTCCGGCGAGCCCGGCGAGCAGCACGCTCTGCGACTGGTCGGCGCCGGCCGTGCTCGCTCCGGCGGCGACGCCGGCGATCAGCGCGACGTTGGAGACGAGGCCGTCCATCGCGCCGAACACCGCTGGCCGCAGCCAACCGCCAGCGACGTCGGGGTGCTCGTGACCGGCGACGTGCGGGAGGCCCGTGCTCATCGCGCGCCCCAGTTCGCCGCGCCGACGATGATCATCTGCAGCTGCCGGCGCGCCGTACGCATGATCTCCTGCTCCAGGTCGCGCCGGTTGTCGGGTGTGGCGAGCAGCTGCTCGACGGTGGCGACCATCGCGTGGACGATCAGGTTGGCGAGCACGTGCAGGTCGTCGCTGGACCAGGTGTCCATCGTGGGCAGCCGGGCGAGGTCGGTGGCGAGCTCGCGCTCGAACAGCTGCAGCTGGTGGCCGATCGCCTCGCGCACGGGGGTGAGGCCCCCGAACCGCTCCCGGGCGATGAACTGGAAGTGCGGACGCTGGGCGTGGACGTGCTCGACGAGCACCTCGACCGAGTTGCGCACGATCGCGTCGATCGCGGGGTCGCCCGCGCGGACGGCGCGGATCATCGCGCGCAGCGAGGCGAAGGACGCATCGACCAGCTCGAGCCCGAGCTGCTCGACCGACTCGAAGTGCCGGTAGAACGCGGTCGGCACGATCCCGACCTCGCGGGTGATGTGGCGCAGCGAGACCGCGGCGAGCGTGTGCTCGGCCGACAGCCGCAGCGCGGCGTCCAGGAGCGCCTGGCGGGTGCGTTCCTTGCGCTCGGCCCGGGTCAGGGGTCCCTCGACCTCCGCCCCAGCGCCTCGCACCATCTCCGACACGGCTCCCATCGTAGGACCCGGGTGGCCGCGTGGCGCCCACCACACCGGTGCACAGGCGTGCACCGATGTGGGCACGATCACCGGGCGGATGCCTTGACCCCTTCGGGGGTGGCGCGGCACCGTGGTGTGTACAGATGTTCACTGAACTCCCACCAGGAGGTGGCCCTTGGCTCCGACCCGCAGCCTCGCTCGCGCCGTCCTCGGCTCGCGCACCCTCGCCGCGCTGACCGCCCCGCACGGCGTCGACCGCTACCTCGAGCTCGTCAACCCGATGTGGGCCGCCCGCGAGGTGCGCGCCCGCGTCGTGTCGATCGAGCGGGAGACCCACACGCCCAACCCGGTCGCGACCGTCACCCTTCAGCCGACCTCGACCTGGGAGGGCCACCGGGCCGGCCAGCACGTGCAGGTCGGCCTGGAGCTGGATGGCGCGCGCCGCTACACCCGCGTCTTCACCATCTCCAGCGCCGCGTCCGGCCCCGGCGAGCGCTTCACCCTGACCATCCGCGCCAACGACGAGGGCACCGTGTCGTCGTACCTCGTCGAGAAGGCACGGCCCGGCCAGATCCTGCACCTGTCGCAGGCGCTCGGCGAGTTCGTCCTGCCCGACCCGCTGCCGTCGCGACTGGTCTTCCTGTCCGGCGGCTCGGGCATCACCCCGGTGATGGCGATGACCCGCACGCTCCTGCGCGACGGGTACGACGGCGCGATCACGTTCCTGCACTACGCCCAGACGCCTGCCCACCAGATCTACCGCGACGAGCTCGCCGCGCTCGGGGCGGCTGACAACGGCGTCGACGTCCACCTGGTCCACCCCGAGGCCGGCGGAGAGTTCTTCAGCCCCGCCGCGCTCGACCGGATCGCCCCGGACTGGCCCGACGTCGACACCTACGCCTGCGGCCCCGCCGGACTGATCGAGCAGGTCCAGGCGGCGTACGCCGGCACCGACCGGCTGCGCGTGGAGTACTTCAAGACCCCCGCGGTCGCCACCGGCGAGGCCGGTGGCACCGTCGCCTTCACCCGCGCCGGCGAGCAGGCCGCCAACTCCGGCGCGACCCTGCTCGAGCAGGCCGAGGCCGCCGGCCTGCGCCCGGAGTTCGGCTGCCGCATGGGCATCTGCTTCTCCTGCACCGCCCGCAAGAGCGAGGGCACCATCCGCAACGTCCTCACCGGCGAGGAGTCGTCCCTGCCCGACGAGGACGTCCGGATCTGTGTCTCCGCCCCCGTCGGCGACTGCGCCGTCGAGCTGTGAGCCCGGCCTCGCGCATGGCGGCAGTTTCGCTTGTCCTGAGTAGCCGAGGGACGAGGCATATCGAAGGGCCGCCCGACTAACGACACGCCCGCTCGTCGACCGAAACTCCCGCCCCGAACGCCCAGTTCCGTTCGACGAGCCATCCACACAGATCGCCCGATCAGAGGAGCGAACGATGACCGTCACCCCGATCAACCAGACCGGCTCCGGCACCCGCCCGAAGGCGGCCGCGTCCGAGAGCGCCATCGACCAGCAGCTCGACCCCACGACCGTCGCCGGCAAGTACGGCCTCAGCCCCGCCGACCTCGAGCGGTTCGGCGAGGAGATGGACACCATCCGCAAGCGGATCATCGCCGAGCTCGGCGAGGAGGACGCGGCGTACATCCGCAACGTGGTCAAGGCGCAGCGCGGCTTCGAGATCGCCGGTCGCGCGCTGTTCTACCTGCCCCCCGCCTGGCCGCTGGCGGTGGCCGCCCTGAGCGTCTCCAAGATCCTCGACAACATGGAGATCGGCCACAACGTCATGCACGGCCAGTACGACTGGATGGGCGACCCCGGCCTGAACTCGCGCATGTATGAGTGGGACAACGTCTGCCCCGGGGAGCAGTGGAAGTACTCCCACAACTACATCCACCACACGTTCACCAACATCCTCGGCAAGGACCGCGACATCGGGTACGGCGTCCTGCGGATGGACGAGGACCAGAAGTGGCGCCCGTACTACCTGGGCAACCCCGTCTACGCGTTCCTGCTGATGGTGTTCTTCGAGTGGGGTGTGGCGCTGCACGACCTCGAGGTCGAGAACATCGTCGCGGGCAAGCGCAGCATCGCGGACAACAAACCGCTCTACCCGGGGCTGCTGAGGAAGATCCGCCGTCAGGCACTCAAGGACTACGTGCTGTTCCCGGCGCTCACCGGTCCGCTGTTCGTCCCGACCCTGCTGGGCAACGCGACCGCCAACCTCGTGCGCAACATCTGGGCGTTCAACATCATCTTCTGCGGCCACTTCCCGGCCGGCGTCGAGACGTTCACCGAGGCCGAGAGCGAGGACGAGTCGCGCGGACACTGGTACTTCCGCCAGCTCCTGGGCTCGGCCAACATCACCGGCGGCAAGCTCTTCCACCTCATGACCGGCAACCTGTCGCACCAGATCGAGCACCACCTCTTCCCGGACCTGCCCGCCCGTCGCTACCCGCAGGTCGCCGCCGAGGTGCGGGAGATCTGCGAGCGCTACGGGCTGGACTACAACACCGGCCCCCTCGGCAAGCAGCTGTTCAGCGTCGCCAAGAAGATCTGCCGGCTCGCGCTGCCGGGCAAGCGTGACGAAGGTCCGGGTGCGCCGGACGCTGCGCGGGTCGATACTGCTGCCTGAGCCCGGTCGCCGGCTCCCCGCGAGTGATCAGGAGGGCAGCATGGTCAAGGACCACCTGAGCAAGGCCGAGATCCGCAAGGACGCCGTGCAGTCGACGGTGGAGGCCACGGCCTCCGCGGTCGGCGGCGTCACGACGATCATCACCGGCGCCGTGCGCGACATCGCACGCACGCTCGGCGGGTTCGCGACGGAGGTCTTCGAGATCCGCGACGCCGCACGCCGAGCCCAGGACGACCAGGCGGAGCCCGGTCAGCCGAGCTGATACTCCTGCTCCTCGGGGTACGGCGGCCACGCGGCCTCTTGCGTGACGCCGGTCGGGCGCCAGCCGAGGTGCTTGTAGAGCCCCCGCGCGCGGTGGTTCTCGGTCAGCACCCATAGCCGGGGGTGCGTCGTACCTGCTGCCGCCATCGCCGCGACCGCGACCTCGACGCAGCGCCGGCCCCAGCCCTCGCCCCAGTGGTCGGGGTGCACCACGAGGTGGCGCAGCGTCCCGAGGTCGTGGCAGACCGCGGCCACGCCGTCGCGCACGAGGGTGCGGGCGCCCGGCTCCTGCAGCACCAGCGTCCAGCGCGCCAGCACGTCGTCGGCCGGATAGGGGTAGCGGTCGGGCGGGAAGACGTGACCCAGCGAGGCGAGGTTGGCCGCGCGTTCGAGGTCGCGCAGCGCGACGGCGTCGGCAGGAGTGGCGTCGCGGAACACGTCTCCAGTCTCGTCGGAGGCCGTTCAGCCGGGCAAACGTGGCCGAAACTGGCCCTGATCGGGGATTCGCCCTCTTCGCCAGGCTGGTCGTGAGTCATTCACGATCAGCGAGGGAGTTGGCGGCTATGTCGATCAGTGCGGGGTTCACGACGGAGCAGATCCGTGAGTTCGTGCATCAGTACGAGATCCAGCCGCATGGGCAGAAGGCGATCTGGCTCAAGAGTCAGCGAGTTTCCTATGACCGCCTCCGACGATGGAGGTCAGCGGTGTTCGACGGGGATCTCGATCGTGGGCTGATCCCGCGAGATGGTGGCCTTGTGACCGTCCCTCCGGAGAAGCGCACCGGCATCGAGAAGCAGAGAGCCCGGGAGCGCGCAGCGCAGGAAGCAGAGCTCGCGCGGCTGAACGCGCGAGTGTGTGAACTGGAGCAGACGAACGAGGCGCTGGGAAAAGCTATCGGGCTCTTGCATCAGATGAGCGAGCAAGAGCCCGCCGTGAACCGGCCGACGACCGATCCGTCCGATTCCTCGACGCCGAGAACGACCTCGTCGGACAGCTGACGGCGATCATGGGGTCGCAGCGGCAGGCGCTCGAACTTGCAGGGGTCGCTCGATCGACGTGGCATTACCGGTCGAAACCGCGAGAGCAGGTCGCCGAACCGATACCGCACAAAGACCGGGCGTGCCCGTCTCGGGTCAGTGAGGCCGACCGCGCCCAGATCGCGCGCCGGATCATGGCCGGCTGGACGGCGGGACACTCGGTGGATCACTCGTTCGCGTCCGCGTGGGATGACGGGGTGATGCTCGCCTCCCGCCGCTCGTGGTGGCGGATCGCAGCGGACATCGAGGATCAGTCCGCCCGCCCGGTCGCGCCTACCCGGCGCGGCAGCAGCAGCCGGACGGCACGGGAGGCGCCGGTGCTGGAAGCGACTGGCCCTGGGCAGGTGTGGTCGTGGGACATCACCGACCTGCGCACCCCGTGGCGCGGTGTCGCATTCAAGGCGTACTCGATCATCGACATCTTCTCCCGCAAGCTCGTCGGCTGCCGCGTCGAGGAACGCGAGGTCGACGACCTCGCCGTCGAGATGTTCGAAGACGCGTTCGGCCAGCACGGGATCCCCGACGCGGTGCACGCCGACTCCGGGCCTGCAATGCGCTCCGGGGTATTGAAGGACCTTCTCCACAACCTCGGGGTCGCGCAGACCCACAATCGGCCGCGCGTGAGCAACGACAACCCGTTCTCCGAGTCGGAGTTCCGCACCATGAAGTACCGGCCGAACTACCCCGGCGTCTTCGCGACGATCGACGAGGCGCGCGCCTACGTCGACTGGTACGTGCCCTGGTACAACCAGAACCACAAGCACTCCGGGATCGCATTGTTCTCCCCGGATGAGGTCCACGACGGCACCTGGCGGCACGCCTGGGCACGACGCGAGCAGACCCAACAGGCGTATTACGAGAAGCACCCCGAACGATTCCGGCGGCAACCCCGCACACCCGCGCCATCGGAGGTCGTGGGTATCAACCTCCCGAAGGCAGAAGAACCGCAAACCGAACTGGAACGACTCCACGCAGCTTGACATCGCGCGTCGCGGCCCGTTTGCCCGGTGGAACGTTCGCTCAGACCAGCGGAACGAACCGGTAGGCACCGTGGGTGCGCACCTTTGGCCCCTCCGGCACCGCGTCGACCGTGTGCATCGTGCCGGCCACCGGGATCACCATCCGTCCCCCGGGTGCCAGTTGCGCGACGAGTTCCTCGGGGAGCTCGCGGGGCTCCGCCGAGACCAGGATCCGGTCGTACGGCGCCTCCTCGGGCCAGCCCAGCACGCCGGACGCGGCCTGCTCGATGCGGGCATCGACGCTTGCGCGAGCCAGGTTGCGGCAGCCGAAGTCGACCAGCTCGGGCACCACCTCGACGCCGATCACACGCGGACCGGGACCGACCAGGTGCTGCAGCAGCGCGGTGGTCCACCCGGACCCGCAACCGACATCGAGCACCCGCTGCCCGCGGCGTACGTCGAGCAGCTCGAGCATGGCCGCGACCGTGCGGGGCTGGGAGTTCGTCTGGCCGTGGCCGATCGGGAGCGGACCGTCGTGATCGGCTCGGTCGCGCGCGTCGTCGGGGAGGAAGTCAGCCCGCGCGATCGCGGCGAACGCCGCCTCGATGCTGGATGTCGACATCCGTCGAGTGAAGCAGCGACGTGCGCGCGAATCCATACCTCGCCCCACCTGCACCACTGGTCGAACGAAACCGGGCGTTCGGGGCGGCAGTTTCGTTCGACCCTTCGATACGCCTCGTCCCTCGGCTACTCAGGACAGGCAAGCGGGCGTGTCGTTAGTCGGGCGGTGAAACTGCCCGACCTCAAAAAAGTCAGGCTTGACTGTTTGTTGGCTGCCGACGGAGGATGGGGGCGTGGCGACCCCGACTCGCGTTCCCCAGGAGGAACGCACGCGCGCGATGCGGCTGCGGCTGCTCGAGGCGACGGTGGAGCTGCTGGTGGAGAAGGGGTACGGCGGGACGTCGACCACGCTGGTCAGCCAGCGCGCCGGGGTGAGCCGCGGGGCGCAGCTGCACCATTTCCCGACGAAGAACGACCTGGTGCTGGCGGCGGTCGTCCACCTCGCCGAGGTCCGTGGGGCGGAGGTGGCCCAGGCCGCCGGCGCGCTGCGCGGTGGCCAACGGCGTACGCGCGAGGTGCTGCAGGTGCTGGCCGATCACTTCACCGGTCCGGTCTTCGCGGCCGCGCTGGAGCTGTGGGTCGCGGCGCGCACCGACGAGACGCTGCGCGAGGCGGTCGGACCGCTGGAGGGCCACATCGGCCGTGAGGTCCACCGGCTGACCGTCGAGGCGCTCGGCATCGACGAGTCCCGGCCGGGCGCCCGCGAGCTCGTGCAGGGCACCCTCGACATGGTGCGCGGCCTCGGCCTGGCCAACACCCTCACCGACGACTCCGCCCGCCGGGCCCGCATCCTCGACGCCTGGGCCCGCGTCCTCGACGACCACCTGGAGGCACCGTGAGCGCGCTCGAGCAGGTCCTGACCGATCTGGTCGCCGAGGGCGACGAGCTGGCCGCTCACCTGGCCGGGCTCGGTGAGGAGCAGTGGCACCTCGACACCCCCGCCGAGGGCTGGACCGTGGCCCACCAGGTCGCCCACCTCGCCTGGACCGACCATGTCGCCGTGCTCGCCGCCGGTGCTGCCAGCGGCCCCGAGGCCAAGGAGGCCTGGGACGCCGTCGTACTGCAGGCGATCGAGGACCCGACCGGCTTCGTGGACGCCAGCGCCGCGGAGTGGGCGCAGGCCCCGCGCGAGGAGCTGATGGTGCGTTGGCAGGACGGCCGCGCGCGGCTCGTCGAGACGCTGCGCGCGCACCCCGCCGGCGAGAAGCTCCCGTGGTTCGGCCCGCCGATGAGCCCGACCTCGATGGGCAGCGCCCGGTTCATGGAGACCTGGGCCCACGCCCGCGATGTGTACGACGCCCTCGGACTGCTGGTCCGCCCGACCGACCGCATCCGCCACGTCGTCCACATCGGCGTCCGCACCCGCAACTTCGCCTACGCCGTCCACGAGCAGGAGCCGCCGGCCGAGGAGTTCCGCGTCGAGCTCGTCGCGCCCAACGGGGAGACCTGGACCTACGGGCCCGAGGACGCCGAGCAGCGCATCGTCGGGTCGGCGTACGACTTCTGCCTGCTCGTCACCCAGCGCCGCCACCGCAGCGAACTCGATCTGGTCGCCACCGGTGAGGACGCCGCGCACTGGATGACCATCGCCCAGGCGTTCGCTGGCCCGCCCGGTGGCGGACGCGCAGCCGGAGCCACCCCATGACCGCACCGCTGCGCATCGGCAACTGCTCGGGCTTCTACGGCGACCGGCTCTCCGCGATGGCCGAGCTGCTCGCGGGCAGCCCCGGCGTCGACGTGATCACCGGCGACTACCTCGCCGAGCTCACGATGCTCATCCTCGGCAAGGACCGCATGCGCGACGCGGACCTGGGCTACGCCCGCACCTTCGTCACCCAGGTCGAGCAGTCCCTGGGTACGGCGATGGAGCGCGGCGTCCGCATCGTCGCCAACGCCGGCGGCCTCAACCCCGCCGGACTCGCCGACAAGCTGCGGGAAGTGGCGCGGGGCCTGGGACTCGACCCCGTCATCTCCCACGTCGAGGGCGACGACCTGCTGCCCCGCGCAGCAGAGCTCGGCCTCGACGGCGCGCTCACCGCCAACGCCTATCTGGGCGGCTTCGGGATCGCCGCTGCGCTCGACGAGGGCGCCGACATCGTCGTCACCGGTCGGGTCACCGACGCCTCGCTGGTGGTCGGTCCCGCCGCCAGCCACTTCGGCTGGACCCCCGATGACCTCGACGCGCTCGCGGGCGCGGTCGTCGCCGGGCACGTCATCGAGTGCGGCACCCAGGCCACCGGCGGCAACTTCTCCGGCTTCCTGGCCCTGCCCCGCGACGCGCGCCAGCTGGGCTTCCCGGTCGCCGGGGTCCACGCCGACGGCAGCTGCGTCATCACCAAGCAGGACGACACTGCGGGTCTGGTCAGCGTCGACACCGTCACCGCGCAGCTGGTCTACGAGATCCAGACCGCCACCTACCTCAACCCCGACGTCAGCGTCGACCTCACCTCGCTGCGGCTGACCCAGGACGGGCCGGACCGCGTCCGGATCGCCGGCGTCCGCGGCGCCCCGCCCCCGGAGCAGCTCAAGGTCTGCGTCAACGAGCTCGGTGGGTGGCGCAACGCGGCGGAGCTCGTCCTCACCGGTCTCGACATCGACGCCAAGGCGCAGTGGGTGCAGGCCCAGGTCGAAGCGGCGTGGGGCGACGCTCGGCCGGCGGTCGTCGACTGGACCCTCGCCCGCACCGACACCCCCGACGCCGACACCCAGGAGACTGCGAGCGCTCGCCTGCGCTGCACCGTGCTCGACCCCTCGCCCGAGCCCGTGGGGAAGTCCTTCACCGGCGCCTGCGTCGCGCTGGCCCTCGGCTCCTACCCCGGCTTCACCCTCACCGGCCCGCCGGCCAAGCCCTCGCCGTACGGCGTCTACCGGGCGGCGTACGTCGACCGCGACACCGTCACCCACACCGTCGTCCACGGCGACGGTCGGCGGGAGGTCGTCGCGGATCCACATATCAGTCGGTCGAGCGAAGTCGAGACCGAGCCTCTTGGTCGGTCGAGCGAAGTCGAGACCACCGGTCCCACGATGCGCATCCCCCTCGGCACCTTCGTCCACGCCCGCTCCGGCGACAAGGGCGGCGACGCCAACGTCGGCCTGTGGGTCTCGCGCGCCGACGCGTCGAGCGAGGAGCAGTACGTCGCTCGGCACGCCTGGCTGCGTGAGGTCATCACGCCGGAGCAGGTACGCCGCCTGTTGCCCGAGGCCGAGTCGCTGGCGATCGAGGTCCATGACCTGCCCAACCTGGGCGCCGTCAACGTGCTCCTGCGCGGTCTGCTGGGCCAGGGGGTGGCGGCCTCGACCCGCTTCGACCCCCAGGCCAAAGCCGTCGGGGAGTGGCTGCGCGCCCGTCATGTCGACGTACCCGAGGAGCTTGTGTGAGCACCCAGTCCCACGCCGATTTCTGGAGCGACGAGCAGCGTGCGCTGCAGGAGTCGTCGCGCATCTTCGTCGAGCGGGAGATCCTCCCGCACCTGGCGCAGTGGGAGGACGACGGTGAGGTGCCGCGCGAGCTGCACCTGGCCGCAGCCAAGCAGGGTCTGCTCGGCGTCGGTTTCGCCGAGGAGGTCGGCGGTTCCGGTGGCGACGGGCTCGACATGCTCGCGCTGCAGGAGGCGTTCTTCGCGGCCGGCGCCAGCAGCGGCCTGATGTCGACGCTGTTCACCCACGGCATCGCGCTGCCGCATATCGCGGCCAGCGGCAACCCCGACCTGATCGACCGGTTCGTGCGCCCCACGCTGGCCGGCGAGAAGATCGGCGCGCTCGGCATCACCGAGCCCGACGGCGGCTCCGACGTCGCGGGCATCCGCACCCGCGCGGTCCGTGAGGGCGAGCACTACGTCGTCAACGGCGCGAAGACCTTCATCACCTCCGGGGTGCGCTCCGACTTCGTCACCTGCGCGGTGCGCACAGGCGGGGAGGGCCACGGCGGCATCTCACTGCTCGTGATCGAGAAGGGCACACCCGGCTTCAGCGTCAGCCAGCCGCTGCGCAAGATGGGCTGGCAGTGCTCCGACACCGCGGAGCTGACCTTCGACGACGTGCGGGTGCCGGTCGAGAACCTGGTCGGCGAGGAGAACACCGGCTTCTACCAGATCGCCGAGCAGTTCGTCAGCGAACGGATCGGGTTGGCCGTGCACGGCTACGGCATCGCCGACCGCGCGCTCGCGCTGACCGTGCAGTACGTCAAGGAGCGCGAGACCTTCGGCAAGCCGCTCAACACCCGCCAGGTGGTGCGCCACAGGTTGGTCGAGATGCGGCAGAAGGTCGAGCTCGCGCGGACCTACACCCGCGAGGTCGCCCGTCGCCATGCTGCCGGGGAGAACGTCATCGCCGAGGCCGTCCTCGCCAAGAACGCCGCCGTCGAGGCGAGCTCGTTCGTCGTCGACCAGGCCGTCCAGCTGCACGGCGGCATGGGCTACATGCGCGAGTCCGAGGTCGAGCGGCACTACCGCGACCAGCGGATCATCGGCATCGGCGGCGGCGCCACCGAGGTGCTCAACGACCTCGCCGTACGCCTGCTGGGATACGCCTGATGGGCCTGCTGCGGCCGCTCGGCGGCGAGGTGTCGGTACGGATGGCGGCGTCACCGGAGACGGTGTGGGACCTGGTCAGCGACGTCACGCGCATCGGCGAGTTCTCCCCCGAGACCTTCGAGGCGCGCTGGACGCGCGGCTCGACCGGCCCCGAGCTCGGCGCCACCTTCGCCGGTCACGTCAAGCGCAACGGCGTCGGCCCGACGTACTGGGTGCCGTGCACGGTGACGCGCTGTGAGCCGCAGCAGGTCTTCGAGTTCTCCGTCGGCACGTCGTCGATGACGGTCAACAACTGGGGCTACCGGCTCCGGCCCGACGGTGACGGCACGGTCGTGACGGAGTACTTCCGGCTCGAGCCGAGCCTGCCGATCCGCGCGTACTGGCTGCTGCTCGGCCGGCTGCGCGGACGCACCAACGAGCGCGGCATGCGTACGACGCTGGAGCGGATGCGGACGGTGGTGGAGGCATGAGCGACGTCATGAGCAACCGCGAGGCGATGCTCGCGAAGCTCGCGGAGCTGGACGCCGAGCACGCGAAGGCGGTTGCCGGAGGTGGCGAGAAGAGCGTCGCGCGTCACCGGGCCCGCGGCAAGCTGCTCCCGCGTGAGCGCATCGAGCTGCTGATCGACGAGGGCAGCGCGTTCCTCGAGCTCTCGCCACTGGCCGGGTGGGGCTCGGACTTCACCGTCGGCGCCAGCGTCGTCACCGGGATCGGTGTGGTCGAGGGCGTCCAATGCCTGATCGTCGCGCACGACCCGACCGTCAAGGGCGGGGCGAGCAACCCGTGGACGGTGAAGAAGATCTTCCGCGCCAACCAGATCGCGGAGGAGAACGACCTCCCGATGATCTCGCTGGTGGAGTCGGGCGGGGCGGACCTGCCGACCCAGAAGGAGATCTTCATCCCCGGCGGGCGGCTCTTCCGGGACCTCACCCGCGCCAGCGCCCGCAAGCAGCCGACGATCGCGCTGGTCTTCGGCAACTCCACCGCCGGCGGCGCCTACGTGCCGGGCATGAGCGACTACACCGTGATGGTGAAGGAGCAGGCGAAGGTCTTCCTCGGCGGACCGCCGCTGGTGAAGATGGCCACCGGCGAGGAGGCGGATGACGAGTCGCTCGGCGGCGCCGAGATGCACGCACGCACCTCCGGCCTGGCCGACTACCTCGCCGTCGACGAGCACGACGCCATCCGGATCGGGCGACGGATCGTGGCGCGACTGAATCGCCCCTCCCGTCGGTCGAGCTCGTCGAGACCCCTCGACCACCAAGGGGCCTACGCCGAACCCGACGCCGACCCCGACGAGCTGCTCGACCTGATCCCGAGCGACCTCAAGGAGCCGTTCGACCCGCGCGAGGTGATCGCGCGGATCTGTGACGGGGTGAGCCCGGCCAACCGGGTCGCCTTCGACGAGTTCAAGCCGCTCTACGGCTCGAGCCTGGTCACCGGGTGGGCGCAGCTGCACGGCCACCCGATCGGCATCCTCGCCAACGCCCAGGGGGTGCTGTTCAGCGAGGAGGCGCAGAAGGCCACGCAGTTCATCCAGCTGGCCAACCAGAGCGACACCCCGCTGCTCTTCCTGCACAACACCACCGGCTACATGGTCGGGCGCGAGTACGAGCAGGGCGGGATCATCAAGCACGGCTCGCAGATGATCAACGCCGTCTCCAACTCACGCGTCCCGCACCTGACGGTGATCATGGGCGCGTCGTACGGCGCGGGGAACTACGGCATGAACGGACGCGCCTACGACCCGCGGTTCCTCTTCACCTGGCCCAGCGCGAAGTCCGCTGTCATGGGCCCGGCGCAGCTCGCCGGCGTCCTGTCCATCGTCGCCCGCGCAGCGGCCGAGGCGAAGGGGACGGCGTACGACGAGGAGGGCGACGCGCAGATGCGCGCCTTCATCGAGGCGTCGGTCGAGGAGCAGTCGCTGCCGTTCTTCTTGTCCGGGATGCTCTACGACGACGGGGTCATCGATCCGCGCGACACCCGCACCGTGCTGGGCATCTGCCTGTCCGTCATCGCCCAGACCGCCATCGAGGGCACCGACCGATTCGGGGTGTTCCGCACGTGATCAAGCGAGCCACGATCAGCACGCTGCTCGTCGCCAACCGCGGCGAGATCGCCAGCCGGGTCTTCGCCACCTGCCGGCGCCTCGGGATCCGCACCGTCGCCGTCCACTCCGACGCCGACGCGGGTCTGCCGTTCGTCGCCGAGGCCGACCTCGCCGTCCGCCTGCCCGGCAACAGCCCCGCCGAGACCTACCTGCGCGCCGACCTGGTGCTCGACGCCGCACGGCGTACCGGTGCGGACGCCATCCATCCGGGCTACGGGTTCCTGTCGGAGAACGCCGACTTCGCCCGCGCCGTCATCGACGCCGGGCTGACCTGGGTCGGTCCGGCGCCTGCGTCGATCGAGCAGATGGGCTCGAAGATCGCCGCCAAGCAGCTCATGAACGCTGCCGGGGTCCCGTGCCTCGACGACCTCGACCCGAGCGCCCTCAGCGACGCCGACCTGCCCGTGCTGGTGAAGACCAGCGCGGGCGGAGGCGGGCGGGGTATGCGCGTGGTCCGTGACCTCGAGTCCCTGTCAACCGCGGTCGATTCCGCGCGGGACGAGGCGGCATCGGCGTTCGGTGACGGAGCGGTCTTCGTGGAGCCGTATGTCGAACGCGGCCGGCACGTCGAGGTGCAGGTCGTCGGGACCGCTGACGGCGTACTGGTCCTCGGGGACCGGGACTGCTCGTTGCAGCGCCGTCACCAGAAGGTGGTCGAGGAGGCGCCTGCCCCGGGGATCCGCGACGAGGTGCGCACCGCCCTGCACGAGGCCGCGCGCGCAGCCGCCGCGGCGATCGACTACCGCGGCGCCGGCACCGTCGAGTTCCTGTACGACGCCGCGACCGAACGCTTCTACTTCCTGGAGATGAACACCCGCCTGCAGGTCGAGCACCCGGTCACCGAGGCGGTCTTCGGCATCGACCTGGTCGAGGCGCAGCTGGCAGTGGCCGAGGGGCGTCCGGTGGTCGCGCGCGCATCTTCGTCGGTCGAGCCTGTCGAGACCAACGGCCACGCCGTCGAGGTCCGGCTCTACGCCGAGGACCCGGCACACGACTACCAGCCGCAGAGCGGTCGCCTCGACACCTTCGAGGTGCCCGACGTCGACGTTCGCTTCGGCCCCCTCGCCGCCCCGGGCCTCCGGCTGGACGCCGGCTTCGGCTCCGGCGACGAGGTCGGCACGCATTACGACGCGATGCTGGCGAAGCTGATCAGCTGGGCGCCCACCCGCGAGCAGGCCGTCCGCCGGCTCCACGGAGCGCTCCGGCGTGCCCGCATCCACGGTGTCGTCACCAACCGCGACCAGCTGCTCGCGGTGCTCGAGGACGACCGGTTCCTCGCCGGTGAGGTCAGCACGGCGTTCCTCGCCGAACCCGCCGCTGCCCGTTCCCAGCCGCCGTACGCCGCAGCGCTGGCCGCGTACGCGGTCGCGGTCACCCGCACCGAGCTGCAGGCCGCTCGCCGGTGCACGCAGCCGCGCATCCCGGCCGGGTGGCGCAACGTGCTGTCCGCTCCGCACCGGCTGGTGCTGGACGCGGGCGAGGTCACCTGGCACGGACCGGGAGCCGGCCGTCCGGCGTACACCCTGCTGAGCGTCGCGATCGAGGGCAGCGAGGACCCAGGTGTGGTCGAGGTCCTCACGGCACGCGTCGAAGCCGCCACGGCTACCGTCGCGCTGGTGCACGACGGCATCACCCACACCTACGTCGTCGCCGAGTCGCTCGCCCCCGACGGGGACGGCGCGCGCTACGACGTGGACGGACCGCACGGTCACCACGCCTTCGTCGTCGGTCCCCGCTTCACCGACCCCGCCGACCAGGTCGCGGCCGGCTCCCTGCTGGCACCCATGCCGGGCAGCGTGGTGCGCGTCGCGGTCGAGGCCGGACAGGAGGTCCGTGCCGGTGACCCCGTGCTGGTCCTCGAGGCCATGAAGATGCAGCACACCGTGTCCGCCCCCACCGACGGCGTCGTCAGCCAGCTCCCGGTCAGCGCCGGGCAGCAGGTCGCCGCCGGTGACGTCCTCGCCGTCGTCGAGGCCGTCGAAGTCGATCCCACCCACGAGGAGCCCGCATGAGCCTGTTCACCGAGTCCGAGGAGCGCACCGAGCTGCGCAAGGCGGTCCGCGCCTTCGCGAAGTCGTGGGGTCAGGACTACTTCACCGGCAAGGCGCGCGCCGGGGAGAAGACCACCGATCTGTGGCTCGCGCTCGGCAAGAACGGCTACCTCGGTGTGAACCTGCCCGAGGAGTACGGCGGCGGTGGGGGTGGCCTCGGCGACGTTGCCGCGGTCTGCGAGGAGCTGGCCGCGCAGGGATGCCCGATGCTGCTGATGGTCGTGTCGCCGGCGATCTGCGGCACCGTGATCGCCCGCTTCGGCACCGAGGAGCAGAAGCAGCGCTGGCTGCCCGGCATCGCCGACGGCACCGAGACGATGGCGTTCGCCATCACCGAGCCCGACGCCGGGTCCAACTCCCACCGGATCACCACCACCGCGCGCCGCGACGGCACCGACTGGATCCTCAAGGGCCGCAAGATCTACATCTCCGGCGTCGACGAGTCCACGCACGTGCTGGTCGTCGCGCGCACCGAGGACCACAAGACCGGCAACCTCAAACCCTGCCTGTTCGTCGTCCCCACCGACGCGCCGGGCTTCGAGTACCAGCCGATCCCCATGGAGCTGGTCAGCCCCGAGCAGCAGTTCACCGTCTTCATCGACGACGTGCGGCTGCCCGCCGACGCGCTCGTCGGTGACGAGGACGCCGGCATCATCCAGCTCTTCGCCGGTCTGAACCCCGAGCGGATCATGGCCGCCTCCTTCGCCACCGGCGTCGCGCGGCTCGCGCTGGAGAAGGCCACGGCCTACGCCAAGGAGCGCAGCGTCTTCCGTGACACCCCGATCGGCGCCCACCAGGCGATCGCCCACCCCCTCGCGCAGGCCCACATCGAGATCGAGATGGCGCGACTGATGACCCAGAAGGCCGCCGCGCTCCTCGACGCCGGCGACGACATGGGTGCTGGCGAGGCGGCCAACATGGCGAAGTACGCCTCCGCCGAGGCCGCCTGCAACGCCGTCGACCGCGCCGTCCAGACCCTCGGCGGCAACGGCGTCACCCAGGAGTACGGCGTCGCCGCCCTCCTCGTCGCCACCCGCGTCATGCGCATCGCCCCGGTCAGCAAGGAGATGATCCTGAACTTCGTCGCGATGCACTCGTTGGGACTGCCGAAGTCCTACTGAGCGGACGCGTGTGACATCGCGCAGGTTCTGACCGCTCGAGAACCTGCGAGACGTCACATCACTGACGTGTTTGCCTGAACCGCTGCGAGACCTGCGACATCCGGCACCGATCAGCGCCTCCTGTCGGTGTCAGATGTCGCAAGTCCGCAGAGCGGTCTGGCCAGCAACCGCCACCCCACGAGTCCGACGCCGAGGAACCCGGTCGCGACCAGCACGAAGCTGAACGCCGTACCGTCGCCGCTCAGCTGGCGCAGCACCATCCCGACGACCAGCGTGCACACCCACACCAGCAGCCCGGCGCGCCAGGTCGCGGAGCCGCGGATAGCGAGGTGGGCCAGGAGCAGTCCGATGAGGAACGGCCACGCGGTGTCGCCGATGCCCGTCAGCCCACCGCCCTCCTCGTGCGAGCGCCGGCCGAGCACGGCGAAGACGAGCACGACCACGGCATCGAGGACCACGACGAGGAGACGGTGCACCCGTCCAGTGTCCCGGTGCGGGAGGATCGGCGCATGACCGCACTGGTGCAGTACGACGTCGAGGGGCCGCTCGCCCGGATCACCTTGGACTCCCCGCACAATCGCAACGCCCTGTCGCGTCAGCTCGTGACCGAGCTGCTCGCCGCGCTCGAGCGGGCCGGGGACGATGACGGCGTTCGCGTGGTGCAGCTGGGCGCGACCGGGTCCGTGTTCTGCTCCGGCGCCGACCTGTCGGAGGCGTCGAGCGTGCCGATGGAGGAGGGGGCGCGCGGGATCGTCGAGGTGCAGCGCCGCATCCTGGCCCTGCCCAAGCCGGTGGTGACCCGGTTGCAGGGGGCGGTGCGCGCGGGCGGCACGGGGATCGTCGCTGCCAGCGACGTCGTCGTCGCGGCAGAGCGCGCGACGTTCGCCCTCACCGAGGTGAAGCTCGGCCTGGCCCCGGCCGTCATCTCGCTGACGGTCCTGCCGCGGATGACCTCCCGCGCCGCTGCGCTCACCTGTCTCGGCGGCGAGGTGTTCGACGCCCACGCCGCCCGCGACTACGGCCTGGTCACCACCGTCGTACCGACCGATGAGCTCGACGCCGCGGTCGCCGCGCAGGTGGCGAGCCTCGCGACCGGAGCGCCCCAGGGCCTGCGGGAGACCAAGGCGCTGTTGACCCGCGACCTGCTGGCCGGCATCGACCAGCACGCCGAGACCGTCATCGCGCAGAGCGCGCGGCTGTTCGGCTCGCCCGAGGCGCGCGAGGCCATGGCGGCGTTCCTCTCGCGCGCCAAGGGCTGAGCCGAACGGACGAGGATCAGCCGACGGCGATCTTCTTGGTCAGGCCGTTGACCTTCTTGCCGTGCGCGCCGTCGATGCGCGTGTGGCTCATCGTGCCGGTGGTGGCGGTGGACGAGACCCGCACCCAGGCGGGGTTCTTCAGGCACTTGCGGGGGATCCGGATCGTGCGGACGGCCTTCTTCGCGTTGTCCTTGACTGCGACCTTGCAGGCGACCTTCTTCTCCTTGCTGTTGACGAGGATCGACGTCACCTGGTCGTCGCCATTGATGGAGGTCTTGCTCCACTGGTAGGCGAAGGTCTGCTTCGGCGTCTTGATGCCCAGCGTGCTGATCTGCACGATCTTCTCGCCGGCGAGGCTGCGGAACTTCGTCTGGACGACGAGCTGCTTGCGGGTGTGGGCGACCTTGGTCTTGAGGATGTCGTGGTCCTTGAGCGCCTTGTCCATCGGCGCATTGCGCATCTTCTTCGGGTCGATGGCGTCGGACAGGGTGGCGACACGGACGTCGCCCGCACCGTCCTTGATCGTCACGCTCGCGGCGTTGGCCGGCAGGGCGGCGAGTAGCAGCGTGGCGGGCAGGGCGAGTGCAGCGATCGACGTGGTGAAGGTACGCACCGAGATCTCCTCCAGATGAGGCGCCGAGGCGCCGTGAATTGTCGAGGGAAGAGGACGGGCACCTGATCAAATGACGTGGACGCGACGCGAGAAACGGACGGGTGGCTTCACCCGGACCTTCGTGGAGGGTGTCGACATCCGGACGATCCGGGTTGACCCACGCCCGCCTGCCCGCGATCGATAGAGTTGTCTGCTCGCAGTTTTGCCGAGCGTCAGCAGCAAGCGGAGTCAGGGGACCAGTGACCGAGCAGAACCAGGGCGACGAGGACCTCTACGCGCGCGAGGTCGCCGCCGAGCAGCGCTTCGTCGACCGGGTCCAGACCCGCCTCGAGGCCGCCGCGCGCAGCGCCCAGGAGCTCGCGCAGGAGGGTCACAACCGGGCTCGACTCGGCCACGAGGGTGGGCTCGTCGAGCGTGACGCGATGGTCTTCCAGGCGGCCAAACGGCTCGCGACGCTCGACGCCGCGCACGAGGGCCTGGTCTTCGGGCGCCTCGACCTCGACCCCGAGCTGGACCCCGAACCCCGCTACATCGGCCGGCTCGGCCTGCGCGACGAGGCCCGCGACACCCTGCTCATCGACTGGCGTGCCCCCGCCGCGTCGGTATTCTACCAGGCCACGGCCGCGACCCCCCAGGGCGTCGTACGCCGACGGGTCCTGCGCAGCACCGGCACCACGGTCATCGGGGTGGAGGACGAGCTGCTCGACGACTCGGTCGAGACCGACCTGCCGATCCTCGGCGAGGGCGCGCTCATGGCGCAGCTGTCCCGGGCCCGCGACCGGTCGATGCATTCCATCGTCGCCACCATCCAGGCCGAGCAGGACGAGGCGATCCGCGCGCCGCTCAAGGGCGTCGTCACCATCTCCGGCGGACCCGGCACCGGCAAGACGGTCGTCGCGCTGCACCGCGCGGCGTACCTCCTCTTCACCGACCGCCGCCGCTACGAGACCGGCGGGGTGCTGATCGTCGGCCCCTCCGGCGTCTTCATGCGCTACATCGAGCGCGTGCTGCCCTCCCTCGGCGAGACCGCCGTGGCGTTGCGCTCGCTCGGCGAGGTCGTCGACGGGTTGCGCGCCGAGCGCCGCGACGAGCCGGCCGTCGCCGACGTCAAGGGTTCGGCGCGGATGGCCGAGCTGATGCGCCGCCTCGCCCGCCAGGCCGTCCCGGGCGCGCCGCGCCACTTCCGGATGTTCTACCGCGATGACGTCCTGCAGCTCAGCGGCAAGGAGCTCGGCGCGGTCCGCCGCCAATTGCTGTCGAAGGGCCGTCGCAACCGGCAGATCAACCAGGTGCCGCGGGCCCTTGCGGACGCGCTGTGGCGCCAGGTGCGCAGCGAGCGCGGTCGTGAGCGTGGGTACGGCGAGTTCGTCGACGACCTGCTCTCCGACGACGCGTTCGTCGAGTTCGCCCTGGCCTGGTGGCCGGCGGTCGACGGCCCGACGGTGCTGGGCTGGCTGCGCGACCCCGAGGTGCGCGCCCGCGTGGCCGAGGGCATCCTGAGCGCCGACGAGCAGGCGCTCCTGACGAAGTCGTGGTCCGAGGTGCGCGCCACCCACTGGTCGGTCGAGGACGTCGCGCTCATCGACGAGCTCCGGTACGCCGTGGGGGACCTGCCCACGGTGGTCGAGCACGGAGAGCGGTCGCTGATCGGCACGCGCGGTGACGAGGACGAGGCGCCGACCCGCGAGGAGGTCACGACCGTGTCCGACCGCGAGCTGGCGGGTCGTCCGGGGTGGTCTCCGCCGCAGCACAAGATCGAGGACGACGGCTACGCCCACGTCCTGATCGACGAGGCGCAGGACCTGACCCCGATGCAGTGGCGGATGGTCGGGCGCCGCGGCCGGCGCGCCACCTGGACGATCGTGGGAGACCCGGCGCAGTCGTCGTGGCCCGAGCCGCGCGAGGCACAGGCCGCCCGCGACGCCGCGCTGGAGGGCAAGCCGATCCACGCCTTCCACCTGTCGAAGAACTACCGCAACTCCTCGGAGATCTACGAGTTCGCCGCCGCCTACGCCGACCGCGTCGGCCTCGACGCCGACCTGCCCGAGGCGGTGCGCTCGACCGGCGTGCACCCCGAGGAGCGCACCGTCGACGACCTCGCCGACGGCGTGCGCGCCGCGGTCGGTGAGCTCGCCGCGGAGGTCGCCGGCACCGTCGGGATCGTGGTCCCGCACGCGCGCCGCCGTCAGGTCCAGGAGTGGCTCGAGAGCTGGCCCGAGCACGCCGACGACGCCGCGGGCGGGGCGAACGCTCGCATCCCGGTGCTCGTCGGGTTGGAGACCAAGGGCCTGGAGTTCGACGCGATCGTCGTAGTCGAGCCCGACGAGATCGAGACCGAGTCGAGCACCGGCCGCGCGACGCTCTACGTCGTCTACACCCGCGCCACCCAGCGAATGGTCGCGGTGCGCGAGGGCTGACCCTCAGCGGTCAGTCCGGGTCGCGGTCGTAGACCAGCCCCCGCTCGGTGACCCGGGCGCCGTCGGCGGGCCGGTGCGGCGTGAGCCTCCCGTCGTGCCCGAGGTGGTCGACACCCACGTCGTGCACCAGCACGGCGACGTCGCTGATCAGCCGTCGGTGGCAGCGCCACCACAGCGACTCGCTGCACATCACCGCGGTCGCCGCCGGGCGCTTGCGCACCTGCACCAGCAGCTCGGCCATCGCCTCGCCGAACTCGTCTGAGCGGGTGTGGGCGGCGTACGCGCGGAACGCCTCGACCCGCCACCACCGGTCGACCTCCTGCTCCTCGGCTGCCACGCGCCGCCGACCCCCCAGCCGCTGCTCCCAGCGGTAGTCCACGCCGGCCGCCGGCAGCGTCTGCTCGAGCGCGTCGCGCGCCACCGTCGGGTTGCGCCGACTGCCCGGGAACCGGCGTACGTCGACGACGTACCCGACGTCGGCGGTGGTGAGCAGTGCGGCGAGCTCGTCGCCGTCGGCCGTCCCATGACCGAACGTCACGAGCCGTCCGCGGATCGCCCGGGTCTGGCGGGGTCGGTCGGAGGGGGCCACCTCCGGGACCGTTGCCGGATCCCCTTCCCAAAAAACATTGATCACTCTATGTTTAGCCGCCTACGAGTTAGAGGAGGACACGGATGGACCTCGCAGGCAAGGTCGCAGTGGTCACGGGGACGAGTCGTGGCGTCGGGGTCGGGATCGCGCGCGAGCTGTTGCGTGCCGGCGCGACCGTCGTCGGCTGCTCGCGCAGCGAGCTGCCGGGACTCCCCGCCGCCGACGGCGACCCCGCATGGCAGGAGCGCTCGGCGCAGTGGGTGTGCGACCAGGGCGACGTGGCCAGCATCGAGGCGTTCGTGACGCGGGTGGTGGAGACCTACGGGCGCATCGACATCCTGGTCAACAACGCCGGTGGCACCGTCCCCTCGCCCACGCCGGAGGACGTGCCCGAGCTGGTGCAGAAGATCCAGGGCTCCCCGCGCAGCGACGACGCCTTCACCCGCAGCGCGCTCTTCCACGCCTACGCCGTGCAGATGAACCTCATCAGCCCGCTGTGGTTCTCCCTGCGCGCCGCCCGGCAGATGCTGACGCAGGACGGCACCGCGTCGATCATCAACATCTCCAGCGGCGCCGGGCACCCGGTCGGGTCGCCGACGCTGGTGTCGTACGGCGCCGCCAAGTCGGGCCTCAACCACCTCACCCGCTCGCTGGCGATCGAGTGGGGGCCCAAGATCCGGGTCAACTGCTTGGCGCTCGGACCCACGAGCACCGACAACTTCAACAGCTTCGTCCTCGGCGACCACGACCCGACCGACTACTTCCGCGACGTCCCGCTCAAGCGTGCCGGCGAGCCGGAGGAGGTGGGCCGCACGTGCGTCTACCTCAGCAGCGGCAAGGCCGACTTCATCAACGGCACCACGATCGAGATGGACGGCGGGATGCTCCAGGGCGTGCTCTATGACGCCGGCCTGAAGACCATCACCGACCTGCTCTGAAGGAGCGCCCCGTGACCCAGACCCCGTCCCAGCCCCTGCGCGTCGTCCAGTTCTCCACCGGCCACGTCGGTGAGCACTCGTTGCGCCACATCATCGAGAGCCCGCACCTCGAGCTCGTCGGGCTGCACGCCAGCAATCCGACCAAGATCGGCCGTGACGCCGCTGAGCTCTGCGGTCTGGACGCACCCACCGGCGTCGTCGCCACCGACGACCGCGACGCGCTGGTGGCCCTCGGCGCCGACTGCGTGCTCTACACCGCCCAGGGCGAGACCCGCCCACGCGAGGTCCTCGAGGACCTGACCGCCTTCCTGGCCGCCGGCACCAACGTCGTCTCGACCGCGCTGATCTGGCTCATCCACCCCGCCCACGGCGAGGCCTGGCTGCGCGAGCCGCTCGAGGCCGCCTGCCGCGAGGGCGGCGCCACCATGCTCGTCACCGGCATCGACCCCGGCTTCTCCGGTGACGTCCTGCCCCTGGCCGCGATGCGGCTCTCCCAGCGGGTCGACAAGGTCACCGTGCAGGAGATCTTCGACTACGCGACGTACGACGACGCGGAGTTCACCGGCGTCACCTTCGGGTTCGGCCAGCACGCCGACGCCGAACCGCCCGTGCTCTTCTGGCCCGGCGTGCTGGCCTCGACGTGGGGCGGACTGGTGCACGGCCTCGCCGACGCGCTCGGCGTGGAGGTCGAGGAGCTGCGCGAGTCCCACGACACCTGGGTCACCCCCGAGCGCATCGACTGCGCGATGATGACCGTCGAGCCCGGCCACGTCGCCGCGATCCGGTTCGGCGTCGAGGGCCTCGTCGGAGGCGAGCCGGTCATCGTCATGGAGCACGTCAACCGGCTCACCGAGGCCGCCGCGCCCGACTGGCCCTACCCGCCGGCCGGCCACCCCGGCGTCCATCGCGTCCTGGTCGAGGGCCGCCCCGGCATCGAGGTCAACGTCCACCTCGAGCCCGGTGGCGACACCAACCTCGGCGGGATCGTGGCCACCGCGGCGACCGCGGTCAACGCCGTACCCGCCGTCTGCGCCGCCGCCCCCGGCCTGATCGGCCAGCAGGACCTCCCGCTCGCCCAGGCGCAGGGCCTGATGCGGGGCCCGATGCGAGGCTGAGCCCCGTGCCGACCCCTCGTCGTACGCCGCAACCGCGCCAGGCCCGCGCGACCCGCACCCGACAGCGGATCATCGACGAGACCGCACGCTGCGTCGTCGAGGAGGGGTACGCCGCCGCGACGACGCCGCGGATCCTCGAGCGGGCCGGGGCGACCTGGGGCGTCGTGCAGTACCACTTCGCCAACCGGGAGGGCCTGCTCGTCGCGGTCGTCGAGGCCGGCACCGACCAGCTCGTCGCCGGGCTCGCCGAGGTCGGCCCCGCCGACCCCGGCGATGCGGACCAGGTCCGGCGCGTCGTCGACGCCGCCTGGGAGGCGTTCGCCCACCCGCTGTCGGTCGCATCCTTCGAGATCCTCATCGCCACCCGCGGCATGCGCAGCAGCGGCGCCGACCTCGGCGAGCACTGGCGCCGCCTCGAGGAACTCGGTGCCGGGCTCTTCGCTGCTCCCGAGTCGGTCCGGCTGGCCCGCCTCGTCTGGGCGACGCTGCGCGGTCTCGTGATGGTGCAGATGCTGGTGCCCGAGCCGCTGGACCCCTCGCGCGAGCTCGCCACGCTGACGTCGCTGATCACCGCGCACGTCGCCGCCCACCGGGACGCCGCGGGCGCGGAGGCGAGGGGTCACTAGGCTCTCGTCCATGACCGAGGCCGTGGACCGTGCTCGTGCTGGGATCGAGGCGATCCAGGGGCACGCGGCGTGGGCGATCATCCGTCGCTCCACGCGCATCGGCGGCAAGGACACCGTCGGCCTGCTCGGCGGTCGGCGCTGGGTGGCCGAGTCGATCATGGACATCCCGCTCGAAGAGGGCGTGCCCGCCGCCGACCGGCAGTGCGACCGGCTCGTCGCGGTGCCGTTCCGCCAGGTCGCCGAGCGCGGCTTCGAGGCCCACGACGACGGCACGCCGCTGGTGGTCGTGGACGTCGACACCGAGATCGAGTGCACCGTCGCCGACGTGCTCGCGGCGCTGCCGGATGAGCCGATCGAGTTCACCGACCGTGGCGGGTTCGAGGTCGACGACGAGGCGTACGGCGAGCTGGTGCGCGCGATCATCGACGACGAGATCGGCCAAGGGCAGGGCGCCAACCTGGTCGTGGGTCGCCACTACCGCGCCGTCGTCGCCGGCTGGGACGCGCAGACCGCGCTGAGCGTCTACCGCCGCCTGCTCGAGCGGGAGCGTGGCGCCTACTGGACCTACCTGTTCTTCACCGGCGACCGCTACCTGATCGGTGCCTCGCCCGAGCGGCACGTCAGCGTCCACGGCGGCGACGTGCGGATGAACCCGATCAGCGGCACGTTCCGGATCCCCCGGGGGGTCTCGACAAGCTCGACCAACCAGGGGCGCTCGACCAACCAGGGGAGCGGTCTGCGGCGCGACCTTCTCGCGTTCCTGAAGGACGAGAAGGAGATCTACGAGCTCTTCATGGTGGTCGACGAGGAGCTGAAGATGATGTGCGACCTGTGCCAGGAGGGTGGCCAGGTGCTCGGCCCGTTCCTCAAGCCGATGACGCACCTCATCCACACCGAGTACCTCCTCGCCGGGCGCACCGACCGCGACGTGCGCGAGGTCCTGCGCGACACGATGTATGCCGCCACGGTCACCGGCTCGCCCGTGGAGAACGCCTGCCGGCTGATCAAGAAGTACGAGCCGGTCGGGCGGGGCTACTACGGCGCGGCGCTGGCGATCTTCGGCCGCGACGACGAGGGCCAACCGGTCGTCGACAGCCCCATCGTCATCCGCACTGCCGACGTGTCGCCCGACGGCACGCTGACCGTGACCGCCGGTGCCACCCTCGTGCGCGACTCCGACCCGGCGTACGAGACCGCGGAGACGCACGCCAAGGCCGGCGGCATCCTCAGCGCGTTCGGCCTCGTGCCGCCCGCTCCGGTGCCGGCCGTCGACATGCTCGAGCTGGTCAACGACGAGGACGTCCTGCTCACGCTCAACAGCCGCAACCGCCGGCTGTCAGGGTTCTGGCTCACCGACCAGGGCGACGCCACGCCCGACCCGATCCTCAAGGACCGCGAGGTCGTGATCCTCGACGGCGAGGACGACTTCGTCAACATGCTGCGCCACCTGCTGGCCGTGATGGGCATGCGCTCGCGGGTCGTGCGCCACGAGGACTGGACGCCGGACTCCTTCACCGGTGCCGACCTCGTCATCGTCGGCCCCGGCCCCGGCGACCCGCGCGACGGTGACCACCCGAAGATCACGGCGTTCCGGGCCGCGACCGAGCAGCTGCTCGCCGGCGATCAGCCGTTCCTGTCGGTGTGCCTGGGCCACCAGGTGCTCAGCGACCGGCTGGGTCTGGAGCTGGCCTACAAGGACATCGTCTTCCAGGGCACGCAGTCGAAGGTCGACCTGTTCGGCCGCCAGGAGGCGGTCGGGTTCTACAACACCTTCGTCGCGCGGGTGCCCGACCCGACGGCCGAGGGTGCGGTGCCGGACGGGGTCCAGGTCGCCATCGACACTGCGAGCGGTGACGTCCACCTCGTGCGCGGCCCGCACTACCGCGGCATCCAGTTCCACGCCGAGTCGATCCTCACGGAGCGCGGCTACGACCTCGTCCACGACCTGGTCGTGGAGCTGCTCGGCTGAGTTGTGGCCTCGCCCCCGCTCGACCGCCCAGAGCAACCGCGGGTGCTGGTCGTCGACCACCACGACTCCTACACCCACAACCTGCTGCACCTCCTCGCCGAGGTGACCGGCCGGCTGCCGGACCTGGTCCAGCACGACACCGTCGCCGTCGACGCCGTGCTGGCCGGCGACTGGACGCACCTGGTGCTCTCGCCGGGGCCGGGCAGCCCGGCGGTGGCCGACGACTTCGCAGTCGGTGAGCGGATCCTGCGGGAGGCGCGGGTCCCGGTGCTCGGGGTCTGCCTCGGCATGCAGGGCCTGGTGACGGCGTACGGCGGGCGGGTCGACCGCGCGCGTCCGGCCCACGGCGAGGTCGCCGCGATCACCCATGACGACACCGGGATCTTCGCCGGACTGCCGCAGGGCTTCGCTGCCGTGCGCTACCACTCGCTCGCAGCCCTCGACCTGCCCGCCGAGGTCGAGGCGTGCGCGTGGGCCGAGGAGCCGGACGGCTCCCGGGTGGTGATGGGCGTGCGCCACCGGACCCGACCGCTGCACGGCGTGCAGTTCCACCCCGAGTCGATCCTGACCGAGCACGGCGCCCGGATTATCGCGGCGTTCCTGGAGCTCGCATGACGCCGGCCGAGATCGCCGCCCAGGTCGCGCGGGCGCACCCGCGGATGTTCTGGCTCGATGGTGGTGGCGCGCGCCCCGGAGAGGTACGCCGGTCGCTGGTCGGGTGGTTGGAGCCGGAGGACCTGTCACTGACCTACGACGCCGCCGCCGGTGAGGTGCGGGCGCATCGGCGCGGCCGCAGCGAGGTGGTCGGCACCGACGTCTTCGGGGTGCTCGACGAGCAGCTGCGCGCCGACGCCGACGCCGGCCGTAGCACGGAGTTCTCCTGGGTCGGCTACTTCGGGTACGCCGCCCGCCCCGACCTGCCTGCCCGCCACGCCCCCGCCGGTCCGGGGCGACTGCCCGACGCCGTCTGGATGCGGGCGCGCCACGTGCGCGAGCTCGTGCACGACGACGAGGAGCAGACCCCGACGCCGTGGCTGCGGACCGCGGTGCCGCAGGTGCCCCCGGCGTACGCCGAGGCCTTCGCGCAGGTGCAGGAGCGCCTGCACGCCGGGGACTCCTACGAGGTCAACCTGACCTACCGGGTGGCCGGTCCGACCACGACCGAGGACCCGTTTGCGGCCTACCTCCGGCTGCGGGCGCTCGACCCGGCGCCGTACGCCGGCTTCCTCCAGCACGACGTGGCCGGCGCGGGCGTGCACCTGCTCAGCGCGTCACCGGAGCGCTACGCGCGGATCACCGCGGACCGCATGCTGGAGACCAAGCCGATCAAGGGCACCACACCGCGCGCCGCCACCGCGGAGGCCGACGCCGCGGAGGCCGGCCGGCTCGCCGCGGACCCGAAGTTCCGCGCCGAGAACCTCATGATCGTCGACCTGCTGCGCAACGACGTGGCGATGGTCGCCGAGCCCGGCACCGTCAGCGTCCCGGAGCTGATGGCGGTGGAGTCCTACGCCGCGGTGCACCAGCTGGTCTCGACGGTGCGCGGCCGGTTGCGTGAGGGCATCTCGACCGTCGCCGCCCTGCGCGCGCTCTTCCCGGCCGGGTCGATGACCGGGGCGCCCAAGCTGCGCACGATGCAGGTGATCGCCGAGGTCGAGGACACGCCGCGGGAGGTGTACGCCGGCGCCTTCGGCTGGATCGCCGGCGACGGACGCGCCGACCTCGGGGTCGTCATCCGCTCCTGGATGCGGGACGCCACCGGCTCCTGGACGCTCGGCACCGGCGGGGGCATCACCGTGGCCTCCGACGTCGTCGAGGAGTACGCCGAGTCGCGCTGGAAGGCCGAGCGGCTGCTGCGCGTCCTGGGTCGTGTGCCCGGTGACGCGCTGTAGCGCGTCCTCGGACACACGACTCCGGGGCGGTCAGTTCCCGAAGTACTCGTCGAGCCACGGCGGGAGCTGCCGCTTGCGCTCGGGCTGCTGTGGCGGTCCCTCCTGACCCTGCTCGCCCTGCGCCGGGGCCTGCGGCTGCTCACCCTCGTCGGAGCCGAGCGTCACGTCCACGGTCTGCTCCTCGCCGCCGCGGCGGAAGGTGATCGTGACCGCGTCGTCGGGGCGGTAGCCGCGGATGATCGCGACCAGCGCGTCGCTGTCGGAGATCAGGGTGTCGTCGACCCGAGTGATGACGTCACCGGTCTGCAGGCCGGCGTCGTCCGCCGCGCCACCGTCGGTGACCTCCTCGACCTCGGCGCCGACTGTCGCCCCGCTGTCGTCGGTCGCGGCCGAGACAGTGACCCCGAGCCGGGCGTGGGTCGCGGTCTCGCCGGCACGCAGCTGCTCGACGATCGGCACGACCTTCGACATCGGGATCGCGAAGCCGAGACCGATCGAGCCGGCCTCCCCTCCGAACGACGTCGTGGTCCGGATGGAGGAGTTGATGCCGACGACCTGACCGGCCATGTTGACCAGCGGACCGCCGGAGTTGCCGGGGTTGATCGCGGCGTCGGTCTGGATCGCCGGATAGATCGTCGCTTGCGACCCGCCCGGCTCGCCGGCCGAGACCGGGCGGTCGAGCGCGCTGACGATGCCGCTGGTGACGGTGGCCTCGAGGCCGAACGGCGAACCGACCGCGACGACCTGCTCGCCCACCTGGAGCGCGTCGGAGCTGCCGAGCTCCGCGGGGGTCAGGTCGGAGACCCCTTCGGCCTTGATCACCGCGGTGTCGGTCAGCGGGTCGGTGCCGACGATCGTCGCCGGGGCAGTGGACCCGTCGTCGAACGCGACGGTGATCGCGCCACCGCCCTCGGCCACACCGACGACGTGCTCGTTGGTCAGGATCTCGCCGTCGGACGACAAGATGATCCCCGAGCCCGACCCGGCGCCCCCTCCGGGACCCTGGCCGCCGCCGCGCACGTTGATCTTCACCACCGACGGGAGCACCGAGGACGCGACGTCCTGGACCGACCCCAGCGGCTCGAGCGGCGCGACGGACGCGGTGTTGGTGCTCGGCGCCGCCGAGCGGCTGGCCGCGGGCGTCTCCGGGTCGTCGCTCAAGGCGTCGTAGGCCGCCGCCCCGCCCAGTCCGCCGAGCCCGCCCAGGACGAGAGCGCCCGCCAGCAGCCCGATCCCGGTACGCCGACCCCGCTCCTTGCCGGGTGCCGGTGCAGCGGCGGGCGCCGCGAAGGCGAAGCCGTCGGGGAACGCCGTCGTGCGCTCCTGCTCCGCTGCGGTCTCGGGGTAGCGGTGGGCGCGCTCGTCGGGTCGGGAGGCGTCGTGCTGGGGGGTGTCGTGCTCGGTCATGACTCCAGCGTGCCCACGGAACCTGAGCCTGAACTGAACGGCGGAGCAGACTTCTCCCAAAGATCGTCCGCGGCGCGGTCCGGTGCGGGCGGCGTCGGGCTTCCCGGAAGGCGTACGACGAAGCGTGCCCCGGCGTCCGGCGCGTTGGTCGCCGCCACCGTCCCGCCGTGCCGGGTGACGACCTGGTGCACGATCGCCAGCCCCAGCCCGGAGCCGGGCAGCGACCGGGACTCCCGGGATCGGTAGAAGCGGTCGAAGACGTGCGGGAGGTCCTCGGCGGCGATTCCGTCGCCCTCGTCGGTGACGCTGAGCTCGCCGTCGGCCAGGGTCACGGTGACCTGCCCCAGGGGCGGGCTCCACTTCGCGGCGTTGTCGAGCAGGTTGGTGACCGCCCGCTCGAGGGAGGCCTGCTCCCCGGTGAGCCACCACGACGACGTCTCGACGACGAAGCCGATGCCGGGCGCGCGCAGGCGCACGCGGCGTACGGCCTGGTCGATGACCTCGGCGAGGTCGACCGGTCCGACCGCGTGCGGCAGCGGCTCGTCGCGCGCCAGCTCCACCAGGTCGCCGATGAGGGTCGTCATCTCCGTCAGCTGGGCACCGACGTCGGCCAGCAGCTCGTCGCGGGCGTCGTGGTCGAGCCCGCCCGCGGCATCGGCCTGGCGCAGCAGCTCGATGTTGGTGCGCAGCGACGTCAGCGGCGTCCGCAGCTCGTGACTGGCGTCGCCGACGAGCTGGCGCTGCCGGTCGCGGGACGCGGCGAGCGCGGTGAGCATCGCGTTGAAGGCCGTCGCGAGCCGGGCGATCTCGTCGTTGCCCTCGACGTCGATGGGGGTGAGCTTCTCGGTGCGCGCGATCTCCTCGGCCGCGGCGGTGAGGCGGCGCACGGGGCGCAGGCCGTTGCGCGCGACCGCCCACCCGGTCAGGCCGGCACCGACCACGCCGAGCAGGCCGAAGAGGAACATGACGAGCCCGAGTCGGCCCAGGGTCTGCTCGGTGGGCCGCAGCGACTGCGCGAGCACCAGTGCGCCCTGGCCGTCGGTGGGTACGGCGACCACGCGGTAGCGGGCGCCGTTGGGCGTCCGCACGGTCCGGATGGAGCGGGTGCTCTGGCCGACCGCCACCGCCACCTCAGGGTCGCCCAGGACGAGCTGCTCCTCGGCTGCGCCCCGCTCCGCGCTGATCACCGGCTGGCGGCGTCCCGGCACGACGAACGCGATGCGCACGTCGGCGGCGCCCAGCGCCCAGGACGGCACCTCCTGGGCGGTGAGGCTGCTCAGTGCGTTGGACTCGGCGGCCTGCTGGGCGCGGCTGAGCAGCGAGCCGTCGAGGGACTGCTGCATCTGGACGCGTGCGGTGAAGTACGCCGACGCCGCGACGCCGGCGACGGTCAGCGCGACCGCGACGGTGGTGAGGATGGTGACCCGGCTGGCCAGCGAGCGCCGGTAGTGGGTGGCCTCGCGGACGCGGGCGGCGAACGGCTGTTCGCTCACGCAAGCTCCCGCAGCACGTAGCCGACCCCCCGGACGGTGTGGATCAACCGCGGCTCGCCCTCCGCCTCGGTCTTGCGTCGCAGGTAGCCGACGTAGACCTCGAGCGAGTTGGCGGTCGTCGGGAAGTCGTAGCCCCAGACCTCTTCGAGGATGAACGACCGCTCCAGCACCCGGCGCGGGCGCCGCAGGAACATCTCCAGCAGCGTGAACTCGGTGCGGGTGAGCTCGATCAGCCGCTCGCCGCGGTGCACCTCGCGCGTGGCGGGGTTGAGCCGCAGGTCGGAGAAGACCAGCTCCTCGGAGTCCAGGTCGTCGCTGGTGGGCCGGGCCCGGCGCAGCAGCGCCCGCAGCCGGGCCAGCAGCTCCTCGAGGGCGAACGGCTTGGTGAGGTAGTCGTCGGCACCGGCGTCGAGACCCTCGACCCGGTCACCGACCGAGTCGCGCGCGGTGAGCACCAGGATCGGCAGGTCGTTGCCCGCTGCGCGCAGCGCCCGGGTCGTCTCCAGCCCGTCGAGGCGCGGCATCATCACGTCGAGCACGAGGGCGTCGGGGCCCCCCTTGCCGATCGCGGCCAGCGCCTCCGCCCCGTCGGAGGCGAGCGCGACGGAGTAGCCGTTGAACTCCAGCGACCGGCGCAGCGACTCGCGCACGGCCCGGTCGTCGTCGACCACCAGCACGTGCGGGCGCGGAGCGGACTTGTCGGCGTTCACGCTCCCAGGGTGCCAGCCCAGGCTGAGAAAAAGCTCAGCGCAGGTGCTCGACGCCCGCCGCGGCGCGGGCGCCGTACCCCCCACCGAACATGCACGCGTGCACGAGCAGCGGGAAGAGCTGGTGCAGCCCGACGCGCTCCTCCCAGCCCTCTGCGAGCGGCGCCTCGGCCTGGTAGCCGGTCAGCACCTGCTCCAGCTGCGGCAGCCCGAAGAGCGCGAGCATCGCCAGGTCGGTCTCGCGGTGCCCGGCGTACGCCGCGGGGTCGAGCATCCACACCTGGCCGTCGCCCGCCCAGACCACGTTGCCCGACCACAGGTCGCCGTGCAGGCGCGCCGGCGGCTCGGACGGTCCGGCGCGGTCGGGGAGCACCCGGACGATGTCCTCGATGACCTGGGCGTGCTCGGGCTCGATGGCGTGCCGGTCGCGAGCCAGCTTCAGGTAGGGCAGGACCCGGCGTACGGCGTAGAACTCCGCCCACGTCGGCGCCGACCGCTGCGGGAGCGGGAGGGTGCCGATCCAGCCGTCGGCCTCGCTGCCGTCGGGCCCGGCGTACGCCGCAGCACCCGCGGCGTGGGTGCGGGCCAGCCGCGCGCCGAAGGCCGTGGCGGCGTCACCGCCGGGACGGCCGGGCTCGATCCAGCGCAGCAGCAGGCAGTCGTCCTCGACCGCGAGCACCTCGGGGACGGGCGCACCCCCGTCGACCTCGGCCAGCCAGCGCAGGCCGTGTGCCTCGGTGCGGAAGAACGTGGGTGGCGCGTGCGGCTTGGTCTTCATCACCGCGAGGGTGCCGTCGGAGAGTCGCAACCGCGTCGTGGTGCAGATGTCCCCGCCGGCGACCGGCTGGGTGGAGACGACGGCGACATCGAGCAGCTCCTCGGCGCGCCGGGCCACCGTCGCCTGTCGCGCCATCGGCTGCTCCTTCCTCTGCTCCTGCTACTCGTGCTGCTCGGTGAGGGTGCGGGCGATCTCGGTGACCCAGGCCTGTGCGCACCGCTCGACCATCGCGAGCACCTCGGTGAATCCCTCGTCGCCACCGTAATAGGGGTCCGGAACCTCGCCAGGTCCTTCGGGGTCCAGCTCCCGGAACATCCGCACCCGCTCGGCGTGGACCCCGGCCATGGAGACCACGTCGGCGTGGTTGGCCTCGTCCATCACCAGGGCCAGGTCGACGTGCTCGTCGCCCTCGTCCCCCTCCCCGGTGAACCACGCGTCGTGGATCTGCCGGGCACGGTGCCGGCTCGCGTCGTACCCCGCACCGGTGAGCGTCGCCGCGGCCCGCGGGTCCATCGCCTTGCCGACGTGCCACTCGGCTGTCCCGGCGCTGACCACGCGCACCCGGTCGTCGAGGCCGGCCTCGGCGATGCGCCGCTCGAGCACGACATGGGCCATCGGCGAGCGGCAGATGTTGCCCAGGCACACCAGCGCGACGGTGTACGGCGTACGCCTCATCGGGCGTCGGGAAGGATCAGATGGGCGATCCAGCTGACGACGGTGATGATCACCGAGCCCACCACCGCGGTCCAGAAGCCGTCGACGGCGAAACCGAGGCCGACCTGGTCGGCGACCCACGAGGTGAGCATCAGCATCAACGCGTTCACGACGAGCAGGAAGAGTCCGAGCGTCAGGATGATGAACGGGATCGACAGCACCTTGATCACCGGGGCGACGAAGGAGTCGATGATCCCGAAGATCGCCGCGACGATGACCAGCGTCAGCACCCGGTCGTTGTCGGAGTCGCCGGTGATCGTGATGCCGTCGAGGAGCCAGGCGGCGACCGTGAGGCCGGCGGCGCTGGCGAGGACCTTGAGCAGGAAGTTCACGACGTCGATCGTGCCAGACGTCGGACTGCCGGACGTCGGCTGCGGCCGCTAGTCCCCGAGCTCCAGCGCGAGCAGCATCGACTCGGCCGCCTCCTCCAGGTGGACGCGCAGCGCGGCCAACGTGGCGTCGGTGTCACCGGACTCCAGCAGCGCGACGAGCTCCTCGTGGTTGCACACCTGCTGCGCGGCGTCCTGGCGCATCCGGTCGACCTTGGCCAGCGCCAGCCGGATCTCGGCATAGACCGCGTCGGCGAGGCCGAGCAGACGTGCCGACCCGGTCAGGGCGACGACCGAACGGTGCAGGGCGAGGTGGGTGGCGGTGACGCGTACGGGATCGGCGTCCGAGGAGCGCGCGGCGTCCACGAACGCCTCCAGCGCGGTGCGGACGGCGCTCTGGTCCGCCGGGTCGGCGTCCGGCCACGCCCGCACACCGGCCGACTCGAGGACCAGGCGGGTGGTCACGACGTCGTGGACGGCATCGGCTTCCAGCGACGTGACGTGCACCCCGCGATGCGGCTCGCGCTCGGCCAGGCCCTCGGCGACGAGCACCCCCAGCGCCTCGCGCACCGTCGAGCGGGAGACCCCCATCGCCTCGGTCAGTGCCTGCTCGCGCAGGGGCGTGCCGGCGGTGATCTCCCCGGCGAACAACGCGCGCCGCAGCTCGTCGACGACCCGGTCGACGGTCGAGGCGGGCGCGCTCAAGTGCAGCGGCGGCAGTGGGCGCATCGGGGCAGGGGGCGGCACGGCTCCCATTGTCCGCCATCAGCGCGTGTCCGCCATCGGCGCGATCCGGCTTGACCGCCGGGCCGCGCGGCCCCACACTCCTTGTCAGATTGTCCGACAATCGAGTCGGGCCGTGGAGGAGGTGGACAGCGATGGGCGACCTGGTGGAGCTGAGCTGGGGACGGCAGTACCTGGCGGTGGAGCCGACGGCGTACCGGATCGACTACGCGATCAACCCCTTCATGGACCCCGCCGACCAGCCGGACCCGGCGCGCGCGAGCGAGCAGTGGCAGGTGATGGTCCACGTGCTACGCGCTCTCGGCGCGCGGGTCGACGTGCTGGCGCAGCGCCCGGACTCACCCGACATGGTCTATGCGATGAACCTCGGCCTGGCTCTCGCCGACGAGGCGGGTCGGCCCGAGCAGGTCGTCCTCAGCCACATGCGGTACGCCGAGCGCCGGGCCGAGCGCCGCAGTGCCGGTCCCTGGTTCGCGGCGCAGGGGTACGCCGTGCGCCAGGTGGGCGTCGACGGTGTCGGGCCGTGCTTCGAGGCGGGGGACGCGTTCGCCTGGGGCGACGCGTTGGTCGTCGGGTACGGACCCCGCACGGAGGAGCTCGGGCTCAAGGCGCTCGCAGCGGAGATCGGCGTACGCGTGCGGGGGGTGCGGATCACCCACCCGGCGATGTATCACCTCGACCTCGCCTTCTGTCCGCTCGACGACCGGCGCGCGATCGTCTGCCCGGCCGCCTTCGACGAGCCGTCCGCACAGGCGCTCCTCGACCTCGTGCCCGAGCCGCTGGTGATCGACGAGGCCGAGGCGCTGACGTTCTGCGCCAACTCCGTCGTCGTGGGGCGCACCGTCGTCATGCCCGCGTGCCCGCCGCGCGTGCGCGCCCAGCTGGAGGCGTGGGGCTTCGAGGTCGTCCTGCTCGAGCTCGGCGAGTTCCACAAGGGCGGCGGCTCCGTGCGCTGCCTGACCAACCCGCTCGATGTCGTCATCGGCCGCGACCTGCCGTCCGTGGCCGGGGGAGAGGTCGTCCTGCCGCGTCCACGGTGACGCGACCGCGGGCAACCTCGGCTTCCGGTGTGCCGGGGACGGTTGACCCCGTACCCTCGGCGCCGTGGGGGGCTCAGTCCGGCGCGGGAACCGCAGCACGCGCAGCGCCGTCGCGCTGATCGCGGCCGCGGGACTGGGCGTCACCGGCTGCAGCCTCGGTCCGGCCGAACCCCTCAGGGGCGCCGGTGGGCCCGCTTCGCCCACGCCCTCGATCGCCGCCCCGTCGGTGTCGCCGGGCATGGGCTCCGGAGCACGCCGGCCGGACGAGCAGCGCCCCAACTTCCTGGTGATCACCACCGACGACGCGGCGCCCGGCGACCTCGAGCACATGCCCAACGTCAAGCGGCTGCTCGCCGACCGGGGCGTGACGATGACCAACCTCGTCGCCCCGACGCCGATCTGCGTCCCGGCCCGCGCGAGCCTGCTGACGGGCCAGTACGCCCACAACCACGGGGCGCTCACGATCCAGGGCGAGGGCGGCGGCTTCGCCTCCTTCGACGACCGGCGCACGCTGCCGGTGTGGCTGCGCCAGGCCGGCTACGACACCATGCTCGTCGGCAAGTACCTCAACGGGTACGGCGCCGGCGAGACCCGCCGCTACGTGCCGCCCGGGTGGAGCGACTGGCGGGGCAGCATCGACTGGTCGACCTACTTCTTCCCCTCCGCCGAGCTCAGCGTCAACGGCGAGGTCGTCCGCACGCCCGACTACAACACCGACGTCTTCGCCGACAACGTCACCGAGATGCTCAGCGCGCCCGAGCGCCACGAGAACCCGTGGTACCTCACCGTCAACTACGTCGCGCCGCACCACGGCGACCCGATCGAGCCCGACGACCCGGTCGACATGATGACCACCGTCCCGGCACAGCGGCACCGCGACCTGTTCGAGGACCTGCCGCTGCCGGACAAGCCGAACATGTTCGAGCAGCGGCCTGGCGACAAGGCGATGCGCGCGACCCACGACCGTGCGCGGTGGACACCCGAGGCCCGCGCCGCCCTCCGCGAGGCGCACCAGCAGCGCGTCGAGTCGCTGCAGGCCGTCGACGAGGCGGTACGCGAGCATGTCTGGGTGCTGCGCCGTACCAAGCAGCTCGCCCGCACGGTCGTGGTCTTCACCTCCGACAACGGCACCATGCTCGGCGAGCACAACCTCGCGGGGAAGCTGTGGCACTACCGCGACTCCCAGACGGTGCCGACCGTGATCCGCGGGCCGGGTGTCCCGCAGGGGCGGACGGTCGCCACCCTGGCCGCGAACGTCGACCTGCCGACCACCATCGCCGCCTGGGCGGGGGTCGAACCCGGGCGGGCCGTCGACGGCATCGACCTGCGGCCGGTGCTGCGCGGCGAGCCGATGCCGGGCCGCGCGGTCCCGACCCTGGCCCACCCGGTCCTCGGGGCGGCACGGCCGCTCTACCGCGGCATCCGGGTCGGCGAGCGGTGGAACTACGCGCGGTTGCGCACGGGTGAGGAGCTCTACGACCTCCGTGCGGATCCCTACGAGCTCGACAACGTCGCCGACGACCCGGCGTACCGCCCCGCCCTGCGCCGGCTGCGCAAGCTCACCCGCGCGCTGCGCGACTGCGTCGGCGCTCAGTGCAGGAGGACCGGATGACGATCCGTGGCCGGGGAAACGTGCGGCACAAGCGAGCCTCTCAGGTGACCGTGGAGGCGCCTGTGCGGTTCATGGCACCCACGACGTTCGCCGGTCCGACCCGCATCGGCGCCTTCAGCTACTTCGTCGGCGGGACGATCGACCACTGCGCCTCGATTGGGCGCTACTGCTCGATCGCCGCGGGGGTCCGGATCGGCGAACCCGACCACCCGACCGACTGGCTGAGCACCTCGCCGTTCCAGTACGACGCCGCCCGCTTCGGCTGGCACACGTCCGCCGACGCGTGCGCACCGCGGGTCCCCGCTCGGGCGCCCCAGGGCAACTTCCGCCGGGGCGCGGTGACGATCGGCAACGACGTGTGGATCGGCGCCGGCGTCGTGATCGTGCGCGGTGTCACCGTGCACGACGGGGCCGTCATCGGCGCGGGTGCGGTCGTGACCCGCGACGTGGCGCCGTACGCGATCGTGGGCGGAGTGCCCGCACGGGAGATCCGGTCGCGGTTCGACACGGCGACCGTCGAGCAGCTGCTCGAGCTCCGATGGTGGCGGTTCTCGCCCAACCAGCTCGACGGCATCACGTTCGAGGACGTGCCCGCGGCCGTGCGCGAACTGCGCACCCGCATCGAGGCCGGGATGGTCCCCTACGCCGGTCCCGAGGAGACGCTCACGGCGCCCCCGCGCGACTAGGGTGCCGCAATGACCCACCTCCCCACCCCGCGCGCAGCGGTGACCGCGCTGCCGCCGTACGTCCCTGGTCGGCCGCCCACCCCGCGGCCGGGCCTGACGACTTACAAGCTCAGCTCCAACGAGAACCCGTACCCGCCGCTGCCCGGCGTCGTCGAGGCCGCCACGCGGGCCGTCGAGCGGATGAACCGCTACCCCGACATGGGCTGCACCGAGCTGTACGCCGCCCTCGCCGACCGGCTCGGCGTCGCGCCCGAGAGCCTCGCCGCCGGCACGGGGTCGGTGGCCGTGCTCTACCACCTGCTGCAGGCCTACTGCGAGACCGGCGACGAGGTCGTCTTCGCCTGGCGGTCCTTCGAGGCCTACCCGATCGCCGTCGCCGTGACCGGCGCCAGCGCCGTGCCGGTGCCGCTGACGGCCGACGGTCGCCACGACCTCGACGCGATGGCGGCGGCGATCACCGAGCGCACCCGGGTCGTCGTGCTCTGCACCCCCAACAACCCGACCGGCCCCGCGCTCACCCACGCCGAGGTCGAGGCGTTCTGTGCGCGCGCGCCGGAGCACGTCCTCGTCGTGGTCGATGAGGCCTACCGCGAGTTCGTGCGCAGCCCCGACCCCGTCGACGGCGTCGCGCTGCACCGGGCGCACCCGCGGGTGGTCGTGCTGCGCACCTTCGCGAAGGCCTACGGGCTCGCGGGCTTCCGGGTCGGCTACGCCCTCGCGCATGCCGACGTCGCCGCGGCGGTCCGGGCGTGCGCCCTGCCGTTCGGGGTGTCGTCGGTCGCACAGGCCGCGGCGATCGCCTCGCTGGACGCCGAGGACGCGCTGCTCGAGCGCGTCGAGGCGCTCGTCGCAGAGCGGGCGCGGGTGTACGCCGGGCTGGTCGCGCAGGGCTGGGACGTCCCGGACGCCCAGGGCAACTTCGTCTGGCTGGGGCTCGGTGACCGGGCGCTCGACTTCTCCGCCGCGGCCGACGAGGCCGGGCTGGTGGTGCGGCCGTTCGCCGGTGACGGCGTCCGGGTGTCGATCGGCGAGCCGGAAGCCAACACCCGCTTCCTGGAGCTGGCGGCGCGCTGGTGACGGCTGGCGGGCCGCCTCACGGGGTGAGGATCCGGCACCGCAGTCCCGGTGCGCGTTCGATCCTGCGGTCGAGCGTGACGAGGGGTGCGCCGATGAGCTCGGCCAGCGCGACGTAGTCGGCGTCGTAGGTCGTCAGGTTCGGCCGTAGCTGCCAGGCCCGGGTCGCGAGGAGTTCGTAGGGCCATTGCTCGATCGCCAGCTCCATGAGGTCGGAGTGCGCCTGCGCGGCTTGGTCGGCCGTGATGAGCACGGCGAGCTCGTGGCGGCGGATGATGTTGGCCGTCTCGAACGCGAGCAGGCTCGGCGCCGCGAGGTCGGCGCCCGTGAGGGCGTCGGTGGCCCATCGCCCGTCAGGGCCGGCGTCCAGCAGGACAGCTGCCACCGCCGACGCGTCGCACACGACGCGCGGCCTCATCGGCGGTCTGCGTCGCGGGCGGCGAGGATCGAGGCGGCGTCGACGCGCACGTCGGTCGCCACGACGCGGGACCGAGCACGAGCGATGAGGTCGTCGACCGCCGGCCGTTCGGCACTCTGGACGAGCAGGCGCCGCACGTACTCCTGCAGGGACATCCCGGACCGTGCCGCGCGTGCCGCCAGCTCATCGCGCACCTCGCGCGGCACGTCGCGCACCGTCACCGCCACGCCCATGCAGCGACTTTAGCAGCACCAGCATCAGAACGACAGCAGGTCGGAGCAGCCGGGGTCTGGCGGGGGTGACGGAGCCGACCCGAAAACGGTTCGTGGGTTGTCGGACGCGCCACGTAACCTCGTTGCACACACCAAGCGAGGGGACCCCCGCGACTCATGTCGGCCACGGCTCACCAGCCCACCCGCACTGAATCGCAGCTCCACACCGAGCCCGACCCGCTCCGGCCACCGCCGGCGAGCGCGAAGGCACTGTGGCGACTGCGTGCCTATGTGCGTCCCCATCTCACCGCGATGGTGCTCAGCCTGCTGGCTGCCGGCATCGCGATCGGGCTCTCGCTGAGCATCCCGTTGGTGATCCGCGAGCTGATCGACGGTCCCATCGCCGACGGCGACCGCGACGGGCTGTGGTGGCTCGGCGCGTTGGCGATCGTGCTCGGCGTACTCGAGGCGGCCTTCATCTGGTTCCGCCGGTGGGTGCAGTCGGCAGCGATCTTCGACATCGAGCGCTCGCTGCGCCGTGACCTCTACGACCGGTTGCAGGAGCTCCCGATGGCGTTCCACGCCAAGTGGCAGTCCGGGCAGCTGCTCTCGCGCGTCACCACCGACCTCACCGCGATCCGGATGTTCGCCGGCTTCGGCGCGATCTTCCTGGTCGTCAACATCCTGCAGCTCATCACCGTCACGATCCTGCTGCTCAACATGTACTGGCCGCTCGGTCTCGTGGTCGCCGCCTCCGCGGTCCCGATCGTGTGGCTGTCGATGCGCTTCGAGAAGGCCTACACCGTCGTCACCCGCCAGGTGCAGGACGAGCAGGGCGACGTCGCCACCCTGGTCGAGGAGGCGGCCGTCGGCTACCGGGTCATCCGGTCCTTCGGGCGCGCGTCGTACGCCGCCGAGGGCTTCGACCGGGCCGCCGGCAAGCTGTATGCCACCTCGCTGGAGAAGGTGCGCATCTCCGCGCGGTTCTGGTCCTTCCTCGGGGTCATCCCCAACCTCGCCGTGGTCGTCGTGCTGCTGCTCGGCGCGCGCGCCGTCGGCGAGGGCGAGATCACCTACGGCACCCTCGTGGCCTTCGTGACGCTGATGCTGTCGCTGGTCTGGCCGGTCACGGTGCTCGGGGTGATCCTGGCGATGGCGCAGGAGGCCATGACCGCCTCGGCCCGCGTCTGGGAGATCTTCGACACCGAGCCGGCGATCGTCGGCGGTGAGGCGGAGATCGCCGACCCGCGCGGCCACCTGCGCTTCGAGGGCGTGGAGTTCCGCTTCCCCGACCAGTCGCCGGAGGAGCCCGCGATCCTGCGCGGTGTCGACCTCGACGTCGCGCCCGGCGAGACCGTCGCTGTGGTCGGGTCGACCGGCTCGGGCAAGACCGCGCTCACGGCCCTCGTGCCGCGGTTGTACGACGTGACCGCCGGTCGCATCACGATCGACGGCGTCGACGTCCGCGAGCTGCGGCTCCCCCACCTGCGCTCCCTGGTCGCGACGGCGTTCGAGGAGCCGGTGCTGTTCTCGATGAGCGCGCGGGAGAACCTCACCCTCGGGCGTCCTGACGCAAGCGAGGCCGAGGTGCTTGAGGCGATCGAGGTCGCCCAGGCCGGGTTCGTCCACGACCTGCCGTTCGGGCTCGACACCCGCATCGGCGAGCAGGGCATGAGCCTGTCGGGCGGTCAGCGCCAACGGCTCGCGCTGGCCCGCGCGGTCGTCGCCAAGCCGCGCATCCTCGTGCTCGATGACACCCTGTCGGCCCTCGACGTCCACACGGAGGCACTGGTCGAGGAGGCGCTGCGCCGCGTCCTCGCCGACGCCACCGGCATCGTCGTCGCCCACCGCGCCTCCACCGTGCTGCTCGCCGACAAGGTCGCCCTGCTGCAGGAGGGCCGGATCACCCACGTCGGCCAGCACCGCGAGCTGCTTGCCGAGGTGCCGGCGTACCGCGCCCTGCTCACCTCCGACGACGCCCTGGCCGGAGCCGCCCGATGAGCGCCCCGGTGTCCACGCCGCCCAGCGCCGACTGGCGCGGCCGCCTCGACCAGACCGACCCCGACAAGGTCGAGGTCGGTCGCCTCGCCCGTGCCTCGCGCGCGCTGCTCGGCGACCTGCTGCGCCCCTACCGGTCGCTGCTGTTGTTGGTCCTGGCCATCGTGATCGTCGAGAACGCCGCCCGCCTCGCGATCCCCTACCTGGTCAAGGTCGGCATCGACTCCGGCATCCCGCCGATCACCGAGTCCGGCGACTCGAGCGTGTTGTACGCCGTGGTCGCCGCCGTCCTCGCGGCCACCGTCCTGCAGGCCGTGACCCGGCAGATGTTCCTGCGGATGTCGGGCCGGATCGGACAGGGTGTGCTCGTCGAGCTGCGCCGGCGTACCTTCCGCCACTTCGGTGCGCTCAGCCCGAGCTTCCACGACGACTACACATCCGGCCGGGCGATCTCGCGACAGACCTCCGACATGGACGCGATCAACGAGATGCTCGAGACCGGGTTCGACGGTCTCGTCTCGGCCGTGTTCACCCTGCTCGGCACGACCGTCCTGCTGCTCGTGCTCGACGTCGAGCTCGGCCTCGTCGCGTTGCTGTGCCTGCCGTTCCTGGCCTTGCTGACCAACTGGTTCCGCCTCGCATCCGCCCGCGCCTACCGCCAGACGCGGGAGACGATCGCCGGCGTCATCGTGCACTTCGTCGAGACCCTCGGCGGCGTCCGCGCCGTCCAGGCCTTCCGCCGCGAGCCCCGCAACGCCGAGCTGTTCGCCGAGCTCAACGAGGACAACCGGGTCGCCAACCTCAAGGCGTTCCGGCTGATCGTGTGGTTCATGCCCGGCATCAAGCTGGTCGGCAACCTCACCATCGGCGTGGTGCTGCTCTACGGCGGCTACCTCGCCTTCGAGGGCGAGGTCACGGTCGGCGTGCTGGCGGCGTTCCTGCTCTACCTGCGCCAGTTCTTCGAGCCGATGATGGAGATCTCGCAGTTCTACAACACCTTCCAGAGCGCATCCGCGGCGCTGGAGAAGGTGTCCACCGTCCTGGCGGAGGAGCCGTCGGTGCCGGAGCCGACCCACCCCGTCGCGCTGCAGCCCGGTCGCACGCCGGGCGAGCTCCGGTTCGAGGACACCCAGTTCGCGTACGTCGAGGACGCCCCGGTCATCCCGGGTCTCGACCTCACGATCCCGGCCGGCCAGACCGTCGCGCTGGTCGGCACGACCGGCGCGGGCAAGACGACGATCGCGAAGCTCCTGGCCCGGTTCTACGACCCGACCGGCGGTCGCGTGCTGCTCGACGGCGTCGACCTGCGCGACCTCGCCGAGGACGACCTGCGGCGCGCGGTCGTGATGGTGACCCAGGAGAACTACCTCTTCTCCGGCACCATCTCCGACAACATCCGCTTCGGCCGTCCCGACGCGAGCCCGGCCGAGGTCGAGGAGGCCGCGCGGGCGGTCGGCGCCGACGAGCTGATCCGCGCGATGCCCCGCGGTTACGCCACCCGCGTCGCCAACCAGGGCGGCCGGCTCTCCGCCGGCCAGCGCCAGCTGATCGCCTTCGCCCGGGCCTTCCTCGCCGACCCGGCGGTCCTCATCCTCGACGAGGCGACGTCGTCGCTCGACATCCCCTCGGAGCGGCTGGTGCAGGAGGCGCTGCGCACCGTCCTCGCCGGGCGCACCGCGGTGATCATCGCCCACCGGCTCTCCACGGTCGAGATCGCCGACCGGGTGCTCGTCCTCGAGCACGGTCGCGTCATCGAGGACGGCACGCCGGCCGATCTGGTCGCCGCGGACGACGGGCGGTACGCCGACCTGCACCGCGCCTGGGTCGACTCCCTCGCGTAGGGCATAGTTGAATCATGAACAACGATGGCGGCAAGGGCAGTTACGTCGAGCCCGAGTTCAACCGCGACATGAACTACATCGCCGACCGGATCACGCGTGACTCCGCGACGTGGCCGGTCGAGCCCGGCCGCTACCGGTTGATCGCCGCGCGGGCGTGCCCGTGGGCCAACCGCGCGATCATCGTGCGCCAGCTGCTCGGTCTCGAGGACGTCATCTCGATGGGCCTGGCCGGGCCGGTCCACGACCAGCGCAGCTGGACCTTCGACCTCGACCCCGGCGGCGTGGACCCGGTGCTCGGCATCGAGCGCCTGCAGGAGGCCTACTTCGCGCGGATCCCCGACTACGAGCGCGGCATCACGGTGCCGGCGATGGTCGATGTCCCGAGCGGGCAGGTCGTGACCAACAACTTCCCGCAGATCACGCAAGACTTCTTCTTCGAGTGGCGCGACCACCACCGCCCCGACGCGCCGAACCTCTGGCCCGACGACGTGCGCGAGGAGATGGAGGAGGTCATGCAGCGGATCTTCACCGAGGTCAACAACGGCGTCTACCGCTGCGGCTTCGCCGGCACCCAGGCGGCCTACGACCAGGCCTACGACCGGCTCTTCGCCGCGCTCGACTGGCTCGAGGAGCGGCTCACGGATCGGCGCTACCTGATGGGCGATGCCATCACCGAGGCCGACGTCCGCCTCTTCACCACCCTGGCCCGCTTCGACCCCGTCTACCACGGTCACTTCAAGTGCAACCGCAACAAGCTGATCGAGATGCCGGCTCTGTGGGCCTACGCGCGCGACCTCTTCCAGACTCCCGGCTTCGGCGACACGATCGACTTCGACCAGATCAAGGCCCACTACTACGTGGTCCACACCGACATCAACCCCACGCAGGTCATCCCGAAGGGACCCGACCTGGCGAGCTGGCACGAGCCGCACGGGCGCGAGAAGCTCGCGGCCTGAGCCTGCGCCCGTCGCTCGTGACGCGGAACACGTCGGCAACGGCCTGAGGGTGCCGTTACGCTTGTAACTTCCCACTACTTGTGCGGGTACGCCGAGCGACTCGACGCAGGGGAGACCGAGAGGAGATCCGTGTCCGCCGCTGCCCGCGCTCACAACCCGATGCCGGTCCTGGCCGGTGCGGTGCTCGTGGTCATGGCGGCTCAGCAGGCGATCGTCCCGGTCCTCGCCCCGCTCGCGCGTGACCTCGAGCTCCCCGAGTGGTCCCTCGGCCTGCTGATGACCAGTGCGGCCGTGATGTTCACGCTGACCAGCAGCCCCTGGGGGCGTGCCGTCGACCGGGTCGGCCACCGCACCGTCCTGTTGAGCGGACTGAGTCTCGGCCTGGTCGGGATGACCGGCTTCGCGATCGTGTGCCAGCTCGCGGTGAGCGGCGTGATCTCTGGCGAGCTCGGCATGGCGCTGATGATCGGCACGCGCTCGCTGCTGTTCGGTGTCGCCATGGGAGCCGTCCCGACCGCCGCGATGGCCTGGGTCGCGGCCAACACCTCGACGACCCAGGAGCGCGTCAAGGGGCTCGCGCAGATCGGCGCGGTCCAGGGGCTCGCGCAGGCCCTCGGCCCCGCGAGCGGGTTCGTGCTGGCGTTCGCCGGCTTCCTCGGACCGGTGTGGGCGGCGCCGGCCGTCATCGCCTTCGCCCTGGTCGCGGTGGCGGTCCTCCTCCCCAAGGGGCCGAGCCGGCGGGCGCGTGCCGCGGCAGCCGCCGAGGCCGAGCAGGCGGAGGCGGCCGCGCCGTCGAAGCCGTTGCGTCCCTGGGACCCGCGGCTGTGGCCGGTCATGCTCGGCGGGTTCGGCTCGTTCCTGACCCTCGGGCTGGTCGTGGTATGTGTCGGCTTCGTCGTGCAGGACCGGCTGGGCTACGAGGGCGCCGACGCCGTCCGGATGACCGGGCTCGTCTCGACCGTCGTCGGCCTAGTCATGGTGACCATGCAGGCGTTCGTCGTCCCGCGCCTGGGCTGGCCGCCGTGGCGGATGCTGCGCAGCGGCATCCCGCTGGTCGCCCTCGGCGCCGCCGGCCTCATGGTGGCCGACACCTTGGTGCTCGTCACCGCCTGCATGGCAGTGCTCGCCGTCGGCATGGGCACGGTCGGCCCCGGCTATGTCTCGGCGCCGACGCTGCTCGTCGGTCCTGCCGAGCAGGGGCGGGTGGCCGGGCTCGTGCAGACCGTCACCGGCTCGACCTTCATGATCGGCCCGCTGGGTGGCTCGGCGTTGTATGGCATCAACGACTGGCTGCCGTTCGCGGTCGGCACCGGCATCTGCGTCGCGGGGGCGATCTTCGTGTGGACCCGCAAGGGGCCGGGGGAGACCGCCACGGCGCCGGCCCCACAACCCGAGCTCGCGCCCGACCCCAGCTGACCGGCGCTAACGTGCGTCCGCCTCGGCCGCCTGCTTGAGCCGCTGGAGGGTCTGCTCGATGCCCCTGCCGTTGCGGGCGGGGAAGCCGGCCAGCTCGATGAGCTTGCGCCCCGGCATCGGATACATCGAGTAGTCGAAGGTCTCGGTGACCTCGCACCCGTCGGGGGTGGGCGCGATGGCGTAGCGCCAGCGGTGACCGCCGAAGTGCCGCCACGCGACCAGCGCGTCGGGCTCGAACTCGACGACGGTGTTGGTGATCTTGTAGGGCAGGCCGAACATCTTCATGTTCACCGAGAACGTCTGGCCCTTCGCGGTGATCGGCCCGGCGGTCTCGATCAGGCTGCGCACCGAGCCCGACCCGTCGATCCGCGGGTGCTGCTCGGGATCGGAGACGATGGCGAAGACGGTCGCCGGCGCCGCGGCGATCCGGATGCTGGCCGAGACCCTACGGTCGGAGCCGGCTGAGCTGGCGGGGCTTCCCTGAGGCGCGGTCACGGCGCACGTCCTACCCCGTGCCGGCGCCGGCCACGCCGCGGCGTACCCGATTTCCCGCGGCCGGGACCTCTGGGTACGGTAGACGCACCGTGTGTCCCGGGTCACAAGTCCAGGGGCACACCCCCTCGGCCGGCGGCGGCGACCCTGCTCCCGGCCCCGGACTGCAGGGAGAGCAGCATGACTTCCGTCCCCGACGTTTTCCACGCCTCTCAAGCCGCCTGGCACGGAGGCGGACCCGAGCTGGTCCAGCTGCTGACGCCGGAGGGCGAGCGGGTCGAGCACCCCGGCATCGCGCTCGACCTCGGCAGCCCGGAGCAGGAGGCCGAGACCATCCGCGGCTTCTACCGCGACATGGTGGTCACGCGGCGCATCGACACCGAGGCCACCGCCCTCCAGCGCCACGGTGAGCTCGGCATCTGGGCCCAGCTGCTCGGTCAGGAGGCCGCGCAGATCGGCTCCGGACGCGCCTTGCGCGCGCAGGACTTCGTCTTCCCGACCTACCGCGAGCACGGCGTCGCCTACTGCCGCGGTCTCGACCCGCTGGACCTCCTCGGTCTCTTCCGCGGTGTCGACCACGGCCGGTGGGACCCGGCGGCCCACAACTTCGGCCTCTACACGATCGTCATCGGCGCGCAGACCCTGCACGCGGTCGGCTACGCGATGGGGGTGCAGCGCGACGGAGCCGTCGGCACGGGTGACGACGACCGCGACACCGGCGTGATCGCCTACTTCGGCGACGGGGCCAGCAGCCAGGGCGACGTCAACGAGGCCTTCATCTTCGCCGCGTCCTACAACACCCCGGTGGTGTTCTTCTGCCAGAACAACCAGTGGGCGATCTCGGAGCCGATCGAGCGACAGTCGCGGATCCCGCTCTATCAAAGGGCTTTGGGCTTCGGCTTCCCCGGCGTGCGGGTCGACGGCAACGACGTGCTCGCGACGTACGCCGTGACGCAGGCGGCGCTGCAGCGGGCGCGCGAGGGCCAGGGTCCGACGCTCATCGAGGCCTACACCTACCGGATGGGCGCCCACACCACGACCGACGACCCGACGCGCTACCGGCACAACGACGACCTCGAGCGGTGGAAGCTCAAGGACCCGATCGAGCGGGTGCGCGTCTACCTCGTCCGCAACGGCCTCGCCGACGAGGGCTTCTTCGCCGACGTCGAGGCCGAGGCGGCCCGGATGGGCGAGCACCTGCGCGCCGGGGTCCGGGCGTTGGCCGATCCGGATCCACGCGGCATCTTCGACCTCGTCTACGCCGAGCAGACCCCTGAGCTCGCAGCCCAGCGCGACGAGTTCGCGGCCTACCTCGGCTCCTTCGAGGAGGCCGGACGATGACCACCACGACGAAGATGACGCTCGCGAAGGCGCTCAACGCCGGCCTGCGCGCCGCGATGGAGGACGACCCGAAGGTCCTGGTGATGGGGGAGGACGTCGGCCGGCTCGGCGGTGTCTTCCGCATCACCGACGGTCTGCAGAAGGACTTCGGGGAGGACCGGGTGATCGACTCACCGCTCGCGGAGTCCGGCATCCTCGGCACCGCGGTCGGCATGGCGATGCGCGGCTACCGCCCCGTCTGCGAGATCCAGTTCGACGGGTTCGTCTACCCCGCCTACGACCAGATCGTCAGCCAGGTCGCCAAGCTGCACTTCCGCAGCCAGGGCAAGGTGCCGATGCCGATGGTCATCCGGATCCCGTTCGGCGGCGGCATCGGCGCGGTCGAGCACCACAGCGAGAGCCCCGAAGCGCAGTTCGCCCACACGCCCGGGCTCAAGGTCGTCGCCTGCTCCAACCCGGTCGACGGCTACTGGATGATCCAGCAGGCGATCGCCTCGCCCGACCCGGTGGTCTTCCTCGAGCCGAAGCGGCAGTACCACGCCGACAAGGCCGAGGTGGACACCACGGCGACGCCCGACCCGCTGTTCGCCTCCCGGGTCGTGCGCGCCGGCACCGACGCCACGCTCATCGGCTACGGCCCGACCGTGAAGACCTGCCTGGCCGCGGCGCAGGCCGCCGCGTCCGAGGGGCGCGAGCTCGAGGTGATCGACCTGCGCACCCTCTCCCCACTGGACCTCGACCCGGTCTATGAGTCCGTCCGCCGCACCGGCCGCGCCGTCGTCGTCCACGAGGCCCACGTCAACCTCGGCATGGGCTCGGAGATCGCCGCGCGCATCACCGAGCAGTGCTTCTACGCCCTCGAGGCGCCGGTGCTGCGGGTCGGCGGCTTCGACACGCCGTACCCGCCCAGCCGGATCGAGGAGGACTTCCTCCCCGACCTCGACCGGGTGCTCGACGCTGTCGACCGCGCGTGCGAGTACTGAGAGGAGAGGCGATGACCCAGACGCAGTCCCAGGACCAGACCGCCCAGGAATACCTCCTCCCCGACGTCGGGGAGGGCCTGACCGAGGCCGAGATCGTCACCTGGAAGGTGCAGGTCGGCGACGTCATCGAGGTCAACGACGTCGTCGTCGAGATCGAGACCGCCAAGTCACTGGTCGAGCTGCCCTCGCCGTACGCCGGCACGGTGCTCGCCCTGCTCGTGCCCGAGGGTGAGACCGTCCCCGTGGGCACGCCGATCATCCGGGTGGGCGACGGTTCCGCGCCGCCGGCCGAGGCGGAGCAAGCCGCCCAGGCCGAGCAACCCATCGACCTGTCCAACCCCGCTGCCTCCGGCAGCAAGGAGGGCGAGAGCCTGGTCGGGCGGATGAAGGCCGACCGGGGCCCCGTACGCCGCCCGCGCAAGGGCTCGGCGTCCCCGTCCTCGGACGCCGGTGCGGCCACCCAGATGCAGGTGCAGGGCGCGTTCTCCCCCGGCGGCGCGCAGAGCCAGCCGGTCGCGGAGTCCGACGAGCCGTCGGTGCCGGCGGTCGCAGCGGACACCGCCCCCGGCCACCGTCCGCTCGCCAAGCCGCCCGTGCGCAAGCTCGCCAAGGACCTCGGGGTCGACCTGGCTGCGGTCACGCCCACCGGCGAGGGTGGCGTGGTCACCCGCGCCGATGTGCTCCAGGCTGGTCGAGTGTCCGAGCCGTTAGGCGAGGACGTATCGAGACCTCGTGACCCCTCCGATGGTCTCGATACACCGCTCGCAGGCTCGCGGCACTCGACCACCGGGGAGGCGCGCGACTCGCGGCACTCGACCAGCGAGGATGGCGCTGGGGGCGAGACCCGCGAGCCGGTCAAGGGCGTGCGCAAGATGATGGCGCAGGCGATGGTGGCCTCCGCCTTCACCGCGCCCCACGTGACGGAGTGGATCACCGTCGACGCGACCCGCACGGTCGACTTCGTCGAGCGGCTGCGGACCCACCGCGACTTCCGCGACCTCAGGGTCTCCCCGCTGCTGGTGCTGGCCAAGGCGGCGATGCTCGCGATGCGGCGTACGCCGGAGATCAACTCCTGGTGGGACGAGGCCGCGCAGGAGGTCGTGCTCAAGCACGACGTCAACCTCGGGATCGCGGCCGCGACACCGCGCGGGTTGGTCGTGCCCAACGTCAAGGGTGCCGACCGGCTCAGCCTGCCCGAGCTCGCCGCTGCCCTCGCCGAGCTCACCGCGACCGCCCGCGAGGGCCGCACCCAGCCGGCCGACATGGCCGGCGGCAGCTTCACGATCACCAACGTCGGCGTCTTCGGTGTCGACGCCGGCACCCCGATCATCAACCCTGGTGAGTCGGCGATCCTGTGCTTCGGCGCGATCCGCAAGCAGCCGTGGGTGGTCGAAACCCCGGACGGTGACCAGATCGTCCCGCGCCACGTCACGACGCTCGCGCTGAGCTTCGACCACCGCCACATCGACGGCGAGTTGGGCTCGCGCTTCCTCGCCGACGTCGCCGCGGTGCTGGAGGACCCGGCCAACGCGCTGCTGCTGTGAGGCGGACGTGAGGATCCTCGTCCTCGGTGGCACCGCCTGGCTGGGCCGACGCACGGCCGAGCTCGCGCGCGCCGCCCACGACGTCACCTGCCTGGCCCGCGGCGAGTCCGGGGCGGCGCCGGACGGCGTACGCCTGCTGCGTGCTGATCGCGACGCAGCGGACGCCTACGCCGAGCTCGCCGGGGAGTGGGACGCAGTCATCGAGGTGAGCTGGCAGCCGGCGCACGTGCGCGGGGCACTCGCCGCGCTCGGGGACCGGGTGGCGCACTGGGTCTACGTGTCCTCGGTCAGTGCGTACGCCGACCCCGGCTCCGGCGACGAGCGCCACGAGCCTTGGCGTGGTGAGGGCCTGGCCGGCGACGAGGACTACGGTCCGGCGAAGGTCGCCTGTGAGGACGCCGTGCTGGCACGCGGGTCCGGCGCGGCGATGGTCGTGCGCCCGGGACTGATCGGTGGGTACGGCGACCCCAGCGACCGGCTTGGCTACTGGCCGGCGCGCTTCGCGCGGGCCCAGGACGGTGAGCAGGTGCTCGTGCCGGACCCCGCGCGGTCGTTCCAGGTGATCGACGTCGACGACCTCGCGGCGTTCCTCGTGCAGGCGGCCGCGACAGCGGTGCCCGGCACGGTGGACGCGGTCGGTGACACCCACACGCTGCGCGGTCTGCTCCAGGTCTGCGCCGAGGTCACCGGCACGACCCCGGTGCCGGTGGTGGCGAGTGACGACGAGCTGCTCGCCCACGAGGTCCGTCCGTGGGCCGGACCGGACTCGCTGCCGCTGTGGATCCCGACCAGCGCCGGCGTGGAGCTGCTGCGCGACAACGCCGCGGCGAGGGCGGCGGGCCTCGTCGTACGCCCCTTGGCCGAGACCGTCGCCGCGTCCCTGCGGTGGGAGCGCGAGCAGGGACTCGACCGGCAGCGGCGCAGTGGTCTGTCGGCCGCGACCGAGGCGCGCGTCCTCAGCGACCGTCCGCGATCCTGATCAACCCGGTGATCGTGGCGACGTAGGCGGCGCCGTCGGGGCCGAGGTAGATCGAGGCGTAGTGGTTGTTCCACTGGATGCCCGTGCCGGTCAGACGGCTCCACCGGGTCTTGCCGGTGCGGATGTCGATGGCGGTGAAGTACCACCGGTCGGTCGCACCCGGTCCGGCCGGCTTGGTGTAGGCGTACACGAGACCGTTGCCCAGCGACGCCTTCGGCACCGACGACGGCGCGACCTCCGTGCTGCGCCACGCCACCCGGCACCTGCCGTTCGGGCGGACCAGCACCCGCTCGAAGCCCGGCGTCGTGGTCCGGCCGAGCAGCGTCGTCTGCGGTCCCTCGTAGCCGTAGTTGTTCTCGATCATCACCGAGCGACCGGCGGCGACGAGGCTGTTCTCCGTCGTGCCGCGTCCCCGCGGCAGCACGGGGACGGTGCAGTGCAACCGGTCGCGCTTGCGGATCCCCCTGCGTCGGTCATAGGCGAGGACGCGAGTGCGGGGGTCGGCGTTGTCGGCGATCACCAGCCAGCGCTTGCCGATCAGCGTCGGCGTCGTGCCCGAGCCCTGCGAGAGCATGCCCGGCTTCGTGCGGCTGCCGCGGTCGTAGGGGAGCCGGTAGGTGATCCGGGGCCTGCCCTTCGGGCCGACGTCGAGGCGGTACGTCGCGTGGGTGGTGACGGCGTACACCCCACCGGTCTCGTCGGCCGACACCGAGTTGAAGATGCCCTCGACCCTGCCCTTCGGGCGTTTCAGCCGGACGACCGACGTCCGGCCGGTGCGGCGGTCGAGGATGCCGGCGTACCCCTGCTGGGTGAAGAACCAGTCCCGGCCGCGCGCGTCCGGCGTGACCGCGACCAGGCAGTCGTCGGCGGGCAGGCCGCGCAGGACGGGGTACTTCCGGGTGACCGCCAGCCGCGGTCCCGGACGCTGCACGACCTCCCACAGCTCACCGGAGATGGTGGTGACCAGGGCGCGGTCGCGCTCGTCGAGATAGAAGTAGGTGCCGCCGCAGATGTCGGTGAACGGGTTGGCGCCGTTGAGCAGGTTGCGCCGCGACACCGGCAGCTCCGCGAGCGGCTGCAGCGTCGTGGGGTGGATCAGCATCATCACGAAGCCCTCGAGCCCGCCGCACAGCGCCTCGATCCGGCCCTTCGAGTCGAAGGTGATCGTGGCGCACTCGCGCACCCCATAGCTGGCGGAGGTGACCTGGAGGTTGCGGCCCAGCGGACCCGACACCGTGTAGGCGTCGGAGGAGTAGGGGTCGTTGTGCATGCTGCTGCGGCCGTTGGCGGCCAGCCGGGCGAACTGCGGGATCGGTGGGTGCGCGATCGGCCGAGCCTTAGCCCGGATCCACCGATGGCCATGGCGCTGAGCGCCTGATCCGGTTCGTCTGGTCATGAGGAGCCGCGGGCATGTCGATGTGCCGGACCTCGTTGTCCGGTGTCGTCCACTTGGTCCTCGGTTCGCGCAGCGGCGGGCTGCTGGGTGGTCAGGCTGCGAGGCTTGGCGGCGGGTCGTTGACTCGGTCGAACAGTGCCGTCCAGGCGCTCTCCCAGGGCCAGGCATGGGGCAGGTGCAGGGTGATCCGGCGTGCTGAGGTCGCGACCCTTGCCGGCACGATGATCAGCTTGCGACGGAGCGTGGCGGTGGTGGCCTTCGCCAACTCCCGATCGGTCAGGCTCGCGGCGGCTCGGGTGAGGTTGAACGCGATGACGGCGAGCACCAGCCAGGCGGCGTTCGCGGTGAACACCCCCGACGGCAGGTGTGCCAGCGCGGCGCCTTTGAGGTCAGCATGGACTTGTTCGATGACCGCGTGATGGCGGTGCATCTTGTCGGCGGCGACGGTGTCCAGCACGTCGGCGTCGGTGGTGGTGAAGAAGGCGTGGAAGCGCCAGGTGTCGAACAAGGTGTCCTGGCCGGCTGCCTTGTTCTTCTCGGCGTTGAAGTCCGGGATGCGACGGACTACGAGCCGGCCCGGGACGTGGTCGGACTTCTTCTGCGCAGCGAACGCGGTGAAGTCGATCTCGGCGACCTCGGCTCGCGAGATCCAGCGGCCACTCGGCTCGTCGAAGATGGCGTCGGTGTATTCGATGGTGGTCCACGCATCGTCGGCGATCGCTTCGATCGCCGCCTTGATGCGTTTGTCCATCCGCACCGTCACCGACACCGCGGCCCCACCAGCGATCGCGGCGTGGACTGGTCTGCGACCGTAGAACGCCGAGTCCATCCGCACCAGGATCGGCCGGTTCTTCCCGAGCAGCCGTCGGGCGGTTCGCACCGCGTCGCCGACCAGACGCTTCGCGCCGCGTGGTGACCCGGTCGAACCCTTGCGCAGACGCTGGGCCACGACCACCGGGGCCCCACCGGGGACGGTGAGGGTGGCAAGCAGCGCGTTGAGCCCACGGACCCCGGAATAGCCGAACCCTGCGCCCTGCTTGGCATAGCCATGGACCTCGATGATCGTGTCGTCGACATCGACCAACGCGTACCCGCGATCCACCTCGAGGTCGGTGTCGGTGTCGCTGGCTGCGGGGTCTGCCGATGCGCCGAGCAAACCGGTGAGGCCGCCCAGTGCGATCAGGAACCGCGAAGCGATCGCGTCGAGCTGGCGGACGTGCCCGAAGGTGAACGCCCGAAGGAACGAACCCAACGTCGAGGGCGCATACGCCCGGGTGAACAGCCGCCCCATTCCGCCATGACGCAGCAGCGCCATGTCATCGATGCTGTCCGCGCCGGCGACCATCCCGCCGACCAGCGAGGTGACCTTCAACCCAGCGTTCGCGCCTTTGTCCGTCGGCACGCTCAGGTGCTCATCTGCCAGGTCACGCAGGCCGGCGGACTCGGCCAACGCGAGCGCCGGCACCAGGCCTGCGGCCGACACGAGATTCGGGTCATCGAAGACCGCCGACGTCGATCGAAGCGTGTGAGAGAGTTTCACCTCAGAGATGCCCTTGCTCTTGGTGTGAATCGTTGCCTCAAGAACTCCGATTCTCCCGCCCAGCAAGGGCATTCTCGTTCTACGCCACGCTCACCGCCCAAGTTCATCGGTGGATCCGGGCTTAGCGGGTGCCCCGACGAACCGCGGGACCAGCAGGTCGGTCGGCAGGCTCACGATCGGCAGGCCCGGCACGGCCGGGATCGGCGGGAGCGACAGCTCGGCCCGTGGTCCGGGCGGCTCGGCGGGGGCTGGCCCGGCCAGCAGGGGAAGGGCGAGAGCCAGGGCCAGAGTCGGGACGGTGAGCGCGAGGAGGGGCCGTCGGGTCCTGCGCGGGAGGGAGGGGCGGCGCATGGCGCTGAATGTAGCGTCGATGAGACCTTCCTCACGGTCGTCTTAGCCAGCCGTCATCGCGGCGACCGATCATCTGGACATGAGAGTCGGATCGCGGACCGGTTCGCTGGTCGGACTGCTGGCGGTGCTGACGCCGCTCCTGCTTGCACTCGCCACGGCGCGCGGTCCGTCCGCTGCTGCAGAGGACGACACGACCGGCGTACCGCCCGGGTCGGTGGTGGTGCTCAGCGCGAACCTCCGTGAGGGGTCGCTGGTCGTGAACGCCGCCGACCGGCGCGACGACCGGGACCTGCGGACCTTCGCGCGTCGCATGGTGGCGAGGGCCGGGCGTGCGACCCCCGACGTCCTGGTGCTCCAGGAGGTGCGCGGCAGCGCCGACCGTGCCGTCCGCGTGCTCAACGCCCGCCTGCGGGCGAAGGGCAGCCCCGCCCGCTACCGCGTGCTCACCCGCCCGCGGATGACCATGTCGAGCCGGGCGTACGGTCCGGTGCGGCGTCCGGGTCGTCACCTGGTCCTGCGCGACACGGCGATCCTGGTCAACCGGGCCACCCTCCGCCGCGTGCACGGCACCGGGGTGATGCGCACCTGGGGGCGCTGGTGGAAGCGGGCCGGATGCGCCGAGAACCCCTGGGTCCGGTTGACCGTGCAGCGGCCCGGCGAGGCCGCACGCACCGTGACCGTCCTGGGCGTCCACGTTGCGCTGCACGGACCGCGATGGAAGACACGCGCCCTGCGCCGGATGCCGGGGTTCGTCGAGCGGCACCGGGGCGCGGCCGACCTGGCGGTGCTGGCCGGCGACTTCAACCACGTCCGCTGCCCCGTACGCCGACTTCGGCCCGCTGGCACGGGGTGCGAGGTGCGACCGGGCTACCGCGCACTGGCGGCGGCCGGCTACGTCGACACGGTCCGGGCAACGGCCCGGTCGGGACCGACGCCGGCCGGCGTGAGCGACCGCATCGACTTCATCTTCACCGACGGCCGGGCACGCGCGGCGTGGTTCGACCGGTGCTACCTGGCCTTCCGCGCCACCGGGTGCGCGGACGGATCGTTCACGAGCGAGGCCGATCACGTGACGTGCATGGTCCGCCACGATCTGCACGGCTCACCCGGCGAGGGGTGCAGTCCCGCGGCGTACCTCCGCTACTACTCCGACCACCACTTCCTGCTGGCCCGGATGAGCTGAGGATGGACGGTCAGGGGTAGCTGACGCCGGTCGCCGCCTCCGAGACCTGCCACAGCCGGTCGGCGGCGTAGTCGTCCTGGGCGGCGCGCGCGGGCTGGACGAGGTGCGGGAGTCCGCGCATCTCCAGCGGGCCCGAGGGGCCGACGTAGCTGCCGCCGGGCAGGTCCGCGGTGGCCGCCATGACCGTGGCGGCCGCGCCGTCCTCCGCGCTCTGGCCGAGCGTGCCGAAGGCGCGCACGAGCACCGCCCCGATCCCGCGTGGCCCGGCATGGGTCGCGCCGCCGAGCAGGCCGGTCGAGGTCCGGCCGGGGTGCGCAGCGAGCGCCCGCAGCGGCAGCCCGGCCTCGCGGGCGCGCCGCTCGAGCTCCCGGGTGAAGAGCAGGTTGGCGAGCTTGGACTCGGCGTACACCCGCCACGGGCGGTGGGGCAGCCGCGGCACCCGCGGGTCGTGCACGGGTGCCTGGCGCGCCAACCGGTGGATCTGCGAGCTCACCGCCACCACCCGCGCGTCGCCCGAGGCGATCAGGGTGGGCAGCAGCAGGCCCGTCAGGGCGAACGGCGCGAAGTGGTTGGTGACCATCTGCAGGTCGAACCCGTCGACGCTGCGCTCGGGTCCGAGGGCCATCACGCCGGCGTTGTTGACCAGCACGTCGAGCGGACCGAGTCGGGCGACCTCCGCCGCGGCCCGGCGTACCGACGTCAGGTCGGCGAGGTCGACCACCACGAGGGGGAAGGTGCGGTCGTCGGTCACCGGACCGAGGGCGCGCACGAGGTCGGTCCGGGTCTGCTCGAGCTTGGTCGGGTTGCGCCCCGCGAGCAGCACCTCGGCGCCTGCGCGTGCCAGCGCGTGCGCCGTGGCCGCGCCCAGCCCGCTGGTGACCCCGGTGACGAGGATCCGGCGAGTCACGGAGTGACGTTGAGGTTCGCGAGGACGGCCGGCCCGAGAGTGCTGTCACCGTCGTACGTCGCGGTGGTCTGCTCGAGCGGGCGCCGACCCCCCGTGAGCAGCAGGAAGTCCTCGGTGCTGAGCCGGACCGTCACGGTGGGGTCGGTGGGCGGCTCGGCGAGCGCGACCGCGCGGCCGTTGTCGCCCACCGTGAAGCCGAGGTCGGCTTCGGTCGGTCCCTGGACCACGACGCGCAGCGTCTGCCCCGGCGCGGCACCGGCCAACTTGGCCCACACGAACGCCAGTCCCGGCGTGAGGCGGCGGATGCAGTGCGCGATCGCCGGGCTGTCGAGGTTGCCGGGTCGGTCGGTGGCGCGGCGGATGTCCTGCTCGTGCATCGCCACGTCGAGCGGACGGTTGCTCAGCAGGGTCTCCCAGTCCCAGTCGATCCCGCCGGGGGTCTTGGGCGGGCGCGCGGAGCCGTCGGTCGGCGGATCGGCTGCCAGCTGCTCGGCGCGGACGGCGACCGAGTCGGCCAGCTCCTGCACGATCTGCTCGGTCGGCCACGTGCGCCGCGGGATGACGCCCATCTCGGTGAAGGCACTCATCTGGCCGGTGACGTGCGCCAGCCCCTCGGGGACCTGGACCCGCTCCTGCGGGTTGCCGGCGAGCGAGGACTCGAGGTGCGCGAGGTGGGAGGCCACCGCACGGACGTCCCAGCCCGCGAGGTCGGTCGGCCGGTCCCACTCGTGCGGCTCCAGCTCACGCAGCAGCGCGATGACGTCGTCGACGGAGCGCTGCCACACGGAGACGTAGCCGGCCAGGCGGACGGAGTCGGGGGTGGAGTTCATGCCACGCACCCTAGGGCCCCGCACAATGGAGAGCGTGCCTGCGAACGGAACCACCCCCCGCGTCCGCGCCCCCGAGCTCCTCGGGCGGGGGTGGCTCAACACCGACGGCCGGTCGTTCTCGATCGGTGACTTCCGCGGGCAGTGGGTGCTGCTCGATTTCTGGACCTTCTGCTGCATCAACTGCCTGCACGTCATCGACGAGCTGCGCCCGGTCGAGGAGAAGTGGGCCGACCACCTGGTCGTCGTGGGCGTCCACTCCCCGAAGTTCGTCCACGAGGCCGACGCGGGTGCCCTCGCCGCCGCCGTCGAGCGCTACGAGGTCACCCACCCCGTCCTCGACGACCCCGAGCTCCTCACCTGGCAGGCCTACGCGGCCCGCGCCTGGCCCACCCTCGTCCTGATCGACCCCGACGGCTACGTCGTCGCGCAGTACGCCGGCGAGGGGCACGCCCACGCCATCGACGCCCTCCTGGAAGATCGGAGGGGGGCGCAGTTTCACCGCCCGCCTGTCCTGAGTAGCCGAGGGACGAGGCGTATCGAAGGGACTAACGACACGCCCGCTCGCGGTGCGACGTCCGCCCTGCGCTTCCCCGCCGAGGTCCTGGAGCTGGCGTCCGGCGACCTCCTGGTCGCCGACGCCGGCGCGCACCGCCTCACCGTGCTCGCTCCCGACGCCGCGACCGTCGTACGCCGGATCGGGGCGGGGGTCCGCGGGTTCGTCGACGGTGTCCCCGACGACGCCCGGTTCAGCGAGCCCAACGGCGTTTGTCTACTGCCCGCCGAGGTGACGCGGGAGGTGGGGTACGACGTCGTGGTCGCCGACACCGTCAACCACGCGTTGCGCGGCGTGCGTCTGGAGGACGGCACCGTCACCACGCTCGCCGGCGATGGCCAGCAATGGCGCCCCGGCGACGGGACCGACCGGCTGTCGAGCCCGTGGGCCGTGGCCTGGTGGCAGGACCGGGTCTGGGTCGCGATGGCCGGCATCCACCAGCTGTGGACCTTCGACCCGCGCACGCGCGAGGTCGCGGTCGTCGCCGGCACCACCAACGAGGGTCTGGTCGACGGTCCGGCCGAGCAGGCGTGGTTCGCCCAGACCTCGGGTCTCGCCGCCGCCGGCGACCGGCTCTGGCTCGCCGACAGCGAGGTGTCGGCCCTGCGCTGGATCGATGCCGACGGCACCGTCGGTACGGCGATCGGCACGGGATTGTTCGAGTTCGGCTTCCGCGACGGCGCTGCCGACCAGGCGTTGTTGCAGCACCCGCTCGGAGTCACGGTGCTCCCCGACGGCTCGGTCGCGGTGTGCGACACCTACAACGGCGCCGTACGCCGCTACGACCCCGAGGCCGGCACGGTGTCGACCCTCGCGGACGGGTTGCGCGAGCCGTCCGGCGCCGCCGTCGTCGGCGACCTCCTGCTCGTCGTGGAGTCCGCGGCGCACGAGGTGACCGGCATCCGGCTGGGTGACGCCGGGCGCGCGGTCGACGGGTTCGCCCACACCACGCAGCGCCCCGTGACCGAGCTCGGTCCCGGCGCGGTGGAGCTCCGCGTCGGGTTCACGCCGCCGCCCGGCCAGAAGGTCGACGACCGGTTCGGGCCGGCGACCCAGCTGGTCGTCTCTGCCACGCCGCCGGCGCTGCTGCGCTCCGGTGAGGGGCGCGACACCGATCTCGTGCGTGTCCTCGAGCTCGACGCCGCCGTCGGCGACGGTGTGCTCCACGTGGCAGCGCGCGCGGCGTCGTGCGATGCGCCGGACGAGACCGGCGAGGTCCCCGAAGGCGCCGCGTGCCATGTGCACCAGCAGGACTGGGGGATCCCGGTGCGGGTCGTCGCGGACGGTCCCACACGGCTCGACCTGCCGCTCGGCGGCTGATCCCGCGCGGCACTCCTCAGGGGGCGCCGCGCGGCTCCTCGTGGTCCATGACGGGGCTGAGCTCGTCGGCGATGAGGAACTCGTCGCGGACCTGGCCGGCGCGGAAGGCGGCACGGCCCATCATGTGGGAGGCGATGGGGGCGGTGAGGCACTGGAAGAGGCCGATGAGCACCAGCACCCCGAACGCCCACGGCTCGCGCAGGCGCAGGCCGAGGCCGAGGAGGGCGAGCAGCAGGCCGACGGTCTGAGGCTTGGTGGCGGCGTGCATGCGGGTGAGCAGGTCGGGGAAGCGGGCGACGCCGAGCGCGGCGATGAAGGCGAAGCCGGCGGCGGCGAGGAAGCACAGGGACGCGGCGATGTCGGCGATCTGCACCCAGGTGTCGGCGTCGGTCATGACGGCCCCTCCTCGTTGTCGTCGTCCCCGTCGTCGACGTCGCGGGGGTCGATGAACCGCGCGATGCTCACCGAGCCGACGAAGCCGAGCAGGGTCAGGGCGAGCAGCATCGGCACGGTGTCGACCTCGCGGCGGACGGCGGCATAGAGCGCCAACCCGATGATCGTGATCGATACGACCATGTCGAAGGTCATCGCACGGTCGAGCACGGTCGGGCCGATCGTCATGCGGACCGTGAGCGCGAGCGCGCACAGGCCGAGGATGCCCGCGGTGATGAACACGACGGCACTGGTCACGAGCCGACCTCCGTGGTGCCGCGGTCACGACGGCGCGTCGGGGGGAAGGCGCGGACCACGTACCTCTCCACGTTCAGCGCGCTGGCGCGGGCCTTCTCGACCCCGTCGGAGTCCTGCGCGTCGAGGACGTGGATGAACAGCGTGTGGGTGGAGCGGCGCGCCTCCACCACCACGCTGCCCGGGATCAGCGAGACGATGAGCGAGACGATCGTCATCACGAAGTCGGACTCGCTGCGCAGGTCGATCTCGATGACGGCCGGCTGCGGCTTGCGCGTGGTGCGCAGCACGTGCCCGGCGACCTCGAAGCTGGCGACCACCATCTGCGTGACGAACATATACAGCATCGCGAGCAGGCCGCCGATCCGCACCCCGCCCTCGAGCCGCAGCGGGGGCAGCGGGAAGGCCCACTGGATGGCGACGCCGAGCACGGCGCCGCTGAGGATGTTGGCGATCGAGAGGTCGCGCCAGAACAGGCACCACACGAGTGCCATCCACACCACCGTGCCCAGCTGGATGGCGCTCTTGCGGCGCGGTCGCACGGAGCCGTCGCGGCGGGTCCGCATCTCCGGGCTCATCGCTCCCCCTCCGGCAGCACGGCGTCGACGTACACCTCGCGCTGCTGCAGGTTGTCGGCGGCGCGGTCGGTGTAGCCGTAGAGCGGGCCGGCCACGAGGGTCAGCGCGACGCTCACCGCGACGAGGCCGGCGGTCGAGCCGACCATCGTCTTGGGCAGCGTGGTCTCGAGCTTGCGCTGCTCGAGCAGCTCGTGGAGGTCCTCGTCGCTGCCCTCCTCCAGCAGCGCCTCGCGGGCCTGGCGCAGCGTCTCCTCGTCCACCAGCTGCGTGCCGGCGTGCACATGGCCACGGTGGCGCATCAGGGACTGCTCGCCGACCATGCCGGAGCGGGTCTGCTCCAGCTCGGCCATCGCCACGGCCATCTCGTGCGCCTGCTGCGGCGTGCGCCAGAACGCGAGGTTCCAGGTCTTCGCCACGGCATAGAGGGTGAGCAGACTGGTCACGGTGCCGGCGGCGACGACGGCGTACGAGAGCCAGGTGGCCTCCTCGATGCCGGCGCCGAGCAGCCCCACCTTGCCGATGAAGCCGGACAGCGGCGGGATGCCGGCGAGGTTCATCGCCGGGATGAAGAACATCACCGCGAGCAGCGGCGCGAGCCGCGCGACCCCGCCGAGCTTCACCAGCGACGTCGAGCCGGCGCGACGCTCGACCAGGCCCAGGACGAGGAAGAGCGCGGTCTGGATGGTGATGTGGTGGGCGACGTAGAACACGGCCCCGGAGTAGCCCGCGTGGGTCGCCAGGCCGATGCCGAAGATCATGTAGCCGATGTGGCTCACCAGCGTGAACGACAACATACGTTTGATGTCGGATTGGGCGACGGCACCGAGGATCCCGATCAACATCGTCAGCAGCGCCGCCCACAGCAACAGCTCGGTGAGCTCGGAGCCGGGGAACAACAGCGTCTGGATCCGCAGGATGGCGTAGACACCGACCTTGGTCAGCAGGCCGGCGAACACCGCCGTCACCGGCGCCGGCGCGGTCGGGTAGCTGTCGGGCAGCCAGAACGACAGCGGGAAGACGGCCGCCTTGATGGCGAAGGTGACCAGCAGCAGCAGCTGGATCATCAGGGCCGTGGAGTCGGGGATCTCCTGCAGGCGCAGGGAGAGCTGCGCGAGGTTGACGGTGCCGGTCGCGGCGTAGGTGACCGCGACACCGACGAGGAACAGCATCGAGCTCAAGATGTTGACGACGACGTAGATCGTGCCGGCGCGGATCCGGGACTCGGTGCCACCGAGCGTCAGCAGCACGTAGGACGCGAACAGCAGCATCTCGAACGAGACGAACAGGTTGAACAGGTCGCCGGCCAGGAACGCGTTGGCGACGCCGGCGACCAGCACGAGGAAGGTCGGGTGGTAGATCGAGACCGGCGTCTCGATCTCGTCGCCGGTCATGCCCTGGCCGATGGAGTAGATAAGGACGGCCAGCGCCACGACCGCTGAGACGAGCAGCATCAGCGACGAGACCCGGTCGGCCACGAGGCTGATGCCCAGCGGTGGCTCCCACGCCCCGATCCACAGCACCAGCGGCTCGCCGTGGTCCGACAGGTAGGTGAGGGTTGCGGCGATCGCGACCACGGCGATCAGGACGACCACCGTCACGGCGCGCTGCGCCCGCGGCCGGCGCGACAGGCACAGGGCGAGTCCGGCTCCCAGCAGCGGGAGCAGGACGGGGAACGGGACGAGCAGCTCGGCGCTCACGGGCGGTCCTCCTGCTCGTCGATGAGGGGGGTCTCATGGCGTACGCCGAGGTCCGCGCTCGGCTCGAAGGGAGTAGCGCCGGGGTCCTCCGGCTCCTCCCAGGTCGGGGGGGACTCCTCGAAGTCGGGCACCGGTCGTGACGAGGAACCCTCCTCCTCGGTGGGCTCGTCGTCGGCGTCGTCCGGGCTGGCCGTGACGGTCAGGTCGAAGGCGTCGGACGCCTCGTCGGCCGCCGCCAGACGCCGGATCGCGGCGTCCTCGACATCGTCCTGTACGTCATCGTTGCCGGCGAGCTGCCAGCTGCGGTAGGCCATCGCGAGGACGAACGAGACGGTGCCGAGGGTGATGACGATCGCGGTCAGCACGAGGGCCTGCGGCAGCGGGTCGGCGATGTCGAAGGCGGAGTACTCGTTGAGCAGCGGCGGCTCGCCCGGATCGCCGCTGGCGACGATGAAGCCCAGGTTGACGCCGTTGCTGAGGATCACCAGCCCGATCAGCACGCGGGTCAGCGAGCGTTCGAGCATGAGGTAGGCGCCGACCCCGACGAGGGCGACCGCGGCGGCGAGGAGCGAGAGACTGGTGGTCACACGATCGCCCCCGTCGCCCGTCCGGACCCCTCGGCCTCGCGCTCCTCGCGCCGGATGTGCCGGTCGATCCCGGAGCCGAGGCTGCGCAGCAGGTCGAGCATGAGGCCGAAGACCACGAGGAAGACGCCGACGTCGAAGCCCAGCGCCGTGACGAGGTGCACCTCGCCGAGCACCGGCAGCGACAGGTCGATGACAGCCGACTGCAGGACGGCTCCACCGAAGAAGACCGGCACGACCGCGGACATCGCGGCGACCGCCAGGCCGACACCGAGCAGGAGACCTGCGTCGACCGGTGCGGCCTCGTCGAGCTCGTAGCGTCCGCCCGCGAGGTAGCGCACCATGAGCGCCAGCCCGGCCACCAGACCGGCGGCGAAGCCCCCGCCGGGGTTGTTGTGGCCGGCGAAGAGCAGATAGATGCTCAGCAGCATGATCGTGTGGAAGATCAGCCGGGTGATGACCTCGAAGAGGATCGAGCGGCGGTCCGGCGCGAGCGTCCGCGGGCCGGGCAGCCACACCCGTCGCCCGCCGGCGACAGGCACCTTGGTGACCTCGCTGGGGTAGGGGATCTCGTGGACCCGGCGGATGCCGGCGTTGCGGGTGTCGATGAACAGCAACGACGCCACGCCGGTCGCGGCCACGACGAGCACCGAGATCTCCCCGAAGGTGTCCCACGCGCGGATGTCGACGAGGGTCACGTTGACGACGTTCTTGCCGCCGCCGAAGTCGACGGCGGCCTCGGGGAAGCCCTCCGAGACCGGCGTCGCAGTGCGGGCGCCCGAGGCCACGAGCAGGAACGTGCCGAACGCCGCGGCCAGCCCGCCGGCGATCACCATGCGCCAGTAGCGCATGCGGGCGAGCGGGCGGTCGGTGAAGTACTCCGGCAACCGGCGCAGGACGAGCACGAAGACCACCAGCGTCACCGTCTCGACCAGGATCTGCGTGAGCGCCAGGTCGGGGGCGCCGTGGATGAGGAAGAGCATCGCCGTGGCATAGCCCGTGACGCCGACCAGGATCACCGCACGCATGCGGCGCCGTGACCGCGCGACGAGCACCGACGAGGCCAGCAGGACGATCGCCAGCAGCAGCTGCAGCGGGTTGTGGAAGGCGACGACGTCGACCATCCAGCCCGACTGCCACAGCAACGCCGAGCCCGGCACCAGGACCACCACGATCATGATGACGCCGAGGTAGATGCCGACCGAGCCTCGTTGGACGAAGCCGGTGACCTCGACCGCGAGCCGGTCGAGACCGCGCAGCGTCGCCTGGTAGCCGCGTTCGGCGCTCACGGTCGACGACAGCGCCGCCTGCGCGGTGGCGACCTTCGCGCGGAAGACGAACATCGCCAGGCCGGCGAGGACCGACAGGATCGACAGCCCCAGCGCCGGCTCGAAGCCGTGCCAGAGCGCGAGGTACGGCTCGTGCACGCCCTCGGGGAACTGCTCGGCGTACGGCGCGATGACCGAGGTCAGTGGCTTGCCGAGGAAGGCCAGCACCACGCTGAGGCCCGCCAGCAGCACGGGGACGGCCGCGAACGGCGCAGCGACCGGCGTGACCGGAGTGTCCTCGACGCCGCGCTTGTGCGCGAAGGCTCCCCACCAGAAGCGAGCGGTGTAGGCGGCGGTCAGCGCGGACCCGGCTGTGATGCCGGCGAGCATGACCCAACCGGTGAACGGAGCCAGCCCGGTGCCGTCACCGCCGGCGTCGGAGGCGATGTCGAGCAGGGCGGCGTACGCGCTCTCCTTGCCGACGAAGCCGATCAGCGGCGGGAGGCCGGCCATCGAGATGCCGGCCAGGGCGGCGGCGGTCGCGACGACGGGCATCCGGGAGCGCACGCCGGAGAGCTTGCGCAGGTCGCGCGTGCCGGCGTTGTGGTCGACGATGCCGACGATGAGGAAGAGGGCCGCCTTGAACAGGGCGTGCGAGAGCACCATCGCCATGCCGGCGAGCGCTGCGGCGCGGGTGCCCGACCCGACGAGGGTCAGCAGGAAGCCCAGCTGGGAGACCGTGCCGTAGGCGAGCAGGAGCTTGATGTCGTACTGCCGCAGCGCCCGCCAGCCGCCGAGCAGCATGGTGGCGACGCCGAGCGGCAGGAGCAGCTCGCGCCAGCCGGGGATGTGGGCCAGCGCCGGAGCGAGGAGGGCGACGAGGAAGACGCCTGCTTTGACCATGGCAGCCGCGTGCAGGTAGGCGCTCACCGGAGTGGGCGCGGCCATGGCGCCGGGGAGCCAGAAGTGGAACGGCACCAGGGCGGACTTGGTGATGGCACCGAGCAGCAGCAGGACGACCGCCACGATCGCGAGCCCCGTGGCCTCGGGCGGGTCCTCGAGCAGGGTGGTGACCGAGAAGGTGCCGGTCTGGGCGCGCAGCAGCAGGATGCCGACGAGCATGGCGAGCCCGCCGAAGGTGGTGACGATCAGCGCCTGCATCCCCGCGCTGCGCGAGGCCCGCTTGGCCGGGTCGTGGCCGATCAGCAGGTAGGAGAAGACGGTCGTGAGCTCCCAGAAGACGTAGAGCACGAGCAGGTTGTCGGCCCACACCAGTCCGAGCATCGCGCCGGCGAAGGCGGTCAGGGTGCCGGCGAGGTTGGCGAGCCCCGACTCGTCGTCGGAGAAGTACCACGTGCAGTACGCCAGCACGAGCGCGCCGATGCCGGCGACGATGAGCGTCATCAACCACTGGAGCGGGCCCACCGTGAGGGTCAGGTCCATCTGCAGGGCGGGGACCCAGCTCAGCTCCTCCACGCGCGGGGAGTCGAAGACGTCGCCGGCGACGGCCAGCGCCCAGCCGAAGGCGGCCAGGGGCGCGATCGCGAGAGCGAGGAAAGCACGGGTTCCCCAGGCACGCACGAGAACCGGCGCGAGGACACCGGCCACGAGATGGAGGAGCAGGAGAACAAGCAGAACGGGCCTCCGGTCGATCGTGGGCCGGACGGTCATGGTGATTCTACGGGTGCGGGCCGGGCCTTCCTCGCGCGGCCCTGTGCGGTCGACGGATATTCACATACAGACATCTATGTATCTGTTGTGCAGGCGGCATCGCCCGGTCTACGGTGCGAGCTCCACACCTGCACCACCTCCGCGCGGCGAAGGGAACCCTCGTGTCTCTGCAGTTCTCCGACTCCGACGAGCTCGACGACTACAGCGGTCCCTTCGAGCCCGACCTGCGACTCGACGACTTCTCGAAGGAGGGGCTCAAGAAGCTGGTCGAGATCGGTGGCGCGATCTACGGCACCGTCAACCGCAAGTGGTACGACGCGGCGGTCAAGCGCTTCGGCCAGGAGATCGCCGACGAGATGCACCACGAGGCGTGGTTCGCCGACGGGGGTGCCGGCGACGTCGAGAACGTCACCATCAGCACCCTCATGGGCTTCGCCGACGAGGACGAGGTGACCACGCCGCTGAAGGTGTGGCAGTGCCTGCCGGCCATGGCGTCACGGATGCACATGGTCTTCGAGCAGACCGAGGGCGGCGACTGGACGATGTCGACGCCGCAGTGCCTGGTGCCGGAGATGGGCGAGAAGTACGGCCCCGCGGTGATGGACTACATGGTCAACAAGATCTGCGGGCACCTCGAGCTCTTCGGCTTCCGGCACGGGGCGAGCCGATGGAACGCCAACATCCGGATCGATCCGATGAAGCTGCCGCCGCGCGCTGACGCGGGGGACGTGCACTGCCGCTGGCGGATCAGCCTGGAGGACGAGCGGGTCGACTACGCGGCCGAGCCCGGGGACTACGTCGCCGAGCACGGCCTGCGGCGCGCGACCGACGTGGAGATCGTGAACCACGAGGCCGGGAAGTACGCCGCCCGCCGGTTCCACCAGCGGGCGGCGCAGCAGGCCGGATCCTGAGCCCGCGTGGGGCTCAGTCCTGGATCCGGCGTTCCTCGACGTGCTTGGTGCGGGTGCGCTGCTGATTCATGATCAGGCCGATGACGACGCCGATGGCGCCGGCGGCCATGAGGATGATGCCCAGTGTCGCGTCGTTGAGACCGGCGATGTCGAGCTCGAGTGCGAAATAGATGATCGCGCCGATGACGAACAGCACGATGCCGACTCCGATACCCATCTTCAAGAACCTCCTCGATGGGCGGCGTCGGTGCCGCCCGGCGGACAGGGTCTGGGGCTCCTACCCGTCCGCCGGGCTGGCCATGCCGGGGAGCCTGCCGATCAGAACGCTGCTTCGGCCAGCTCCATGAGCTCGAGGTCGACACCCTCCGCGATCGTCCGCTCGGCCGTGATCTTCGGCAGCACGTTGCGGGCGAAGAACTGCGCCGCGGCGACCTTGCCCTCGTAGAAGGCCTTGTCCTTCTCGCCGACCTCGCCGCCGAGCTTCTCCAGCGCGACCTCGGCCTGGCGGAGCAGGAGCCAGCCACAGACGATGTCGCCGAGCGCCATCAGCAGCCGGGTGGAGTTGAGGCCGACCTTGTAGATGTTGCGGACGTCGCCGCCGGAGCTGGCGTCGGCCGACATCAGCGTGTCGATCATCAGGCCGACGATGGCCTGGCCGTCCTCGAGGGCGGTCGCGAGCAGCTCGCGCTCGGCCTTGAGCCGGCCGTTGCCGGCCTCGGACTTCACGAAGCCGTCGATCTCGCCCGCGAGGTGGGTCAGCGCCTGGGCCTGGTCCTTGACGATCTTGCGGAAGAACAGGTCCTGGCCCTGGATCGCGGTGGTGCCCTCGTAGAGGGTGTCGATCTTGGCGTCGCGGACGTACTGCTCGATCGGGTACTCCTGGAGGAAGCCCGATCCGCCGAAGGTCTGCAGGGACTCGGTGCCGAGCAGCACCCAGGAGCGCTCGGAGCCGTAGCCCTTGACGATCGGGAGCAGCAGGTCGTTGACCCGCTCGGCCAGCTCGTCGCGCTCGCCGGCGTGGGCGGCCACCATGACCTTGTCCTGCCAGGTCGCGGTGTAGAGCACCAGCGCACGCATCGCCTCGGCGTACGACTTCTGGGTCATGAGCGACCGGCGCACGTCGGGGTGGTGGGTGATGGTCACGCGCGGCGCCGTCTTGTCGGAGGCCTGGGTCAGGTCGGCGCCCTGGATGCGCTCCTTGGCGTACTCGAGCGCGTTGAGGTAGCCGGTGGACAGCGTGGCGATGGCCTTCGTGCCGACCATCATCCGGGCGTTCTCGATGACGTCGAACATCTGCGCGATGCCGTCGTGGACCTCGCCCAGCAGCCAGCCCTTGGCCGGCTCGCCACCGCCGACCTGCGGGTCGCCGAAGGTGACCTCGCAGGTGTTGGAGACCTTGATGCCCATCTTGTGCTCGACGTTGGTGACGTAGACGCCGTTGCGCTCACCGGTGAGCTCACCGGTCTCGTGGTCGAAGTGGTGCTCGGGCATCCAGAAGAGGGAGAGGCCCTTGGTGCCCGGGCCGCCGACGCCGTCGACGCCCACGGGGCGCGCGAGCACCAGGTGCATGATGTTCTCGCTCATGTCGTGGGTGGCGGAGGTGATGAACCGCTTCACTCCGATGACGTTCCACGAGCCGTCGTCGTTGGGGGTGGCCTTGGCCCGGCCGGCGCCGACGTCGGAGCCGGCGTCGGGCTCGGTGAGCACCATGGTGCAGCCCCACTCGCGCTCGACCATGATCTGGGCGACCCGCTTGTCGCGGTCGTTGCCGTTCTTCCAGACCACGCCGGCGAACGGCGCGCCGGCGGCGTACATGTGGATCGGCGCGTTGGAGCCGAGCACCATCTCGCCGATCGCCCAGTTGAGGCTGGACGGAGCCGGCGTGCCGCCGAGCTCCTCGGTGATCTGCAACCGCCAGAACTCCGCGTCCATCCAGGCGCGGTAGCTCTTCTTGAACGACTCGGGCAGCGGTGCCGCGTGCGCCTGGGGGTCGAACACCGGCGGGTTGCGGTCGCTGTCCTCGTAGGACGCGGCCAGGTCCTCGCGAGCGAGGCGGTCGACCTCGGCCAGGACCTCGCGGGCGGTGTCGGCGTCGACGTCGGCGAACGGGCCGGTGCCCAGGACCTCGTCACGACCGAGCACCTCGAAGAGGTTGAACTCGATGTCGCGGAGGTTGCTCTTGTAGTGACTCACGGTCCCCACCTTCGGTGCATTCGGGTGTTACTTACCAGTCAGTAACATCCATTATGCGCTGGGCCGGTGGGCGGTGCAAGCACAGGGCCGCGAACTGGGCAACACGCCTAAGTTCATCGGATGGACTTTGTGTAGTGGACTTATCGATATACATTGGTCCTAGGCCCCACCCGCGGGCCTCCTGCCCGCAGCCCCGCGCGTCCGACCGGAGTCCCGCCGATGTTCCTGCTCGTCCTGCTCGCGATCTTCGGGTTCGTCGCCCAGCTCGTCGACGGCTCCCTCGGCATGGGGTACGGCGTCACGTCCACCTCGATGCTCGTCGCCGTCGGCATCGCCCCGGCCGCCGCGTCCGCCGCGGTCAACTTCGCCCAGCTGGGTACGACGCTCGCCTCGGGCGTCTCCCACGCGAAGATGGGCAACGTCGACTGGCGGACCGTGTCGATCCTGGCGCTGCCCGGGGCCGTGGGCGCGTTCGTCGGCGCGTTCTTCCTCGTCAGCCTGTCGGTGGCGGTGGCCACGCCCATGGTGGCGACGATCCTGCTGGTGCTCGGCACCTACGTCTTCTTGCGGTTCCTGCTGCTCGCGGGTCGTCGCCCGACCTTCAAGGGCAGCCCCTCGGCGTGGTTCCTGGTGCCGATGGGGTTCGTCGGCGGCACGGTCAACAGCATCGGTGGCGGCGGGTGGGGCCCCATCGGGACGACCACCCTGCTGTCGTCGGGTCGGCTGGAGCCGCGCAAGGTCGTCGGCTCGATCTCGACCACCGAGTTCGGCGTCACCGTGGGCGGCTCACTCGGGTTCCTGCTCGCCCTGCAGCTGGACGCCGTGCCGTGGTCCTTCACGATCGCCCTGCTGGCGGGCGGCGTGCTCGCCGCGCCGTTCGCGGCGTACCTCGTCCGGCACCTGGCTCCGCGGGTCCTCGGGGTCGCCGCGGGCGGCATGATCATCGTGACCAACGTGCGCACCCTGCTCGACAACGGCGGTCTCTCCGCGGGCGTGATCGGTCTCGTCCTCGTGCCCCTGGTCGTCGGCTGGATCGCGGCGGTCGTCTGGGCCGTCCGGGCGGGTCGCGCCGACCGGCTCGCGCGCGAGGGCGCGCGTGCTGCCGACGAGGCTGCAGCGAGAGTCGCGCAAGTCACGTGATCTGACAGACTTGGCCCATGCGCGTCTCCGCCAAGTCCGACTACGCCCTCCGGGCGTTGATCGAGATCGCACGGCACACCGACGAGGGTCCGGTGAGCGCGGAGACCCTGGGGCGTCTGCAGGACATCCCCCACGGCTTCCTCCAGGCGATCCTCGCCGACCTGCGCCGCGCCGGCGTGGTGGTCAGCCAGCGCGGTCAGTCCGGGGGGTGGCGCCTGGCGCGCTCCGCCTCCGACGTCAGCGTCGCCGACGTGATCCGCGCGGTCGACGGTCCGCTGGTGTCGGTCTATGGGCTGCGGCCGGAGGCGGTCACCTACAACGAGCGCGCCGACGTGCTGCAGCACGTGTGGATCGCGGCGCGCAGCAGTCTGCGTGACGTGTTCGAGAACGTCTCCATCGCCCACCTCGCCGACCGCGACCTGCCCGCGGAGGTCACCAGCCGGACCACCGACGAGGACGCGTGGCACTGAGCCGCTCGTTGTCGCGGCGCAGCTGAGCCAGGTCGAGCATCGCCTCGGCCAAGAGGTCGGTGGCGACCTCGAGCTGCTCCTTGGTGGTCACGTCGTCGGGGTGGGGCGCGGTGGGCGGCACCTGCGGCACCAGGTCGTCGGGCGCGCCGTGGACGCTGTGTCCGCGAGCGAGCAGCGTCGCGGTCCACTCCCGCGCCAGGTCGCTCAGCACGTCGTGCAGCGGCGCCGTGCGCGGGTCCGGCCCCAGATGGGGGAGGGCGAGCGGTGTGACCTCGCCGAAGAGCGGGGCGACCACCGCGGCGTACGACGGGTGGCTGAGCCGGCCGTCCAGCGCGCGGTTGACGCGCCGCAGCACCTCGAGATGGGCCGCGGCGTCGTGCGGGTCCAGGGCCGGCACGGGGCCTGGGTCCGTGGACTCCCTCTCGGCCGTCCCCGCGGGAGCGTGGTCCGGGAGGTCGGTCCCCAGCAGGGCGGCGTACCGCTGCCAGACCGTGGGTCCGACGGGGAGCCCGGGTCGTTGCGCCGGTGCGGTGATGACGTGGACGCGAGCGGGCTTGAGCCGTGGTGCCCACGCGTCGAGCACCGTCGGGAGGTCGTAGGTGCTGCGGAAGTGTGCCGCGTGCTCGCTCGTGGCGGTGGGGTCGAGCGCGCGGCGGGCGAACTTGGCGAACGACGTACGCCGTCCCGCCCGCACTGCGGCGCTCCAGGCGCTCGTCAGCGCGGTGCCCGGGTCGGGTGGCGTGAGGACCAGGTGCACCTTGAGGCCCGCGAGCGCGTCGAAGGCGAGAGCCCGGCCGTCGGGCGGGGCGGCGGCGAGGCCGGGGACGCTGATCAGCACGTCGCGCGACGACCGCCAGGCCTCCTGGGCCAACCGCGCCCAGGTGCCCTCGACCTCGGAGCGGCGCAGTCCGTGCTCGCGGTGGGTGCGGCACAGCTCGATCTCGGTCGCGAGGGCGTCGTACGCCGACGTCGCCGGCACGTGGAAGCCGGCCGACGCGAGGGCGAAGCGCTGCTGGAGGAGGCCGTCATGGACGGCATCGGAGGCGGGTCCGGGTGGGCCGATGTGGAGGTGGACGGTGCGCTTGGCCATGCAGCGCAGGCTGGCGGGGTCGGACGGCGCGCGGGTGAACCCCGGGTGGCGGCGCGAGGGGGATGCCGTGAAACCTCCGCGACCCCTATCGAACTAGAACGTGTTCCATCTAGCATGCGCGCATGATCACCTTGGACGGCGTCGACGTCGACGCGATCGTGTGGGACGCCCCCAACGACGACCATCCCGCACGCCGGGCCTCGCAGCGCTCCTACACCGCCGTGTCGGCGGGCGACCTCGAGCAGTGGCTGACGGTCTATGCCGAGGACGCCGTCATCGAGGACCCCGTCGGGCCGTCGATGTTCGACCCCGAGGGGAAGGGGCACCGCGGTCACGAGGGGATCCGGGCGTTCTGGGACCTGACGATCGCGACGATCGAGCGGTTCCGCTTCCACATCCGCGAGTCGCACGCCAACGGCACGACGTGCGCCAACGTCGGCACGATCACGACCCGCTTCGCCGACGGCACCGTCGTCGACACCGACCTGGTGATGGTCTACGAGATCCACGACGACGGGCGGGTCGCCTCCATGCGGGCCTACTGGGAGCCCGTGCGCGCCATGGCCACCGCCCGGAAGGAGTCCTGACATGCCCGCGAGCGACGAGCAGGTCCGCACCACGATCGAGTCCTACGTCCGCCTGGTCGGCGAGGGCACCGGCGAGGAGATCGTGGCGCTCTTCGCCGACGACGCCACGGTCGAGGACCCGGTCGGCACCGACGTACGCCGGGGGCGTGAGCAGCTGCTCGAGTTCTACGTAGGCCTCGGCTCGCTGAAGCGCTCCGCGCGCATGCTCGACGCCAAGGTCGTCGCCGGCCACGCGGCGTTCTCCTTCGAGCTCACCATCGACTTCGGCGAGATGGCCCAGAAGATCACGCCGATCGACGTGATGACCTTCGACGACGAGGGCCGGATCACCTCGATGCGCGCCTACTGGGGCGCGTCGGACGCCGTCACGGTCTGAGCGCCACCGGGTCGCCGAGGTAGGCCTCCAGGGCGCCACGGATCTCGTCGTTCATCGGCCACGACGTCCCCGTGGTGGTGTCCCAGAGCACCATCGTCGTGCGCGCGAGCAGCGCCGGCGGCCGGTCGGCCGCGACCCGCAGCTCGGTGGAGATCGTGAACGACGAGCGACCGATCCGGTCGACCCAGATCCGCAACAGGAACGGCTGGTGCGCAACGAAGCGCATCTCGGCGTGGTAGTCGACGCGCTGGCTGGCCATCAGGTCGACGACGTGGTCGGGACGTGCGCCGTAGAGCCCGGGGTGCTCGCGACCCGGCAGGTCCGCGAAGTGCAGCAGCCGCAGCCGCCCCTCGTCGATGATGCGCACCGCCTCGACGCTGTCGACGTGGCCGCCGATGTTGATGTCGCGCAGCCGCGCCTGGATCTCGCACTCGTACGTCGCTCCCACGGAGCGCATCCTCCCAGCGGCGTACGCCGGGTTCAGAGCCGCCCCAGCCACTCCACGAGCTCGCGCGCCTCGCGCCAGTCCGCGCGCACCTTGTCGGCCAGCTCGGCGGTATGGATGTAGGGCGCGAAGCCGTGGTGGCGATCCACCGACAGGGAGCGATGGCGGAGCAGGTCGATGCGCGGGTGGTCCGCGGCGTACCCGCGGGGCGTCGTCTTGAGCCGGTCGCCCACGCGCTTCCAGCCGGTGCCCTCGAGGTGGGCGACGAGGCGCGCGAGCTCGGGACCCCGGATGTCGTCGTCGACCGCCGAGCGGAAGCGGTGCAGCTGCTCGGCGTCGGCGTCATAGAAGCCGGCCGAGGTGCGGACGCCGGCCGCGCCGATCTGGACGTACCACCCCGTCCGCGGCGCGACGGACACGAAGGCGCCCTGGTGGGTCTTGTAGGGCGTCTTGTCCTTGGCGAAGCGCACGTCGCGGTAGGGGCGATAGATCCGTGCCTCGCCGAACTCCTCGGCCAGGGCAGCGGCCAGCGCCCGCATCGGGTCGCGCACGGCGCTCTCCCACACGTGCCTGTGCTCGGCCCAGAACGACTTGGTGTTGTCGAGCTCGAGGTCGTCGTAGAAGTCGAGGGCGGCCTCGGGGAATCCGGCGAACGGACCGGCGGAAGGGGCGGAATCGGACATGTCGCGAGCGTACGAGTCCGCTCACTGGTCCAACCAGTTGACAAGGGCGGAACGGCCGGGCGAGCCTCGGACCGTGCCCATCGCCCCCGTGTCCCGGACCGCCGTCAGCGACGCCGTCTACGCCGGCCTCACCGAGGAGATCCTCAGTGGCCGCCTGGTCCCGGGTGCTGCGCTGCCGTCCGAGCGTGACCTCGCCGAAGGCTTCGCCGTGAACCGACACGCGGTCCGCGAGGGTCTGAAGCGGCTGCGGCAGGCCGGTCTGGTCGCGATCAGCCAGGGCGGGCGGACCCGCGTGCGGGACTGGCGCCGGCACGCCGGCCTCGACTCCCTGGTCGCGCTCGCGACGAGCGGCGCCGTCCCGCCGGCGCGGCTGATCGACGACATCCTGCAGATGCGTGCGGCCGTCGGCGCCGACGCGGCCCGGCTGTGCGCCGAGCGCGCCAGCGACACCGAGGTCGCAGCGATCGTGGCAGCCGCCGAGGACTACCCGCTCGCTCCCGTGCCGGCCGAGGAGCTCGTGGCGATCGACCTCGTGTTCTGGGCCGCGGTGGTCGACGGCGCCCACAACACGGCGTACCGGTTGGGCCTGAACACGCTGGCGTCCAGCATCGCCGGCATCGGCGCGGAGCGCTTCGCCGGCCTCCTCGAGGAGTACGCCGACCGCGCCGCCCACCTCGCCCTCGCCGAGCGGATCGCGGCGCGCGACGCCGCGGGCGCTTTGGCCGATGCCCAGCACCTGCTCTCCCTGCCCCTGCGACCGTCCCTGCGCCCGTCCCTGGAGCCGACGTGTTCGACCTGATCCAGGCCGCCATCCCGGTCTTCGTCCTGATGCTGGTGATCGAGGCGGCGTCGTTCTACCTCCTGCCGGACGACGACGAGCTCGGCTATGAGAAGAAGGACGCCGCGACCTCGATCGCGATGGGCCTGGGCAACGTCGTGGTCAACATCGGCTGGAAGCTCGTGGTGGTGGCGACCTACTCGGCCGCCTACCTGCTGACCCCGCTGCGGCTGCCGATGGACGCCTGGTGGGCGTGGGTGCTGGTGTTCTTCCTCGACGACTTCTTCTACTACTGGTACCACCGCACCCACCACACGATCCGGATCTTCTGGGCCAGCCACGTGGTGCACCACTCGAGCGAGTTCTACAACCTCTCCACCGCACTGCGGCAGCCGTGGACCCCGATGTCGTCGCTGCCGTACTGGCTGCCGCTCGCGCTGCTCGGCGTACCCCCGTGGGCGATCCTGCTGCAGCAGTCGGTCAGCCTGCTCTACCAGTTCTTCATCCACACCGAGCGGGTCGGCCGGCTCTGGGCGCCGGTCGAGCTGGTCATGAACACGCCGTCGCACCACCGGGTGCACCACGCC